>JAHDEV010000220.1 GCA_020628615.1 Dokdonia sp.
CTCTTTACTTCGTTGACTGCTAGAATATTAACATATTTTAAGAGATCATTTGTATCCTGTTTTGGGGTGGATTTTTTGAGTGTGAAGCCGCTTATCCCTTATCTGTGCTGATGTTCAGTGAATTAGGCGAATCAACAAATTTTATTTTTTCTAAAACCTTAACGCTATTTATTGCGTACATAGGGGGAAATGTGTTGTTTAGAATTTTAATTGTTTATAACATGTGTATAACGTCGAATTATTTGCTTCGTTAATCGAATTTTTGGTGAAGATGCGTAGTTCTGGAATCCATTTTTCAAGTCCATTGTATTTTTGTAATGGTTTGTATAGTTACGCCCCATTAATTGCAACTAAAACAGAAAGCTTTTGCTTTCAACTACCCCTAGTATATGATAAAATTTACTCCTTTGAAAAGAACACTGTTATACACGCTTGTCTTTTTTTCTTCATGTTTTGCCTTGTTGGCTCAAAATGCTGTAACTAACGCGACTTTTGTTGCGACTGGTGCGACCTCTTCGACCTATACGGATCCTAGTACGTCACAAGCATATTCTTGGGGCGAGGGTAATGATTTTAGAATCTCTACAGTAACCTTTGGTGGTGATAGTTATTTCTTGGATAATAATTTCACACAAATCAGTTATAACATTGTGCGTGTTGATGGTAATGGTGGGGTGACTGGTGATCGTTGTGGTTTTTTCGTTTTTGAAAATGCAAGTAGTGATTTTAATTATCAATCGAGTTTTCCGGGTAGTCCTGGAGATTGTTCAATGGTGGAGGCGCTAAGAGATCCTATTATTACTAGAGGTGCCAATGATGTTTTTAAGAATGCAACATCCACTGCTCAAAACATTGAAAGAATAGATGTACTGTATGAGCCGTTTGTAGTTCCAGTAACTACGACTCTTAATAATGTTGGGTTTTTAGCGCCTGAAAAAAATGGTAATAGTAGTTATAGGGCTGCTCCTATTCTATCAGTAGATGCAGTTACTGGTGAGCCTACGTCTTTTGGGTCTGTAATAGAAATAGGAGGTGCGGATGCTGTGGATGGTACTAATGATTTTGGAGCTGTAACTAATGCTTTAGACTGGACATTTCTTGTTAATAGCACTACATCTACTGGAAACCCTTTGAGGGTAGGGGGGAATACAGAAGTGGCTGCTATATCATTAATCACACTTGCGGACTTAGGTTACAATGTAGGAGATACGGTTTATGGTATCTCATTCTTCGATAATAATGTGCCATTTAACGCAGACTTATTAGACGTGACAGATCCTAACGATTTTCCTAATGCAAACGGAGGTGGAGCAGATATACATGGTGGACTAGGAGCAATAGTAACTTCACTTGCTACCATTAGTGGTCACGTATATGATGACGTTAATGCAAACGGATTTCAAGATAGTGGAGAGCCTGATTTGTCTGGAATTAGCGTTAGTGTGACAGATTCTAATGGAGTTGTACAGACACTCGTAAGTGATTCTGTTGGTAATTTTTCGGCAATCGTACCTGGAGGAAATACACTTATTGATATTGATGAAAATGATGCAAATGTTCCTAGTGGTGCTGTTTTGTTTGAAGGGGTGTCAAATGATGGAAGGGTTTTCAATGTTACAGAAGGAAATACTTCGGTAGGAAATTTTGGATTTGCTATTTTAGATAGTGATGGAGATGGCGTTCCTGATTCAAATGATGTCTGTAATGGATATGATGACAGTGTTGACTTTGATGGAGATGGAGTTCCTGATGGTTGCGATCTTGATGATGATAATGACGGTATATTAGACGAGGTGGAATGTAGTGAGGAGACGGCAAGTTTTCAGTATGATTTAGCATTGTCCACTACAGATGAAATTGTATGGTCTGCAACAATAAATGGAAATCTTGAAACTCTAAGAGTAAGAGTAGCAACAAATCCAGTGTACTTTTTAGGAAGTAATGGTGCAGTTGAGCCAGAAGGTGTGACTTTTACATTAGGAGCAACTTTCCCTACAATAGATGCTGTAGATGGTGTTGGTTTACCAGGTGGAGAAGTGGTTTCTGAAAGTGCAATTACGTTTACATCAACAATACCTTTAACTTCAATACGATTGCCAAACTTGGATAACTACGACAGGGATAATAATGGTCCAGGTATCGGTGATCCGACAGATGCAATATGCTTTACGGTTCCTGGGACATGGAGTGATATTGTTGGTGATATGGCTGCTTATGATATTGTTTCTGGTGCCCTTACAGCAAATAATGAAGCAGGCAATGCTGCAACTAATGTTTCTGTAGGTGGTAGTTCTGCAGAGGAATTTGTTTTTCGTGGTGGTTTTGGTAGTGCCCTTTTAAGGGGTACTCCTGGTGGAGAAACGAATGGTGCGATAGCTACATTTAATGCAGATTCCCCATTTACTGAGGCTTCTTTATTATATGAAGATTTAACGCAAGGAGGTACAAGAGATAACATAATAAATTCTTTTAACGCTGCTATTTTTCAAGTTACCGTAGTGGTATGCCCTAATACTGATGGAGATGCTTTCGCAGATAACAATGATTTAGATAGTGATAACGATGGCTGTCC
>JAHDEV010000221.1 GCA_020628615.1 Dokdonia sp.
TAGTTATTCAAAGCTTCTGCACCACCTACAATCTCGAGTATCTCGTTTGTAATAGCCGCTTGACGTGCTTTGTTATATTGCAACTTAAGTGCATCTCTAAGCTCTGTTGCGTTATCTGTTGCTTTGTGCATCGCAGTCATACGTGCACCGTGTTCTGACGCTACAGAGTCTCTTATACCTTTAAAAAGCTGTGTCTTTAATGCTTTAGGAATTAATCCTTCTACAATCTCTTCTTTAGACGGCTCAAAGATATAATCTGCAGTGGCAGTTGTTTCTTCTTGTACGGTTGCTACGATAGGTAGAAACTGCTCAGGAGTAACAATTTGCGTTGCTGCATTTTTAAACTTGTTGTAAATGATGTCTATACGATCATATTCACCAGCTTCAAAACGAGCCATTAAATCTTCTGCAATAGCTGATACGTTATCAAAAGTAAGATCATCGTAAATATCATTGTTATTTTCGATTACCTTAAAAGTCTTACCAAGTATAGCATCTGCTTTTTTACCTAAGGTTACTAGGTGCACTTCTTTGCCAGCATACTTTGCAGCAACACGTGCATTTACACCTTTAATAATGTTTGTATTAAAAGCTCCTGCAAGACCTCTGTTTGATGAAATAGCTACAATAAGTACCTTATTAATCTCACGATCTTCTGCGAGTTTGCTTCCAGAATCTCCTTCTAGCGTTGCACTTAAGTTCTGTAAAAGCTCAGTAAGCTTATCAGAATATGGGCGCATTGCTGTAATTGCATCTTGTGCTTTCTTCAACTTTGCAGCAGATACCATTTTCATAGCACTGGTAATCTGCATCGTAGAAGATACTGATGAAATTCTGTTTCTTATTTCCTTTAAGTTTGCCATCTTGTATAAATTCCCGTGTTTACAAGTAAGACTTGCTAGGCACGATTTGTCTTTAATTTTGACAAGTCTCCCGCTTGCGCGGGAGTTGTTGAATTATATTTTTCGCGAAAGCGAAATTCTACTAGTTATAGTTAGCAGATAGGTCTTTTGCTACTGCTACAAGTGTATCTGTAACTTCATCTGTAAGCTTTCCAGACTTAAGTGTATCAAGGATACCTCTGTGCTTTGCGTTTAAGAACTCGATATATTCTGCTTCAAATTCTTTAACTCTGTTTACAGGCACGTCACGTAATAAGTTTTTAGATCCTGCATAAATAATTGCAATTTGATCTTCTACTGTAAATGGCGTGTTTTCTGCTTGCTTAAGTATCTCTACGTTACGCTTTCCTTTTTCGATTACGTTAAGGGTAGCAGCATCTAGATCTGATCCAAACTTTGCAAACGCTTCTAGTTCACGGAAAGCTGCTTGATCAAGCTTAAGTGTACCAGATACTTTCTTCATTGACTTAATCTGTGCGTTACCTCCTACACGTGATACCGAGATACCTACGTTAATAGCTGGACGTACACCAGAGTTAAATAAATCTCCATCTAAGAAGATTTGCCCATCTGTAATAGAAATTACGTTTGTAGGGATATAAGCAGATACGTCACCCGCTTGTGTCTCAATGATAGGAAGTGCAGTAAGTGATCCTCCTCCTTTTACGATAGGTTTAAGACTATCTGGAAGGTCATTCATTGTTTTTGCAATAGCATCATCATTAATCACCTTTGCAGCACGCTCAAGTAATCTAGAGTGTAAGAAGAATACATCTCCAGGGTATGCCTCACGTCCCGGTGGACGACGAAGAAGAAGTGATACCTCACGGTATGCAACTGCTTGCTTAGATAAATCATCATAAATGATTAATGCAGGACGACCTGTATCTCTAAAGTACTCTCCAATTGCAGCTCCTGCAAATGGTGCATATACTTGCATTGCTGCAGGATCTGATGCATTTGCCGCTACGATAGTTGTGTATGCCATTGCTCCAGCATCTTCTAGTACCTGTGCAATAAGTGCAACAGTAGAAGCTTTTTGTCCAATAGCTACATATATACAGTGTACTGGCTCACCAGCATCGTAAAATTCTTTTTGGTTAAGGATAGTGTCAATACAAACAGTAGACTTACCTGTCTGACGGTCACCAATTACAAGCTCACGCTGTCCTCTACCTACTGGTATCATAGCATCAATTGCTTTAATACCTGTTTGTAATGGCTCTGTTACTGGCTCACGAAAAACAACACCAGGTGCTTTACGCTCAAGTGGCATCTCATAAGTCTCTCCAGCGATAGGACCTTTTCCATCTATAGGCTGACCAAGAGTGTTTACCACACGACCAGTAATACCTTCACCTACCTGGATAGATGCGATACGTTGTGTACGTTTTACGGTATCACCTTCTTTAATAGATGAAGAAGTACCTAAGAGTACAACCCCTACGTTATCTTCTTCAAGGTTAAGAACAATTGCCTCAAGACCGCTTTCAAACTCTACAAGCTCACCATATTGTGCGTTTGCAAGTCCGTAAATACGAGCGATACCATCACCCACAGTTAGTACTGTTCCTACTTCGTCAAGGGAAGCTGTTGCTTCAAAACCTGAAAGTTGTTTCTTTAAAATTGCCGAAACTTCTGCTGGTTTAACTTCTGCCATT
>JAHDEV010000222.1 GCA_020628615.1 Dokdonia sp.
TCATTTGCTTTTTCATTTGCTTATTGCTCGTCACGGCATCTGGATATAACTCGGCTGAGATTCCTGCTTGGCGTAGCTTGCTTATCGCTTGCATTGCATAACCCGCTTCTTGATCACCAAAGTTTACAAAAAACACTTTTACACCTTCTGTCGCCTCTTCTGGAAATAAGCCTAGCTCTTCTATCACAAGGTAAATACGATCTAGACCAAAAGAGATCCCTACACCACTCATATCCTTAAGACCAAAAATACCAGTAAGGTCTGCATAGCGACCACCGCCACCTATACTTCCCATCTTTACACCATCTGGAGCACTTACTTCAAAAATAGCACCTGTGTAATAATTAAGACCACGTGCGAGTGTTACGTCTAGTTGTAGTGTTGCGGTTTGTAAACCTAGGTTCTCTATAGCATCATTGATAAAAAGCAATTCGTTTATTCCTTCCATTCCCGTCTCAGAATCTGCAAGCAAGGTTTTAAGCGTCCCTAGCTGATCACCAAAAGTACCTGATAACGAAAATAACGGTGCTACTTTATCTATGGCCTCTTGAGTAATGCCTTTGGCAAGCATTTCTTTAGTCACGCCTTCCTCTCCTATTTTGTCAAGCTTATCTAGCGCTACGGTAAAATCTATGAGTTTATCACTTGCGCCTATCACCTCTGCAATACCAGAAAGTACCTTGCGGTTATTCATCTTGATAGTTACTCCTTCTAGCTTTAGTGCGCTAAAAACAGCATCGTACAACTGTACAAACTCTACTTCTTGCCATAGAGAATCACTTCCTACCACATCTGCATCACACTGATAGAACTCGCGGAAACGTCCTTTCTGTGGGCGATCTGCTCTCCATACAGGTTGCATCTGGAAACGCTTAAATGGGAATACAATATCATTTTGATGTTGTACTACGTATCTCGCAAAAGGTACCGTAAGATCGTAACGAAGTGCTTTTTCTGAGATTTGTGGTGTGAGTGCTGTTGAGTCCGCTTTCGCGAAAGCGTCATCCTTCACCTTACGTAAATAGTCACCACTATTAAGAATCTTAAATATCAAGCGGTCACCTTCTTCTCCGTACTTACCCATCAACGTGCTGCTGTTTTCAAAACTAGGCGTCTCGATAGGCTGAAAACCAAAACGCTGAAACTGCGTGCGTATGGTGTTCATAATATAGCTGCGCTTTGCAACTTCTTCTGGTGAAAAATCTCTGGTTCCTTTAGGTATAGAAGGTTTTGTACTCATATGTTACAGTCGTATTCTTTAAGGTAATTACTTTCAAAATTATTAGAAGGAAAGACTACCTGTATTCTTTTTATGCTTTCGCGAAAGCGTATATCTCTTTTTTACAATGTGATTTACCACAAAAATTGCGGTTGTGGCATATTTAAAATGCACTCGCAAATATCTTAAAAATTGAAGCCACGAGAGAATTATTTGAAAAGTTTGGTAACTTTTTGACGAGTTAATAGTCTTATCGTACATTGTGTACAGAGACAATTGTGTTTCTGAAATGCTTAATTCATACTTGAACCTATGTTTTCACTATTTCGCGAGAATTTAAGAATCGCCTTTGACAGTATTAAAAGTCAGCTGTTGCGTACTATTTTGACTGTATTTATCATTGCCATAGGTATCACGGCACTGGTAGGGATTTTAAGTCTTGTAAAGGCGCTTGAGAACACCATAAGCTCAGACTTTGCAAGTATGGGGAGTAATACCTTTAACCTGCAACGTTATGAGTTTACCTCAAGACGCTCTAATGAGAAGAGAGTTATAAACCCCGTTATAGGTTATCGCCAGGTAAAAGAGTTTACAGAGCAGTACAACTACCCTACGGCACGCACGGCCATCTCTTTTCAGGGAACACGTACCGCAGAGGTAAAATATGAAAACGAAAA
Source organism: Dokdonia sp. (assembly GCA_020628615.1). Taxonomy (GTDB): domain Bacteria; phylum Bacteroidota; class Bacteroidia; order Flavobacteriales; family Flavobacteriaceae; genus Dokdonia. The sequence goes on from JAHDEV010000222.1 coordinate 1,897, forward strand.
GACAGATCCAGAAGCAAGCGTAGTAGGTGTAAATGACAACTTCTTAAACAACTCTGGTCTCAAGCTAGAAAAAGGAAGAAACTTTACCTCTTTTGATATAAATAACAACACACGAGTTTGTATACTAGGAAGTGACTTTTATAAAAATATATTTAAGGATGATAACCCCATAGGGAAAACCATAAGCATACGTGGCACCAAGTTTAACGTAATAGGAATGCTTGAAGAAAAGGGTGCCACCTTTGGTAACAATCAAGACTTGCGAGTTCTCATACCGATACAAGTAGCAAGAACGATGTTTACCCAACCTAACATAAACTACAACGTGAGTGTAATGGTAGAAGATGCAGAGCTACTAGACAGCGCCGAAGAAGAAGCGATACTCACCTTTAGAAACATACGTGGCCTCTCTCCTGTAGAAGAAAATAACTTTGGTATAGGACGCAGTGACGACCTTATTAATCAAATAGCCGAAATAACGGAAGTGCTTTTTATAGCTTCAATTTTTATCAGCGCTATAACAATTTTTGGATCTTGTATTGCTCTTATGAATATTATGCTTGTCTCTGTGACGGAGCGTACACGAGAGATAGGCGTGCGTAAGGCACTCGGTGCAAAAAAATCTACCATTGCAGCACAAT
>JAHDEV010000031.1 GCA_020628615.1 Dokdonia sp.
TACGGCTGTAGGGAGTTTTTTTATGGGATTGAATTTGATAGCTTATAATCCTATCTTCTAGATACTATATATAATAGGTTACTTAAGTTTAATAGGAGAGTGGTAGCTTTCGCGGAAGCGTAAAACAAGATATAAGGATTATAGGGTATGTATGTTTATTATCTAGACTAATATATGGTTTTTGTGGAATAAGAGAACCTTAAAAAACATCATCATCTTCTTCCTCTTCTTCTATAAACTCATCGTCTTCATCATTAATTAGTTTTAGGTCTAAAGGAGAGTCTGCAGGTATGGTAACAATTTTACCATTCCAACGCACACGTTTGAGCTCTTGGTCTAGATTCACACCATATAAACGATCAAAAATTTTAGTTCTGATTGTATACGTTATAGCTGCGACAATTGCTATAAGAGGTATGATAATGTAGAATTCATCAGTATCTGCAAATTGTAAATCATCTTGAATTGTAGTATAAATCTGGAAAACATACATCGCTATTGGCACTAAAATAGAATGATACCACCAGTGTTTACAGGTGAAAAACCAGATTAATAATAACATAAAGGGAACAACTTTGCTAAAAACTACCCAAGCTAAGGTGTGAATACTTTCGTAATAATTACTGTGTATCGTACCAAACAAAAAGGACTCCCAAGTTTTGAGATTTGGGAATCCTTGATATGCATAAAAAAGTATAGGCGATAGCACTACACACAAGGCAATAAGTGTACCTACAGACAAAATTTTTCTTTTATCCCCTTGGTGGTACTTTAATTGCTCCTTTATCGATTGCTTGTTCTGCATTTTCTGTTATTGCAGTGTACGTTAATGCTGTTGCTCCCGCGATAAGCAGGCCTAATAGTAAAGCTTTAATTTTCATAATTTAGAGTGTTTTGAGTATTAATGATTTGTTGACACAAACATCACTCTATTCTCTCAAATTATAACCAATTGCTTTTTTTTGTATATTCGCGCCCTTTTTGAAAAAAAATACGCGAAAACAACATTTTACACTTGTTAGGGGTTGTCTATTAAAATCTTATTTTTCGATTAAAAGTTTTATGTTATGTTTTTTATCAATAGGTGAAATCCATTTATCAGAAAATACCTACATTTTTGTTAAATCACATTAACATAATTTTAACATAATTAATTTATTGATATTACTCTTTTATTAATGTTTTGCTTCTCTATCTTGATAATATCTGCTTCTTTTGGTAAAAATTTTGAAATATTATCAGGCCACTCAATAAATATCCAGTCACCATTAAATATATATTCTTCAAATCCCATATCAAGCGCTTCTTCTTGATTTGTGATTCTATAAAAGTCAAAGTGGTAAATGAGCTGGTCATTACCTGTGACATATTCATTAACAATTGAAAAAGTGGGGCTACTTATGGTGTCTGTCACACCAAGTTTTTTTGCAATGGCTTTAATAAGTGTTGTTTTACCAGCACCCATCTCTCCATAAAAAAGCAATACGTTGCTTTGGACGGTAGTGACGATTTTATCTGCAATAGCTTCTATATCAGATAAATCATAAGATATTTGCATTATTAAGTAGTTTAAGGGCGTTGCTAATATAAGAATTTTTTAAACTTTTATCGTTCAAATACAATATATGAGTCTTAAAATATTTGTAAGTGTAGGAATATTCTTTCTTTCAAAACTAGTGAGAGCTATTGTCAAGTCATTTAGAAAAACTGGGATGAATTTTTTGAATAGAATTTTACTCCTTTCCTTAAGAAGTAGGAAGGAGGAAGGAGGAGTACGAAACTGTTGTCTTCTAATAAAAAGAAATAAAGATTTTGAAAGAAGTTGTGCGAGAGCAATACTTACTATAATTCTAATAAATCGATGTCAATCTGTAATAGATTTGAAGGTAACATTTGATTAACTGTTAGACCCCTTCATATAACTTGTTTTAGTTGCAAACCCCTAATATGTAGTATAAAAACGAGTTAATAAACACCGATTATTAGAATTGTGATAGTACCTTAAATTACGATTAATCCATTGTAATAGTAAATTACATCAGGTACTTGTCCATTTTTTGATTGTCCTTAAGCGACATTAATAATTTAAAGGTCTTGTTTTATACCATACCAATCAACTAGGGTATAGGTACATTTATAAATATACCGTCTATATTTATCTTTTTACCGAAATTGTAGTGTACTGAAAAACAACGGTTTGATCGTTGTTTTGTCCATTTAAAGTAAAAAGAGTATAATGTATTTCAAATAGACATTTGAAGTCAAAAAACCTGCTAAAATAACGGCATAAAACAGCGGTACGACATACACTTACTTCTATGTTTTAAGTAAAAACTATGAGGTGTTATTCATTTAATGAATTAAGTAAGAAATTTCGTTTGTTTATCAATGAATGTATATTTTTGACTTTTACTTGCTATTTATGAAGAAGCGCGTTTTTCTCCTCTTTTTATTTTATTCTATTGTAACTATTTCTGGTAAGGCTCAAGATTTACCCTTCCTAATAGATGATAAAGTCCCAGACTCTATACGACTACAAGATTATCAAGCAGTAAGGAAAAAATTCTTTGCACTAATACATAATGATACACAGGTTGTTGATACACTATTACTAGAGCTTTATGGCAAAGATTTAATAATCAAAGCATCAGGAAAAAATAACCATCTAGAAGTCTCTACATTTTACGATACATTAAGTGATTACCGTGAGGATAGTTTACCTACTATTGATTATGTAATAGGGTATACCACAGAATACAATCTTTACGAGTTCCACATTAAAACTTTAATAAGTAAAGCTCTTTTTTTTATTAATACAGAGTTTAATTTAGAAGAAGCTTATAGTTTAGCTCAAGAAGCTTATGATAAGAATAAACGTTTTGATAATCCAGTTATAGCGTATACTACAAAGTATATTATGGCAGTATTGCTTGAGGATAGTGGTAAAACTAAGGAGGCTATTAAAATGTATTTAGAACTTGAAGAGTTATATCATACTGATGTAATAAATCAAATATTTAAGTTTGACACAGATCAATATATAAAGGAGGCACTTACAGCTATACAGTATAATCTAGCATTAGCATATTTTAGACTTCATAATTATATCAAAGCTTCTGAATATATAAACAAAGTAAAGGAGTATGCAGATATTTCTGGTAATAATGATTTTCTTAGCAAGTACTTAGGGCTAAAAGGTGGTATTTTAATCAGACAGGGAAGTTATAACGAAGGTTTAAAGTTTACCAATGAATATTTAGACATAGCAGTTAATCTAGATAATGATGAGTTTTCTCACTCCTATACAATGCAAGGCATCGCCTATAGGGGTTTACATCAACCTGAGAAGGCTTTAACTTCATTTCTCACAGCCGATAGTTTACGTGATGTTGCTGGATCAGATTATTTCTTTTCAGATTTCAAAGTTACTTATGAGTATCTACACAATCATTATAAACAAACAGGAGATGTAACTAGACAAATTGAATATCTCAGCAAGATGATTGCTTATGAAGAGGAGTATGGCAAACTTAGCCAGAATGTAGGTGATGAGATAATAGCGTCTTACACGTTACCAGAGTTACTGTCAGAAAAAGAAAACGCGATAAAGACATTAGAAGAAGAAAAAGAAAGTAGAAACATTGGTATTATTCTATTTGTAATATTGGGACTAGTAGCTGTAAGCTTTGCGGTTTACCAGTATAGAAGACGAGTCAAGTTAAAGCAACGTTTTATAAACTTAAGAGATACTTATAGTGAACGCATAACCACTGAGGAGAAGCCAGAAGAAGCTACTGCAGTCACGATGCCCGTTGTACAAGATCATATAGAAGGCGCATTATCACATATTAAACCAGCCCAGCTTGAAAAGATACAAGAAGGCTTAGACAGTTTTGAGAAAAAGGCTCTTTTTACATCTCATAACGTGACCCTCAAAAGCCTTGCTATACAAATTGGGACAAACGCTTCATACCTTTCGAAATATATTAATGTTGAAAAATCTGAGAATTTTTCTACTTACTTAAATGATTTGAGAATTAATTATGTCCTCAAAGAGCTTTATAACAATACAAAATTAAAATCTTACACAGTAGCCGCTATAGCAGAGGAGGTAGGCTTTTCTAACGTAAAATCATTTTCAACACACTTTAAACGTGTCACTGGGCTTTCGGTCTCCTATTTTATAAAAAACCTTTCTAGTGAGCAAGACAGTTTTTCTAATGAGGAGAAAGACGGCGTTATCAACCTTTCTGACCGTGTGAATAAAGCTGGTTAAGATATATTGATTTTTAGTACGCTTTCGCGAAAGCGTACTCACGCTTTGCAATATTTAAGTTTTGTATGATCAAAAGGTGGCTTAAAGCATAATCTACATTGTGAAATCGTAAGAAATTTCGTAAAATTTAAAATGTAATCTCTATTTTTGTCGGCTATTTGTTAGTTTCCCTTATGAAGGTTTACACCTTATATTTTTTTACAATACTTCTTTGCCTACCAGCTTTGGTATCCAGCCAAGACCTACCCTATATCACAGATCAAAAAGTACCAGACTCTATAGCCTCTATAGATTACTCAATACTGAGAAAACGGTTTTTCAAATTTGCAATTGAGCCACCTGCAGATGTAGATTCACTCACTATAGAACTCTATGCTAAGTTTCTCATTATAGAAGCGCAGCAAAAAGAGTTAAAAGATGATTTTGCTAAATTTTATAGTAATCTAGGTACTTTTAGAGGAGACATTGCAAGTATAGATTATGCACTTCAACATACAGACAAACATAAATCATCTGAACTATATGAGCATATATTAATTGAAAAGGCTATCAATCTTTTTTACATTGATCAACTTCAAGAATCTTATGATATCGCTCAAGAGGCCTTAAAATTTGCAGAAAAATCTAAAAACTTATCAAATGAATGGTCTCTCAAAAACCTAATAGCAGTATTACTTGTTAATAATAATAAGGCCGTCGAGGGAATACAGGTTTTAAAAGAAATTGAAAAAACATACACTACAGATAAGATTCGAAAAATATTTCCATATGGTGATGAAGCTTCTCATAAAGAAACACTGGCATCAGTGCAATATAGTATTGCTACTGCTTATTGTGATATAAATGAATTAGACAGCGCAACATATTATATATCAAAGATTAAACAATATGCAAAAGATGCTAGTGATAATGACTATTATTTATCTTACGTAGGGGTACAAGCAGGCATTTATATTAAATCACATAATTTTAAAGAGGGTTTAAAGCTTACAAATCAATATTTGGCAGAAGATCTCGATGCAGATGATGATGAGTTATCACACTCTTATGCACTAAAAGGCATAGCTCACAAAGGATTACAGCAACCGGAAGAGGCGCTCGCGGCGTTTCTTAAAACTGATAGTTTACACGAGTCTGGTGGTGCAGATTATTTCTTTCAAGAACTTAAAACCACCTATGATTACCTTCTTACACATTACAAAAACACGGGTAATAGCACAAAACAAATTGAGTACCTCAATAAAATGATAACCTATGAAGAGGATTTTGGATCACTTAGTAAAACCATAGGTGATGGTATTGTAGCATCTTACACAATCCCTCAATTACTCTCAGAAAAGGAAGCAGTTATACAAAGTCTTGAGGGTGATAAAAAGAAGCGCACCGTTGGTCTTATTCTTTTTATAAGCCTAGGGTTACTTGCATTATTTTATGCGTTTATTCAATATAGAAAGCGACGTATTTTAAAACAACGTTTTGAAAACTTGCGTGACATATATAGTGAGTGGGTCGTACAAGAAACAAACCCTATAAAGGAAGCCGAACCAGCCTTAGCTGTTGTAAAACCTGACCAAAACGGCCCTTTATCACACATAAAGCCAGCGCAGCTAGAAAAGATACAAGAAGGTCTAGACCGTTTTGAGAAAAAGGCCCTTTTTACTTCTCATAATGTGACGCTTAAGAGCCTTGCTGCACAAATAGGAACAAACGCCTCCTATCTTTCTAAATACATTAATGTAGAAAAATCTGATAATTTTTCTACCTACCTAAGTGATTTACGGGTTAATTATGTGCTTAAGGAGCTGTATGCTTCTCACAAACTACGTTCATATACCGTTGCCGCCATTGCAGAGGAGATAGGTTTTTCTAACGTAAAATCATTTTCTACACACTTTAAGCGTGTCACTGGACTCTCTGTATCTTATTTTATTAAGAATCTAGAGGGCATTAATGAGACTGCTGTGAAGAAAAAGGATGATAATGTGATAGACTTTTTAGAGCGAATTAATAAAACGGGGTAACTACGTTTTGATATCTTATAGCATCATAAAAAAACCACAGCTCTGGCTGTGGTTTTTTAGTTGAGTTTACGCTTTCGCGAAAGCGTAATACGTCTATTTAGGTTCCATTACAACAAATGGTATGACCATTTCTTCAAGGCTCACGCCGCCGTGCTGGTAGGTGTTTCTGTAATAACTCACGTAGTGGTTAAAGTTATTTGGGTAGGCAAAAAAGAGGTCACTCTTTGCAAAAATATAAGAGCTACTCATATTTATAGAAGGTAAGTGTATGGTGCGCGGGTCTGGTGCTGCGAGTACATCTTTATCTTCATACGTAAGGCTACGGCCTGTTTTATAACGTAGGTTGAGACTCGTGTTTTTATCACCTATTACCTTAGAAGGGTTTTTTACGTTAATCGTACCGTGGTCTGTAGTAAGCACGAGTTTCATACCCAGCTCTTGTGCTTGCTGTATCATAGAGAGTAACGGTGAGTTTTTAAACCAGCTCTCTGTAAGGGAGCGATATGCCTTGTCATTACTAGCTAGTTCTTTTATGACCTCCATCTCAGTTTTAGAGTGTGATAGCATATCTACAAAGTTATACACCACAACAGTGAGGTCATTATCCTTTTGAGACCTAAAGTTGTCTGCTAGCTTTTTACCATTTTTAAGATTAGTGATTTTGTGGTATTCCCATTTTACATCTAGGCTTAATCTCTTAAGTTGCGCCTCAAGAAAGGCCGCCTCGTGCATATTTTTTCCTCCCTCATCTGTATCATCAAGCCATAGATTGGGGTGTTTCTTTTTCATATCTTCTGGCATAAGCCCAGAAAATATGGCATTACGAGCATACTGTGTCGCTGTAGGGAGTATACTGTAGTAAGGCTCTTCTTGTACTTTTTTATAATGAGCAGCAAGGTGTGGCTCAAAAGCCTTCCACTGGTCATAGCGCATATTATCTATCACCACAAAGAGGGTAGGAGTACCTTTTTTAATATGAGGCTGTACCTTGTCTTTAAACAAAGTGTGAGACATTGTAGGGGCCTCATAACCGTCAAACCAGTCTGGGTAATTTTTATCTATAAATTTACAAAACTGGTTATTTGCCTCTGTTTTTTGAGACTCTAGAATCTCAAACATTCCGCTATCTTCTATGCCTTCTAGCTCCATCTCCCAGTAAATGAGCTTCTGGTACAGTTCGCTCCACTCCTCAAAACTATTTATCATAGAGAGGTCCATCGCAATTTTTCTAAACTCTTGCTGGTATGATGATGTTGTTTTCTGGCTTATAAGACGGCTATGGTCTAGATTTTTCTTTAAGCTTAGTAAGATCTGGTTTGGGTTTACCGGTTTTATAAGGTAGTCTACTATTTTTGAGCCTATGGCTTCCTCCATAATGTACTCTTCTTCACTTTTAGTGATCATCACAACGGGTACATTTTCTCTTTTGTTTTTTATCTCATTGAGCGTCTCTAGGCCTGTGAGACCAGGCATATTCTCGTCTAGAAATATGATGTCAAAGTTTTGTTCATCTATCATATCTACCGCCTCTGCACCGTTATCGCAGGTGGTCACGGTATAGTTTTTCTTTTCGAGAAAGAGTATATGTGGTTTTAATAAATCTATTTCGTCGTCTACCCAGAGTATTTGTATGTTGCTCATATATATAGTTAGTTCTTTAGTGGCCTTACCGTTGTATGGTGAAACCTTATATTTGTAAGGAGTACGCTTTCGCGAAAGCGTAAAACAACAGAATTTAAACTTTTTCTATTGCAGTCTTCCAAAGTTACAATTATTAACGACCCAATTTATGGGTTTATTACCATACCAAATGGGGTGCTCTTTGATCTCATACAGCACAAATATTTTCAGCGACTGAGACGTATCACGCAGATGGGTCTTTCTTATCTCGTTTATCCTGGGGCGCACCACACCAGATTTCAGCACGCTATAGGGTGTCTGGGTGTAATGCAAAAAGCGCTCAAAGTCCTTATAGATAAAGGTGTTGTTATATCTGAGGCAGAGCAAGAAGCTGTGCTTATTGCCATCTTATTACACGACATAGGTCACGGTCCTTTTTCGCACGCGATGGAGCATAGCATTGTAGATGGGGTGAGTCACGAAGACATTTCTACCCTATTTATGGAAGCTCTCAATGAGGAGTTTAACGGAAGTTTAACGCTCGCCATACAGATTTTTGAAGGCTCATATCACCGTTCCTTTTTAAATCAGCTGGTTTCTGGGCAACTAGATATGGATCGTACAGACTACCTCAAGCGAGATAGCTTTTATACCGGTATGGCAGAGGGTAATATTAATACTGAGCGCATAGTCGCAATGCTCAATGTAAAGGATGACCACCTAGTAGTAGAAGAAAAAGGCGTGTATACAGTAGAAAAGTTTCTCGTGGCGCGACGCCTTATGTACTGGCAAGTGTATTTGCATAAAACAGGTATTGTGGCAGAGCAATTGCTTACCAGGGTACTTAAAAGAGCAAAAGAGCTCTCGCGAGAGGGTGAGATATTACCTTCTAGCAAGGCACTGCAGTTCTTTTTACAAAATCAAATAGATAGCGATACGATAAAAAAGAGCTTAGACACCTTTGCACAGCTTGATGATTATGACATTATTTCGGCAATGAAGGAGTGGTGCTCGCATAAGGACTTTGTGCTTTCTGAGCTGTCTAAGAGTATCATAAATAGAGACTTATTAAAAGTAAAAATACGTAAGAAGCCATTTGCACCGGCAAAGCTGGCTAAGCATAGAAGTGCTCTTATGGAACAGTATGGTATCACAGAAGCAGAAGCAAATTACTTTGTAATTACAGGTACGATATCTAACCAGGCGTATAATTATAAAAAAGGGGGAATTAATATATTATTGAGTAATGGAAAAATTGTAGATGTTGTAAAGGCTAGTGACCAGCTTAGTTTAAAATCGCTTACTAAAGAAGTAGTTAAAAACTATCTGTGTTACCCAAAACCTAAACGTTAATTTTTCCTATTTTTGTGCTTTATGAAATTTACCGCAACCCAAATCGCAGGCATACTAGAAGGGACCGTAGAAGGTAACCCAGAAGTAGAGGTCTCTAAGCTAGCCAAAATAGAAGAAGGAACCCCTGGGTCTCTTACTTTTCTGGCTAACCCTAAGTATACATCATACATTTATTCTACAGAGGCTAGTATTGCCATTGTGAGTAATGACTTTGTAGCAGATCAAGAAGTAAAACCTACGCTCATACGTGTAGAAGATGCTTACAAGTCTTTTTCAAAACTATTAGAATATTACAACCAGGTAAAACTAAGTAAGTCTGGTATAGAGCAACCTTGTTTTATATCTGATACGGCTAGTTATGGCGAAGGGCTATATCTAGGTGCATTTTCTTACTTAGGTGATAACGTGAGTATAGGTGATAATGTAAAAATTTATCCTAATGTATACATAGGTGATAATGTTACTATAGGTGATAACTGTGTGCTTTTTGCAGGGTCTAAGGTATACTCAGACAGTGTGATAGGTAATACGGTTTATATACACAGTGGTGCTATAGTAGGCGCAGATGGATTTGGCTTTACGCCAAATGAAAAAGGGGAGTATAGTAAAGTACCACAAACAGGTAATGTAATTATAGAAGATCACGTAGATATAGGTGCTGGTACTACTATAGATCGTGCTACACTAGGATCTACTATTATAAGAAAAGGAGTAAAACTAGATAACCAAATACAGATTGCACATAACGTAGAGATAGGTGCACATACCGCTATTGCTGCTCAAACAGGAATTGCGGGTTCTACTAAGATAGGTAAACACTGTCTTATAGGAGGGCAAGTAGGGATCTCTGGTCACCTCACTATAGGAGATAAAGTGCGCATACAAGCACAATCTGGTATAGGAAGAAATATAAAAGATGGTGAAGTCCTGCAAGGCTCTCCATCATTTAACTACGCAGACTGGAACCGCTCTTATGTACATTTTAAAAATTTACCAAAAATTGTACAAGCGGTAAACAAACTAGAAAAACAACAAAACAATGGGTAACGCTAAAGCACAACAACGTACGATAGCAAAAGAAGTAAGCCTTACAGGAGTAGGTTTGCATACTGGTGCAAATGTAAAAATGACATTTAAGCCAGCACCAGAAAATCACGGTTATAAATTTAAGCGATTAGACGTTGAAGGCGAGCCTATTCTCAATGCAGATGCCTCCCTTGTGACTAACACGCAGCGAGGGACTAACCTTGAGAAGAACGGTGTTGCTATACAAACTACAGAGCACGTTCTTGCAGCTTGTGTAGGACTTGAGATAGATAACCTTCTTATCGAGCTAGATGCATCAGAGCCTCCTATAATGGATGGGTCGTCAAAGTTTTTTGTAGAAGCACTAGAAGAAGCAGGTATACAAGAGCAAGAAGCTATACGTGATGAGTATATAGTAAAGGAGGTCATTACTTACAGAGATGAAGAAACGGGTAGTGAGATTATCCTTATGCCATCAGACGAGTATCAGGTAACTACAATGGTAGACTTTGGTACAAAGGTGCTAGGTACTCAAAATGCAAGTATACAGCACATCTCAGAGTTTAAAGAAGAGATATCAGATAGTAGAACCTTTAGTTTTCTACACGAGATAGAAATGCTACTTGAGCACGGTCTAATAAAAGGAGGTGATCTTAACAATGCGATTGTATATGTAGATAAGGAATTGTCACCTAGCACAATGGAAAAGTTACGTGTAGCCTTTAATAAAGACCATATTGCAGTAAAACCTAACGGTATTTTAGACAACCTTACTTTGCACCACGCAAACGAGGCAGCACGTCATAAATTACTTGATGTAATAGGTGATCTTGCACTTGCAGGTACTCGCATACGTGGTAAAGTAATAGCAAATAAACCTGGGCATTTTGTAAACACACAGTTTGCAAAGAAGCTACAGAAAATCATAAAAAACGAGCGTCGTAACTATGTGCCAGATGTAGACTTACACGCAGCGCCGGTAAAGGATATTAATCAAATTATGGAGATGTTACCACACAGACCTCCATTCTTACTGGTAGATAAAATTCTAGAACTTACAGAAGAGCACGTAATAGGTATAAAAAATGTCACGATGAATGAACCATTCTTCGTAGGGCATTTTCCTGGTGCACCTGTAATGCCAGGAGTACTTCAGATTGAGGCAATGGCACAAACGGGAGGTATACTTGTACTAAGTACAGTGCCAGATCCAGAAAACTATCTTACTTATTTACTTAAAATAGATAACGTAAGATATAAACATCAAGTGGTGCCGGGTGATACGCTTATTTTTAAGCTAGACCTTATGGCGCCTATACGTAGAGGAATTTGCCAGATGCAAGCACGTGCTTATGCAAATGGAAAATTAGTGTCGGAGGCAGAGATAATGGCTCAGATCGTTAAAGTAAAAAATAACTAATATGAATCAGCCATTAGCATATGTGCACCCAGGTGCAAAAATTGCAAAGAATGTAGTGATAGAGCCTTTTACAACCATACATAATAATGTTGTGATAGGAGAGGGAAGCTGGATAGGTTCTAACGTAACTATTATGGAGGGAGCTCGTATAGGGAAGAACGTAAGTATCTTTCCGGGAGCAGTGATCTCTGCAGTACCGCAAGATAAAAAGTTTAATGACGAAGATACTGTTACCATAATAGGTGATAACACCACGATACGTGAGTGTGTTACCATAAACCGTGGTACATCAGACCGTATGAAAACTCAAGTAGGTAATAACTGCTGGATTATGGCATACTGTCACATAGCACACGATTGTATCGTAGGCGATAACTGTATTTTTTCTAATAATAGTACGCTAGCAGGACACATTACTGTAGGTGATTATGTGGTCCTTGCAGGTATGGCAGCCATACAGCAATTTTGTACCATAGGTAGTCACGCCTTTGTAACCGGTGGGTCGCTAGTACGTAAGGATGTACCGCCATTTGTAAAAGCAGGTCGTGAGCCGTTAAGTTATGTAGGTATCAACTCTATAGGACTACGTAGACGTGGTTTTACGACAGAAAAGATAAGAGAGATACAAGATATCTTCCGTATACTATACCAAAAGAATTATAACAACTCACAAGCTGTCACTATTATAGAAGCAGAGATGGAGGCAACTCAAGAGCGTGATGAGATCTTACAATTTATAAAGAACTCTCAACGCGGTATTATGAAGGGGTACTTTAGCTCTTAATAGCTATGTTTCCGCTTTCGCGAAAGCGGAATATAAACCATATCAAACAACCTATAGCTTTACGCGCGAGGTGACAGAGTAATAATCAAGAGGGGAGAGTGGTAATCTTTTCCTATTTTCGCGAAAGCGTTATTTTAACAACAATATCAATATGAGTATCTCGAGCTAAGAGGTAGTCGATTAATTTTAATTTATGGCAACAACATCAGATATCCGTAACGGTCTTTGTTTACACTACAATAATGACATCTATAAAATTGTAGAATTCTTACACGTAAAACCTGGTAAAGGTCCAGCTTTTGTACGTACAAAAATGAAGAGTGTGACAACTGGAAAAGTGTTAGACAACACATTTTCGGCAGGACATAAAATTGAAGAAGTACGTGTAGAGACACACAAGTTTCAGTTTTTATACAATGATGGAGAAGGGTATCACTTTATGAATACCGAAGATTATACACAAATTGCTTTACAAGAAACAGCGCTAGATCGTTCTGATTTATTAAAAGAGGGTGAAGTAGTAACAGTACTTATAAACTCTGAAGATAACTCACCACTCTCTGTAGATATGCCAGCTTCTGTTATACTAGAAGTAACTCACACAGAGCCAGGAGTAAAAGGTAACACGGCTACAAATGCTACAAAACCTGCTACTGTTGAGACCGGTGCAGAGGTTAATGTACCTCTATTTATAAACGAAGGCGATAAGATCAAAATCGAGACTGTAAAAGGTACGTATAAGGAGCGTGTTAAAGAATAGATAATACTAGCTAACTAATTATAAAAATCCCGCAATTTCGCGGGATTTTCTTATTATATTCGTAATCGTGAAATTTAAAAAACAACATACACTTCAAGAAGTTGCTAGTCTCATAGATGCCACATTTGTGGGTGACCCATCATTTCCAGTACTTGGTATGAATGAGATACACGTGGTAGAGGAGGGAGATATCGTATTTGTAGATCACCCTAAGTATTATGATAAAGCGCTTAACAGTGCTGCAACGGTTATACTTATTAATAAAGAGGTAGATTGTCCAGAAGGCAAAGGACTACTTATCTCTGATGATCCTTTTAGAGATTTTAATAAACTTACTACGCATTTTAAACCTTTTGAGAGTGCAGGAGCAAGTGTTGCCACAACAGCAACAATAGGTGAGGGAACCGTTATACAGCCTAATGCCTTTATAGGCAATCACGTGATTATAGGTAAAAATTGTACCATACACTCTAACGTAAGCCTTTACGATTATACGGTAATAGGTGATAATGTGACAATACACGCTGGGAGTATACTGGGTGCAGATGCCTTTTATTATAAAAAACGACCAGAAGGATTTGATAAACTTAAATCTGGTGGTCGCGTAGTTATAAAAGATAATGTAGATATAGGCGCTGCCTGTACTATAGATAAGGGCGTTACGGGAGACACTACTGTAGGTGCTGGCACTAAAATAGACAACCAGGTGCACATAGGTCACGATACGGTTATAGGAGAAAAGGTTTTAATTGCTTCTCAAACCGGTATAGCAGGTTGTGTAGTAATAGAAGACGAGGTGACGCTATGGGGGCAAGTAGGTGTAACTAGCGGTATTACCGTAGGTGGTAAGGCAGTTATCTCTGCACAAAGTGGTGTAAGTAAGTCACTAGAAGGTGGTAAAAGTTATTTTGGATCTCCAGCAGGAGATTTTAGAACAAAGTATAAAGAACTGGCAGCACTGCGACAGGTTCAAGAATTATTAGACAAATTAAATAAACAATAATGGCTAAGAGTAAGAAGAAGATCGTACAAGAGTTTTATAAGTCAGATTTTTTTAATGACACCTCTAACCTTGACAAGTATATGCATCCAGAAATGGAACTTTACTGGAATGCAAAAACTGGATATAATCATATGGATATTCAGGCTGTAAAGGATATGGCAACAGAGGCTGGTAAGTCTTTTGATGCGGTACGACCTCAAATTACACACCTTTTGTCTGATGGTGATAATGTAGTGATACGCTTTACATATCACGTAACAACTATAGAAACACCAGAGGTAGAAGAGCCTATTGCACACTTTATGGCTATATGGGAACTTAAAGACGGATTAATGTACCGTGGTTACCAAATGAGCCAACCTATAGAAGAAGATAAAAAGGCTATGAAGTCTTGGAAGTAAAATTCATTAATATTTTACTTGAGAATACTTAATCAAACTGCTATTTTTGCAGAGCAAAATTTTAAAACAAACTGATGAGCGTTTTAGTAAATAAAGATTCAAAAATAATTGTTCAAGGATTTACAGGTAGCGAGGGAACTTTCCACGCGGGCCAGATGATTGATTATGGAACAAATGTAGTAGGTGGTGTAACTCCAGGAAAAGGAGGGCAAACACATCTTGATAAGCCTGTTTTTAATACCGTTCAAGAAGCAGTAGAAAAAGTAGGAGCAGATACTACTATTATTTTTGTACCGCCAGCATTTGCTGCAGATGCAATTATGGAAGCTGCAGATGCAGGTATCAAAGTAATTATTACAATTACAGAAGGTATTCCTGTTGCAGATATGATTAAAGCTTCAGATTATATTTCTACAAAAGAATGTCGCCTTATAGGGCCTAACTGTCCAGGAGTTATTACTCCAGGTGAGGCAAAAGTAGGTATCATGCCAGGTTTTGTATTTAAGGAAGGTAAAGTAGGTATTGTTTCAAAATCTGGAACACTTACTTATGAAGCTGCAGACCAGGTTGTAAAACAAGGTCTTGGTATTACAACAGCTATCGGTATAGGTGGTGATCCAATTATTGGGACAACTACAAAAGAAGCTGTAGAGTTACTTATAAATGACCCAGCAACAGAAGCTGTCGTAATGATAGGTGAGATAGGAGGTCAACTAGAAGGTGATGCTGCAAAGTGGTATAAAGAAAGCGGTAGCAAGAAGCCAGTTATAGGATTTATAGCCGGAGAGACTGCACCAGCAGGACGTACAATGGGGCACGCAGGTGCAATTGTAGGTGGATCTGATGATACAGCTCAAGCTAAAAAAGCAATTATGAGAGAATGTGGAATACACGTAGTAGATTCTCCAGCAGAAATAGGTAAGAAAGTAGCAGAAGTTTTAGGCTAGTATTTTATCTAATAACTATTAAAAAAACCTCTCAAGTATCGAGAGGTTTTTTTGTGCTTTATGGTTATCGTAATTCTTATATTTGATATATAAATAAGTGGGGTATTACGCTTTCGCGAAAGCGTAAGAGAGAATATGCTAAGTATACCGGGCACTTATTATGAAAACAAAACAGCCAACAGACACAATATTTATAATGAAATTACTAGAAGGAAAAACAGCCATTATTACAGGTGCTAGCCGTGGTATAGGAAAAGGAATAGCAGAGGTTTTTGCACAACACGGTGCAAATGTAGCTTTTACATACAGCTCATCATCTGCCGCGGCAGATGAGCTTGAAAAAAGCTTAGAAGGAACTGGCGTAAAGGTAAAAGGATATAAAAGTAACGCTGCAGATTTTGAGCAGGCACAAGAGCTTGTAAAAAATGTTCTTGAAGATTTTGGCGCGATTGATATCTTGATAAACAACGCAGGTATCACAAAAGATAATCTCCTTATGCGTATGTCTGAAGAAGATTTTGATAAAGTGATAGAAGTAAACCTTAAGTCTATCTTTAATATGACTAAGGCCGTACAACGCACAATGCTCAAAGCTCGTAAGGGAAGTATCATAAATATGAGCTCTGTAGTAGGAGTAAAAGGTAATGCTGGGCAGGCAAACTATGCAGCATCAAAAGCAGGTATGATAGGTTTTTCAAAATCTATGGCACTAGAGCTAGGTTCTCGTAACATACGTACTAATGTTATTGCACCAGGATTTATCGAGACAGAAATGACAGGTAAGCTAGATGAGGCTACTGTTGCATCGTGGAGAGATGCTATACCGCTTAAACGTGGTGGTAGCCCAGAAGATATTGCAAACGCTTGTGTATTTCTTGCCAGTGATATGAGTGCCTACATCACAGGTCAAGTGATTAATGTAGATGGAGGGATGCTTACCTAAAACAAGGTAAAACTCAATATAATTTAGTCATATACTATTGCAAACAGAGACACTATTATTAATTATTGGAGCTGCTATTCTCGCACTGGGAGTAGCGGTTTTTCAATATTTCTATCGTGTTAAATATAAAAGTAAGCGCAATCGCGTTTTTGCATTTTTACGGTTTTTAACCATCTTTAGTTTACTGCTTTTACTTATTAACCCTAAGTATGAGCAAGTTTCTTACTATACAGAAAAGCCTTCGCTGGCTGTCGCTGTAGATAATTCTTCTAGTATTGCACACCTTGGTTATGATGGTGTGTCTCAAGATGTGTTATCCCGCTTTCGCGAAAGCGTAAAACTCAACGATGCTTTTGATATTCAATATTATCAATTTGGAGATGATTTTAAATCACTAGATTCCCTTTCATTTACTAATAAGCAGACTAATATCTCAAACGCTTTGCGCGGTCTTGAAGATATTTATACAACAGATGTAGCTCCCGTAGTTTTACTCTCTGATGGTAATCAAACTTATGGCGAAGCCTACCAGTATGTTGCTCAAAATTATAATCAACAAGTGTATCCTGTTGTACTGGGTGACACTATCATTTATGATGATCTTAAGCTCGGTCAGATCAATGTAAATAGGTATGCTTATATAAATAATAAATTTCCTGTTGAGATATTTGCCACATATAACGGTGAGGGGACTATAAACTCTACTTTATCTGTACGTTCTGGCGGGAAGGTGCTTCATCGAGAGTCTGTAAAGTTTAGCCCAGAAAAAGCATCACAAATTTTTAATATCGAAGTCCCTGCAACACAAGTTGGAGTGAGACAATATAGTGTGAGTCTTGTACCTGTTGCAAGTGAGAAGAACAAAAGCAATAACTATAAAAACTTTGCGATAGAGGTTATAGACCAAAAAACGAATGTACTTCTTATAAGTAATATAGTTCATCCAGATGTGGGAATGCTTAAAAAGAGTATTGAGAGTAATAGATTGCGCACGGTAACTTTTACAAAACCATCAGACGCGGTCTCTGTGATAAATGACTATGAGCTTATTATACTCTATCAACCAGACGCAAGCTTTAATGATGTATATAAACAACTAGAAACGCTAGCTAAAAATAGTATAACAATAACTGGAGAGCACACTGGCTGGAATGCTATAAATAAATTTCAAAAAACAATAACCCAAGAGATTACAGGTCAAACAGAAGAAGTACAAGCTAGGCTTAATCCTAACTTTTCTGCATTTGTAATTGAAGATATAGGTTTTGAGGATTTTCCACCTTTAGTTGCGGCCTTTGGAGAGACGCGTTTTAATACAAAAGCAGACATTGCTCTATCACAAAGTATAGGCCTTGTAGAGACTAATCAACCACTTATAGCCACAACAGAAAATAGCGGGAGACGAGAGGTGTATATCTTAGGTGAAGGTTTATGGAAGTGGCGAGCACAGAGTTTTGTAGACAAGCGTGATTTTAAGTCTTTTGATAATTTTATAGATAATCTAGTACAATATGCTGCTTCAAACAAGAAGAAAAGCAGGCTTAACCTAGACTATGAGTCGTTTTATTATGGCAATAAAGCAGTAATGCTTTATGCACAGTACTTTGATAAAAATTACAATTTTGATGCAAGGGCTAAGGTGTCTATAAAAGTGATAAACCAAGAGTCAAAAAAACTTACAGAGATTCCATTATTACTTAAAAAGAACACCTACCAGGTAGATATGAATAATCTTGAGCCTGGAAGTTATAAGTTTACTGTATCTGTAGCAGAGCAAGGTATCGCGCGTTCTGGATCTTTTACAATTGTTCCTTTTGATATAGAGCAACAATTTTTAAATGCAAATGTAACACAGCTACAACTTCTAGCGTCTCATACAAATGGCGGTTTATATAACCCTGTAAGTTTAGATAAACTAATAACGTCGCTCGTTACAGATAATAGATATAAACCTATACAGAAGAGTACAAAAAATAGTGTACCTTTTATAGACTGGAAATTACTACTTGCAATTTTGGCATTATTGCTCGCTTTGGAGTGGTTTATGCGCAAGTATAATGGACTTACTTAAAATCAAAATTAAAAATTAGCTATGGAAAAATTACCTAAAATTGGAGTGCCTGTCGTAATAGGTCTCGTTATTCTACTCGTGATTATCACAAAATCTGCCATCACGATAGACTCTGGAGAGGCTGGCGTGTTGTATAAAACCTTTGGCGGTGGTGTGGTAACAGATGAGCCACCACTAGGAGAAGGATTTCATCTTGTTGCCCCTTGGAACAAGGTGTACGTTTATGAAGTGCGTCGTCAAGAGCTTTTTGAAAAAATGAAAGTACTATCTTCAAACGGACTAGATATACAACTAGACGCATCTGCTTGGTACAAACCTAGATATGCAGATGTAGGAAAGTTACACCAAGAAATAGGTGAAGATTATCTACAGCGTATCTTATTACCTACTATACGATCTGCAGCGAGATCAGTAGTAGGACGTTATACACCAGAGCAGTTATATTCTTCTAAGAGAGATGCGATACAGTCAGAAATTTTTGAAGAAACAAAAAAGATTATAAAAGATCAGTACATCGAGCTAGATGAGATACTAGTAAGAGATGTAACCTTACCAAATACAATTAAAGAAGCTATCGAGCGTAAATTGAAGCAGGAGCAAGAGTCTCTTGAGTATGAGTTCCGTCTAGTAACTGCTACTAAGGAGGCAGAAAAAGTACGTATAGAAGCACAAGGTAAGGCAGATGCAAATAAGATACTTAGTGCGTCACTTACAGATAAGATTCTACAAGACAAAGGTATTGATGCTACTATTGAGCTATCAAAATCTCCTAATTCTAAGGTGATAGTAGTAGGTTCAGGAGAATCTGGACTACCATTAATTTTAGGAAATAATTAGAATACTCCTTAAAATTATATGAAAGTGTTAAGATGACGCTTTCGCGAAAGCTTATATCTTTACAGTCTACTCGTCATAATGGGTAGATTGTAAAGATTTTTTTATGTTTAAATATCAGAAAGCACTTTTATTATTTGGCTTTATACTCGCAGTGAGTTGTGGTCAAAAAGTTGAAAGTCAAAATAGTAAGAAAGGATATGCACCTGAGGCAGTAAAGGCGACATTTCAGGCCAAATATCCAGGAGAGAATGATCCAGACTGGCACGTAGACTCAAATGGAAACTATGAGTCAAGATTTAGGATAGACGGTGTAAGGCATCGTGCAGACTTTAATCCTAATGGGGCGTGGATAGAAACAGAGGTGAGTATTGAAAAAGATGAGCTACCTAAGGCAGTAAGAAAGGCTATAGATAAAGACTACAGTCACGAGAAAATCACAGAGATTGAACGTGTGCAAAGCGCTGAAAAAGGGCTGTTTTATGACGTTGAGTTTAAGAGAAAAGGTAAAAATAAAGATGTAGAGTTTAATGAAGCAGGGGAGAAGATTAACTAGTTTCCCGTTTTTATTCTATAAAAAAAACCACCTAATAGGTGGTTTTTTCATTCATTGTCTTTTTTTTTGAGTTCTCAGTATTTGCATTTTCTAGTTGTGCCGTCGCAGTTAATAGCTTTGCTTTTGCAACCCATCTGTCCTTTTTAATTCTATCGGGAAAGAATTTTATAAGCTTTGTCACAGCCAGAATGTCTTCATTATTAAAACGGCTTATCTGCTCAAATGTATAAATACCTAACTCGTTAAGCTTTTCTTCCGTGTAAGGTCCTATGCCTGTTATTTTTTGTAAATCATTTCGTTCATCAATAGTAGCTCTACCTATACGTTCATAACTTATAGGGTCTTTGCCGTTTGATTTTATAAGTTTTTCGGTAAGAACATCTTCAGAAAAAGCTCTATTACGTATTTGAAGATGTTCAAACTCTTCGTCCATACGATCTTTTCTAAAAACACCATCTGCCTTTCTATCTAGTTCGTCTTGGAGATTGTTAAGCTTGTTTGAAAGTTTTGCAAGCTCATCTTTGTGCGCTTGTAGTTTACGTTTTTCTTTTACCTTATTAGTAAGTTGAGCACCAGTATAACCTATTATAAATGCAACTAGCGTCATTACAAAGGTCTCTATGTATGCGATAGGTATTGATATGGCCTCTTGTAATACGAGCATTAATCTACTATAATTTCTATTCTATTGTTTTGACGGCGTCCAGATACAGTGTTATTAGACGCTATAGGTTCTTCTTCACCTCTTGAGGTGGCTGTAATTTTACTGCGAGGGATTCCTCTTCTGGCGGTAAGATACCATTTTATCTGTCTAGACTTCTTTAATCCTGTCGTAAAATTGTCTCGATCACTCCCTACATTATCAGTATGACCTAGTATGGTTACTTTTTTATTTGGATTATTTTTTAATAATACTTTGAGTTCAGAAGCATAAGTTACGAGCTCTTTATCTAGTATAAGGTCCGTATTATTATATCTAGGATAAAACACTTTGCTTGAAAATGACGGTCCATCTGGTATGTCTAATTCATTTTCAAAAGTTATTATAGGCTCGTCCTTTGTTATATCTATCGTATCGCTTATAGCGATAGATTTTTGAATCTCCTCTGCTAGTAATATGGATGCTTCGCGATCTATGTGCGTGTTTGTAGTACTATCTATATGCGGCTCGTTTGTAATAGGCTTACTGTCGTTTATTTTTCCAGTACTAGTAGTGGAGGGATTAACGTTAGATTTCTGAGGAGTTGACGAGTTGAGATCTGCTACAGATGGGGATGTCCTAGTACTTACGTAATAAATACACGTAAATGACCAAAGCAAAAAAACAAGGAAGGCCCCCAAAAATCCTTTCATAGTTACATATCTGTGCTTTAATACTAATTTTAAAGCGCTATTTCAAATCTACTAAAAAGTTCCGTGTGTTAAGTAATTATTAAATCACTTTATCCACTTGTTTTTAACAAAAGACTTCTTAAATTTGCTACAGAAATGAAATTGAACAAAACACATCATCACCACACTACAGCAATCGCTCAAGCGAGGTAGTTTGGTATGTAAATAAATCATATAAAACCCGTTTGAGATACTCAAACGGGTTTTTTCTTTTTTGGGTACTTTAAACACAAACCAACAAAAATGAGTCAAAAAATTAGAATTGCTATTCAAAAGTCTGGACGCCTTAATGAGGAATCATTACAACTATTAAAAAATTGTGGTGTTTCTATTGATAACGGTAAAGATCAACTCAAAGCAACTGCTAGAAATTTTCCGCTAGAAGTTTTATACCTGCGCAATGGTGATATTCCACAATACTTAAGAGACGGAGTGGTAGATATTGCAATACTAGGAGAAAATACCCTTATAGAAAAAGGAAAGGATCTTCCTATTATAGAAAGATTAGGTTTTTCAAAATGTAAGGTGTCGCTTGCTATTCCTAAGGGAGAAAAGTATAACTCGGTAAAGGATCTAGAAGGTAAGCGCATCGCTACTTCATATCCTAATACAGTAAGGGAATATCTGGCTGAAAAAGGTGTAAATGCAGAGTTGCACATCATTAATGGTTCGGTAGAAATTGCTCCTAATATTGGACTTGCAGATGCTATCTGTGATATTG
>JAHDEV010000032.1 GCA_020628615.1 Dokdonia sp.
TTACCTCATCAAAACGCTGCTTTACTATCTGTAATTTTTCTAACATCTACTTTCTATAATAAGTAGCGAATTTACGATAATTTAAGCGAGGAATGAAAGAGAAATACGGTTGTATGCTTTCGCGAAAGCGAGAAAACAAGACTCTTATAACATTAAGAATAGTTTGTTAATTCTCCCTGCTCTTCTTCTTGTGATGAATTGTCTAGTACTGTGTACAAGAAAAAAGTTAAACCAAACACAAAAAAGATATGATATAAGTAATAGAAGTGATTGATACCAAAATAGTAAGCTAGAAGTGATGAAACATCTGAAAAAATAAAACAGAAAACAAAAAACAGAAATGCTAGCGACCTATTATTATTAGCCACTCTATTGTACAAAATAGCCGTAGCTCCTAAAAATGTAATAATAATCCCGAATAGAAAAACAAATCCTGACTGAAAATTACCTTGGTAACTCTCCTTTACTTGAGATATTAATTCGTTAAGTATAAAAATATTGAGCGCCATAAAAATAAGAGTATATAATATAGCTGCCTTATCTTTTATGAAAGTACTAAATAGGTCCAAACGTTTTATGCATATAAGACTGTAGGAAACGCAGCCTAATAAAATGTATGCTATTTGCCCAGAACTTTTATTAAAATAAAAAACAGAAATCTCTCTCAAAACTAGCATAATGAGTATCGCAATAATGAGATATCTTATATGGCTTGCTCTTAAAATGTAATAGATAAGATAAACAACTACAGTAAACAGCGGCGTGAAACTAAAAAAATTATAATCCGCCCTTAAGTAGATAGAAAGTACGTTGAGTACAATCAAGATTGCGGTAACTAATGGTAAATATTTACATACTTTCCCTAGCGAAAATCTCATTAATTTGTTGTTAGTTGAGGGTTCTTAAAATTCTTATTACTTTTTTACAAGTAAAAGAACATAATCTAAGGTAAGTATTTTTTTGTAAGAATTCTAGTAAAAAAATAATTAATATAAACGTAAATTACTTACAAACAATTGATTACCTACCCCTAGTAAGTAAAATCACCGTGAGCACTACTTATACTTAGTTTTTTGCCAGAAGGTGAATCTTCTACCCTACCTACTATTTGTGCATCTACATTATAAGATTTTGAAATCGCAATAAGATCATCTGCCACCTCTTGCGGGCAATAAATCTCCATACGGTGACCCATATTAAAGACTTGATACATCTCTTTCCAGTCTGTGCCACTCTCCTCCTGAATTAATTTAAATAAAGGTGGCGTGTCAAAAAGGTTATCTTTTATAATGTGTAGGTTTTCTACAAAGTGTAAAATTTTAGTTTGTGCTCCTCCACTACAGTGCACCATACCGTGTATACTGTCTGAGTTATATTTAGACAATATATCTTTTATAATAGGGGCATAGGTTCTAGTAGGAGATAATACGAGTTTACCAGCATCTATAGGACTATCTGTAACTGAGTCTGTAAGTTTTTTTGAACCACTGTACACTAGATCTTCAGGTACTGCTGCATCAAAGCTTTCTGGGTACTTTTGAGCCAGGTAGTTATCAAAAACGTCGTGTCGAGCAGAGGTAAGACCATTACTTCCCATCCCACCGTTATAAGAGGTCTCATAACTAGCTTGACCAAATGATGCTAGACCTACAATTACATCACCAGGAGTGATGTTTGCATTATCTATCACATCACTACGCTTCATTCTTGCCGTTACTGTAGAGTCAACAATAATAGTACGTACAAGGTCACCCACATCTGCCGTTTCTCCACCTGTACTGTGTATGGTTACTCCATATGACTTAAGCTCTTCTAGTAACTCTTCAGATCCATTTATAATAGCCGAAATTACTTCACCTGGTATTAGGTTCTTATTACGCCCTATGGTAGAAGATAACATTATATGATCTGTGGCACCTACACATAGTAGGTCATCTATGTTCATAATAAGTGCATCTTGAGCAATCCCTTTCCATACAGAGATATCTCCCGTTTCTTTCCAATACATATATGCTAGAGCAGATTTTGTACCCGCACCATCTGCGTGCATAACCAGGCAATAATCATCATCACCTGTAAGTGCATCTGGTACGATTTTACAAAATGCTTTGGGAAACAAGCCCTTGTCTACATTTTTAATCGCGTTGTGTACATCTTCTTTACCAGCAGATACTCCGCGTTGTGCATATCGTTTAGAAATTTCTTGGCTCATTAGGTAGATTTTATGGCGCAAAAATAGGGATTAATTAATGAGAGGTAAAATAGACTAGCCTGCAGTTATAAACTATTTGTAAAATGTGGCAGGTTGTTGTTATTACGCTTTCGCGAAAGCGTAAAATAGATCCTAAAAATCAGTTTTTTCTTACAGTAATATTTTACCAAACTCTCTTCATTCCAGTTATTTATGCCTTAGTCTATTTGTGTTTTTTCTTTGCTTATTTATGTCTACTTTGAAGGTTCATTAACCATTCTATTTATTAAATCTTATACACCTTGAACAACTTTCTTTTTAATAAAAGTTACTACATATTACATATCGTCCTCCTTTTAAGCTCACTCTCTGCGATGAGCCAAGATGATGGACTCAAACGACAAGATGTTTTGGGTCACGGTTTTGACGTGCGCTATGTAGATGCCCTAGACTGGGGCACATCTTCAAAGGGCAAATTGCTTTTTAAGGGTGGCTCCTCTACAAGTAAGATAACCTCATCACCTGCTGTGTCTTATCATTTTGTCACAACACCTTATGAGTATGAGAAGGAACTCTTACGCACAGACTCTCTAGATAGCCCTTTTCAAGCTATAAATAGTCACGCATATTATGAGGCCTTTGAGGCAGACGGCAGCGACAAGCTACTCTTTGTGTATACTCAAAAGAGAAAACCTATAGAACGTAAATCTCTACGCACAAGCTCTACAAAAACGCTAGATAGTGCGATGGTGGCAGATTTTTCAAGACTGGGGCGTGATATTACTCCAGAGGGATTTATACACAGGTACGGGACGCATTATGCAGACCAAGTTGTATACGGTGGTATATTTTTAAAAAGAAACCTCATTAAAAACACAGATTATATTTACTCACCCTACGAGAAAGATGAGTTTCAACAACAGGTTGTAAAAGATATCATTGCAACTCATACAGGTGCTAGTGATCCAGACCCTTATATAAATGCTGGACAAAGCAACACCTATACCATAGGAGGTAATAAAGATGCACAGTGGTTTACAGACTGGGAAGGTACCGTATCTCAAAATAGTAAACCCATAGAGGTCACATTGCAAACGTTTTCAGAACTTTTTAGAACGGTATCTATGCCAGAGGTTGAAGACAAAGCAAAAAAAGTCAGAATGCTAGATAGTGTTATAGAAGTCGCAACCGCCTATGCTCAAAAAGCGGTACAACGCCCCGTAACAAGTAAATATTATAAAAAGTACTCCCTACGCTTTAAGCAAGATCTCACTAAGATTATCAAAAAAAATATGGGAGGTGAGAATGCAACGAGCACAGACTATACGGGAGATATATTTTTTGGTGGCTTTTCAAAAGACGAGGCGATACTTGATATAAAACCGCTTATAGAGCTGGGTGGTCTCCGTCTTGAAACCCTTATTACAGATGAAGAAGTGCTTCTAGATAGAAACGTCATAATCACCATAAAAGCCGAAGACCTAAAGAGAGGCTACCTAAGTGTATGGGATGATGCAAAAAAACTGGTAAAAGGAGGTGGCAGGACACGCTTACGAGTTTCTGGCACAGAAGACGCAAAGACGTATTACAAAGACATTTTAAAGCAAAAAGTAGAAAAAACCATAGAGCTAGAAACAATTGATAAGGACATCTATGATATCACCTACACTGCAGAGCTCATTAAAGACGAGGGCCTTATAGAAAATATCACAACTACTTATAACTATGTACTAGACACAGAGCTTGTTGCTGCTGCTGCGACCGGTAATATCCCGTTACTAAAGGACTTATTTAAAAAAAATGGAAACGTAGGAGCAAATGGATTACTACAAGCCATCATTACTAATAAACAAGATAACGATGTTCTAAACTTTGTACTAGATAACGGTGTGATACCTACTACCGAAGATCTCGATGTAGCTTTTGAACCTAGAAATTTTGAGAGAGAGAAAGCACTCATCCTCTTAGAACGAGGAGCAAAACCAAAAAATAATATGATTTACAAAGCAGTAGCTTATAAAGAAGAAGATGTTATTTATGCACTCTTTAGAGAAGGGGCAATACCTAGAAATAATGATTTGGCTTATGCTCTCGAGCTCTACCACTACCCTACGGTAAAAGCGTTAATGAGTGAAGAGTTTGAAGAATTTGTAGCAGGTAAAAACGAACTACTCCTCGCTGCCGAAAATAATGACGAAGATCTTGCTCAGAAATTTGTTAAGCTAGGCTCTACCGCAGATGCTTACATACTAGACAGAGCAACCCAGCACGATAATATGGCATTACGTAATGTTATTGTGCCCGTCACCGAAGCAAGCGGAGAAACACTTGAGGTCGTAGCAAAACTAAATGACACAGATCTCTTTAATTACTTTGTTAAGAAAGAGGCAAAGCTCGAATCTAATCTAGCAGCAGAGGTTGCAGTAGATAACAGTAACACCGCTATACTTGATATGGCGCTTAAAAATGGAGCTCAAGCCACAGAGATACTCACCTATGCTATTGAGAAGGA
This sequence comes from Dokdonia sp., assembly GCA_020628615.1. GTDB lineage: Bacteria > Bacteroidota > Bacteroidia > Flavobacteriales > Flavobacteriaceae > Dokdonia. The sequence continues at coordinate 4,704 of JAHDEV010000032.1, forward strand.
TAATAAGCCAGCCATAGAAGTATCATTAAAAAACAAAGCCGTTGCAGATGAGGTTTTCTCATATGCCGCAAAGTCTCAAGACACACAACTTTTTAACGATGCTCTTAATGTATACAACGGCACTCCAGCCGTAGCGCTAGAAGCTGCCGTACAAGAAGACCGTGTGATGCTTGCGCAGTCTGTAATCAGTACAAAAAGCGCCTCTATAGATGCTACTCAAACATTAGACCTTGCCGTCTCAAAGGAAAATCTCGAGATGGTTGAACTACTAGTGCAAAACGATGCAGACCCATCTCAAGGTATTAAAACAGCCGTATCTAGAGAAAACGAATCTATTACCGCTTTCTTAGTGACCAAGGGAGCAGCTACGGCAGACCCAGCGCTATTACAAGACGCTGTAAAAAAAGAAAATCTAGCCATATCAAAAATCCTTATAGAACAAGGACAGGCTAATGTAAGCGAGGCCATTGTAGACGCGACAGAAACTGGTAATAAAGAAATCACTGGTTATTTACTAGAGAAAGGTGCAGATACAGAAGAGGCTCTTAACACTGCTATGGAGACAAAGGACGAAGACATCATTCTTCTCATCTTAGCAAAAACAGAGCATCTCGACCCTTCGTTTATCTCTACTGCTGCCAGAAAAGGAAATCTCAAGGTTGTAAAAAAACTTATAGAACGAGGTTTGAGTACAAGTATCGCTCTAGAAGACGCGATGCGTTACAAACAACTAGACGTTGCAAAACTACTGTTAGAAAATGGAGCAAAACCCACACAATATGACTTAGAACTAGCCATCAAATTTAACTTCATAGATGGTACAAAGTTAGTGCTAGAAGAAGGTATCATACCTACACAAGCCTTTGAGAATGGATACTACCCATTACATCTAGTAACAGAAACGTATGAAGCTACAGATAGTGCATTGATAAATCTACTAGTATCCTACGGAGCAGATGTAAATGCACAAAACAAAAGAGATGAAACTCCATTACACCTAGCTGCTAGTGGTAACGAGAATGCACTTCCTTCTGTAAAAGCTTTACTGGAGGCAGATGCAAATACCCTACTCACAAATAAGAACAATCTTACTGCTTTGGATTACACCACTAACAAGACATTAAAAAACCTTATCAAAAAAGCACAAAAACAAGCGCGCAAAAAATCCTAAGGTGAGATTACATTTCTAAAGTTTATAGGTACGCTTTCGCGAAAGCGTACTCATATGTACTACCAGAGATAAAAACTTGCTATTAAAACTAGGAATACTCGTATATTTATTCATCTATTCACATATAGTAATAAATATTAACAAGTAGTACACTAAAGGCGTGACTATGAAAAAAATAGCAGAAATAAAAGGGGTAAATGGCAATCTAATAGTGTGTGAAGATTGTCTAGTTATAAATAGAAATAATTTTAGTGGGATATTATCCGGCTTTAAACACAAGGATAGAGTAAAGTACTATTATTATAAAGACATATCACATATAGATTACAGAAAACCTAGTATATGGGGTGATGGTTATTTTAGAATAAATATGCCTTTTTCTACAGAAAATAAAGAAGGTAAAATAGGAATAACTGGGGCTAACCTGTCAATGGTAAAAGACCCACATACAATTGTAATCGATTCTACTTTTTTTAGAAAAAAATCAAATGAGGTTCATACTATCTATAAGTTAATTATGTCCAAAATGTCAAAAGCAAAAACATCTAGCAATACTGTTTTAAATATTTCAAAAAACAATAGACTGGATGACCTTAAAAAACTGGGCGATCTAAAAGAAATGGGCGTACTCACTCAAGAAGAATTTGAACTAGAAAAACAAAAAATTTTAAATAATTGATTAAGTAGATTTTTAATGTTCTATTATCAACAATCTCGCTATCTCAAATCTCATCTTCCACTTTACCGAAAATTTAACAAATAGTAGTCTTCAAATACAGATGAGTAATCTTAACGCTCATACACGTAAATATTTCGAGTTTAAAGTATCTCATTAATGATAAGTAATACATAAATTTTTAAAGAGATGATTTTTACGCTTTCGCGAAAGCATAAACTCCTTTTTGATAACCATAATAGCCCCATAAGCAGCCACAAAAACGTTGAATAAATGTATATTTAAGCCATAAATGGTAAGAAAATAAAAACTGCACTGAGTTACAAAACATCGCAAACACCTATGATTAAAAAGGTGTCACACAAAAAATAGCACATTGAATCTTGATAATAAACTAATATTTTTCTTTAGTGCACTAGGCGCTTTTAATAGCATTGTACTGAGTATATACTTTCTACTTTTTGCAAGACCTAAAACTAGCTCTAATTACTTTCTAGGAGGGCTACTTATAGCTCTAAGCATAAGAGTATGGAAGTCTTTATTCTTTTATTACAACCCATCTCTCTCTAAAGTGTATCTGCAAATAGGTCTTTCTGCCTGTTTTCTCATAGGTCCTTTTTTATATCTCTATATCAAATCTAAATACTCAAAAACCAATGAAGTAATTAAAAACACATACGTTCACCTTTTACTTACTATTGTTCTCATCTTATGTATAGGGTTTATATACCCTTATAAAAATAACGTAGACCTTTGGGTTAATTATTTTTATTACATCATAAACTTACAATGGCTCGTTTACATTGTCATTTCTGCATTCTTATTAAAGTCTTCTATCCATAAGCTGGTGTTAAGAAATGATAAGCTAGATTATAACGAGGTCTGGCTTGTTAGTGTTTTCTTTGGTGTTTTATGTATTTGGATAGCTTATAATACTGCTTCATATACATCTTATATTGTAGGCGCTTTATCTTATTCATTTGTTTTTTACCTAACTGGTTTATTGATTTACCATAAAAGAAAAAAGGAGTTTGTGGTATCTATGAAAAAAGAAAAGTATGCAAATACTCAAATTGAAGAAACCGAAGTCAAGCAACTCTTAGAAAAAATTGAATCAATACTTGTAAATGAAGAATTATATAAGAATCCTAATATCACGATGCCACTTCTAGCAAAAAAGCTTAATATTCGCCCACAATTATTATCACAATTGCTCAATCATAATTTGAGTAAGAGCTTTTCTCTCTTTATAAATGAATATAGAATTGAAGAGGCAAAAAGACTATTAAAAGAAAAACCTCATTTAAAAATTGAAACCATCGCCGAAGAGTGTGGGTATAATTCAAACAGTACATTTTATGCGGCTTTTAAGAAGATAACTCACACAACACCCTCAAAATACATAGCCCAAGAATCTAACCTTAAAATGTCCTAATGTATACATCAGGAATGTGATAGTATAAATGTATTACCCTTAAAGTGACCATTTGAACTAAAATTGTAACCTAATCAAATTACAAATTTTATGAAAAATTCACTTTTATTTTTAAGCCTTTTCTTTTTCTATTCAGTGACGTATAGTCAATCTGAATCACACGAAATCAAAGAAGTACTTTTTAATTACATAAATGGTACATCATATAATAAACCCGAACTTATTGAAAAAGCTTTTTATCCAGAAGCAGATCTCTTTTTAGACAACAAAGAAAACAATTTATGGATTGTCCCTATTAAAGAATATCAAGGCTGGTATAAAAACAAAAAGCAAGGAGAATTTAATGGAAGAATAGGCAATATTATATCTATAGACTATACAAACACCATTGCAACAGCAAAGGTAGAAATACTGTTTCCAGATGATAACTCAAGGTACATAGACCTATTTATATTAAAAAAAATAGGCAATAAATGGAAAATCATAAGTAAAGCCGCTACAAAAGATAAAGGTGCTGCTCTTTCAGATAAAATTCTTTTCATAGTCTCAAATGCAGCACATTATGGAAATTCTGATATTTCTACAGGAAACAGCTTCTCAGAATTAGTAAATGCCTATAGTACTTTTAAAAGTGCTGGTTATACAGTAGATTTTATGAGTCCAGAAGGGGGCACTATTCCACTTTCATATATTGACACTTCAGACTCGTTAAGTATGTCATACCTATATAATTCTGATTTTATGTATGCGTTAAAACATACTCATAAGCCAAGTGAGATAGCACCTCAAAACTATAAAGCAGTACATTATATAGGTGGAGGTGCAGCGATGTATGGCGTACCAGAGAGTCAAGAAATTCAAAAAATAGCAATGGCCATTTATGAGCAACACAATGGTATCATTTCTTCTGTATGCCACGGGACTGCGGGTATCGTAAATCTTAAAACAAAAGACGGAAAGTATCTCTTTAAAAATAAACTCGTGAGTGGATATCCAGATTCGTTTGAGAAAAAGGATGCGGCCTATTTTAAACACTTCCCATTCTTAATACAGAAAACATTAGAAGATAGAGGTGCTGTGTTTAAATTTTCTCCTAGAAACAATTCTCACGTAGAAGTAGATGGAAGGTTAATTACGGGACAAAATTATCTATCATCTCGAGACGTAGCCTTGAAGATAATTGAACAGTTAAAAGTCTTAAATTGAGATTGTATATATAACGCACCTAATTATGCTTTCGCGAAAGCGTAATTATATTGATGATATAAAACACCGCAAGATTTGGGTAGCCAAAACAACAGAAGAGAGCTAAACAATCAAAACAAAACTCTTTGATTCTACTTGAACAAAAAAGCTCCTTTATGTCATTATAAAGGAGCTTTTATTATAAATGTCTCTAGCCTATTGCCAGTCTGGCATAGCGCCATCTTCTACTAGTGTAGTTCTAGAATCATCTCCTAGTTGAGAGGTTACAATATCTCGCGCTGAAACCTCATCATTAGGTGTATTTGTAAATATAATAGATGCGTTAGTAGGTGAAAAACGTGGGTCTAAGTCATTTGTCCCAGCAGGTTTATTACCAGACTCATCTACTGGAGCGTTGCCGGTACCCAACTCGTAGGTAAATACACGTGTGTCTAGTTGTAAATAGTTAGGGTTTTCAAACTCTGAGACATCTCTAGTAAACACGATGCTACTACCGGTAATAGAAATATCAAGACCGCCTAGCGCTCCCTGAAAGCCTGTTACGGCAGTCTCTATAAGGTTACCATCTAAGTCTAGCACAAGAATCTCTGCCGCATAGCCCGAAACATTATTAGTTTTTATAACAAAAAAATCGTCAAATCTTGCCCTTGCCACTTCTGTAATAAAACTACCATCTGGTGTGGTATAAACGAGTTCTAATCCTCCTCCATCTGTATTGATAGAAAATAATTTATCAAAACTAGGAAAGTACAATTTCTCTCCAGTAGGTTCCCAAGCAAAGTCTACTTCTTCTAGATTAAAACCATTTACAGGTTGTGATGCCGTTACTTGAAAAACGTCACTCCCATCCTCATTCATTGTAAATAATTGTGTCTCTCCTCCTACTGTGCGTAAGAAAGCTATTTTATTTACTTCTGTATTGCGTCTAGGTCTAAAACTGTTAGACGATTGCGAGGTAAGAGCAAGTGGTCCTAATCCAGTTTCAGAACCATCATCTGTAGAATAGATTACGTTATTACCGTTACTCTCTTTACGTACAAATACTAGTCTATTATTAGGCTCGTCTATAGTATTAAAAGAACTAAACTCACTATTTACATCTGGGTTTATACCATCATTTACCGTTACTTGCCAGAAGTACTTTGTAGAAAAGGCAAGATTATTTACAGATAAAAAGGTGTCACTTAGGTTTTCAAAATTAAGAATCTCATTAGTCATATCATTACGTAACTCTACTTGATATACTAACTCATCAAAAGGATCTGGGTCTGTCACTGTCCAAGTAAAGAGTACGTCTTGAGCTACGTCTTCTGCCTCATCTGCCGGAGTGACTAATATTGGTATACTAGGTGCTACATTATTTGCTGTTTCTGGTTGTAATTCAAAAATGACATTTGTAGTGCTACCCTCTGTAACCGTTGCAGGCTCAAAAGCTGTTATAAAATCAGCCTTTTCGGCTTGTACAGAGTAATCACCTACTAAGACTTCACCTAGATCAAAACTTCCATCTTCTCCTGTAAAAACAGTATTTGATGGTGGGTTTGTAGATATTTTTACATTTGCCTGTGGCGTGTTATCACCTTCAAAAACAACAACACCCGTAATATTACCGATACCTGATTCTCCTAATGTGTCTTCACTACAACTTACTAATAAGCTAAGCGTGCAACATAAAAAGAATATATATAAACCTGTTTTCATTTTGATTAATTTAATGGGATTACCTCGTCTTCTACCTCTTCGTTTTTATCTTTTAAAATGCTATACCTCAGCCCGAAACCAAAATTAAAGTAGAAATCATTTCTTCTACCATTTACGGCAAAATCTACATCATCTACAAAGGTCAAATTTTGTTCGGCAAATAACTTGAGTCCTACTCTATCACTTACTTTGTAGAGCACACCTCCGCCATACTGAACTTTAGGAGCGCTTACATCGTTATCACCAAAGAGGTAGCCGCCTCCTGCATAGATAAAAGGTGTGAAGTTATCTGTAGGTAATATTTCATAATTGAGGTTGAGGTTAAGGCTAGTATAGGCCTGCTCAAACTCGGTCCCAGCTTTAAATCTTTGATACCTTCCGTTAAAATGTAAACCAAAAGTAGAGCCTAGCGCTGTCTGGTAACCAAGCTGCACAAACTCACCAAATTTCTTATCTGCAAGGTCTCCATCAAAGAGATTTGCTCCTAAGGCAAAGTCAAAATGTGAGTTTGCTACATTAGGCTTATACACTCTATCATATAATCGCGTAGACTCTTCTAGCTCTTTTTCTTTATAATATTGTGCTACTACTTTTTCATTAAGTTCTCTACCCTTACTAGTAGACCATAAATTATCTTCTATACCTTCTATGATAAGACCTCTTACAGATTTTTCTATAGCCTCCTTTATTGCTAGTTGTACAGGTTCATTACGTGTAAAACCAGTCTCTACCTCTAGCAGTCTCTGAAAGTTTACATATTTAAACAAGCTAGCATCAAGTGATTGTGATAATATGGTTTTTGATACATATATAGTCTTCAAAATTTCACCACTTTGCGTGTTAATGGCACGTAAATAAACAGTAACTCTATCCTGACGATATTGTGTAGAACCACTTATACCAAAGTACCTTGCGCCTAGCCCTCCGGTTACAATATTTGTATCATAAGAAACGATACCTCCTTCAAGCAATATACCTGCAAATAAGAGACCTGGTAATCTTGGCTCGTTTGGGTTTGTGGTTTTTCTAGCTTCTTCTCGGGTTTGCTTTATAATATTACGCTCTTGTAATAAATTACCCAGGTTCTCTCTTTCTAAAGTTCTAAACCACTTAGAATCTTCAAGCGCTTTTAATAATATAGCGGTTGACCCCTGTGTAACTGCCGTACTAAATGTACTCGCAGTAGCACTTGCCTTAAATTGACCAGTGAGGTCTCTAAAGTTATATACTCCCACATCAATTCTTCTTGACGTAGGTGGTAATGCTAGAAGGGAATCTGTAGTTGCGAGTTTTTCTCCAGTTCTTGCCTCTTCTGGACCCAGTGGCTGGTTAAAATAAGTACCACAGCTTGAAAGCGTGCTAAGCATTAAAACTAAAAGACCTGTTTGTAAGATATACTTCATAATTGCTTTTAGTTAGGAACAATAACTTGTGTGGTCTCCCCTGTATTTATATCTAATATATTAATTACAAGCCCCTCGGCAGTTTGAAAAGCTTCAACCTCAAGACTTCCAAATGTAAATGTACCTTCTTGTAACTCTCCATCTTCTCCAAATAAAGACCTTGTAATACTATTACTTATGTTGTTAAGCAGCGTTCTATTAATATCTTCTGTAAAGCGCTCGAGATCGGTTTGTTGTGCAAATGGATCTACCGCATTAGGATCTGTAAATGAGTTTTGAGCATCTGCAGATGATTGTAGCCAGGCATAATTAAATGAACTTCCTCCAAAATTTGGGTTTTTAGGAGTGTAAACAAGTTGCTGTGACAAGCAACCACCTGTTACAAACAGTCCTGCGATGAGTATAAAACTTTTCATAAGTAGTCTGGAATTAATATGATGTTAAGAGTTGTTTTGTTCTTGCTAGTTGATTAAAATGACCTTGAACTTTGCGTATGCACTCCTCCGACGCTTTCCTTAAAAACTCGTCTCTAGGTTGTGCATTAAATTGTACGATAGTAGTAGTACCTTCTATTATTTTTAAAACAGTACTTCTACCGAGTCCAAAATCCTCTTTTATGATAATATCTTTAGACCATTTTATATTATTGATATTACATTTTTGAAAGAAATATCTATAAAAATCACGCCCAGCTTTTGTTTTTGTATCTTCTATAATTAGACCTGTAAGCCCTATAGATTCTCCTGTTTGGAGGGCTTGGCTTAGTATATTACTTTCTCCTACTTTAGGTATTTGATCTATAATCTCTGCGACTATAACACGATCTTTACCTATTAAATTATCACCATCATAGATGAGTAGTAAGATAAGTGCATCTTTACTTTTTTCTATAAGCATAGCATAGTCATTGAGTATGACTTTTTGAGAAGGTTCTATTACAGACCTTCCTTCTGCCTCTTCTTTTTTGGGGTTATTTGTTCCGTCTCGTTCTATTATTGAGAACTTGTACCGGATACTTCTATTTAAATCTGTGACATTAGAAGCATTTGCTGTTATTAAATAAAGTCCATTAGACTCGACTATTTCAATCTTTGCAGCAATTTCTGTGTTGTAGAATTTTTGCGCCTGCATCTTGTTAGTCAAGATTATGAGCGCAGTAAGTAGTATGTATGTACTATAGCGTAACATCATTAAAGTATGCTATTATGAGCTAAGTAATAAAATTAGTTAAACTGGCGAACTATAACAGCTTGACCAGATCCGTTTCCTGTCTGAGTTACTTTTATAGGCCCAGAAGATCGGCTAGTTCCATACCTTTCTAATTCTAAATTATTTCCTTTTTGTATCACCTGCATACCAGATCCAGATGCATTGCTTGTTGAAACATCAATTACAGAATTTCCATTTCCTAATTGATACACACTCTCTGAAATATTATTACCTCTTAAGGCAATTGCAACATCGTTACCATTACCATTTTGAGATACTGTAACAGAAGAGCTAGACGATACTATATTAACATAAGATGCATTAGCTTGACCTACCTGCTGTATGAGCACACTATTATTAGGTAAATTATTATTTACTCTAGGTAACTGCTCTGTAGCTACTAGATTAACAAGATTAGAACGACTTATAGTTTCTGGTGCAGCCTCATTAGTCTGAGCAGCTAGTGATGCACTAAAAAGAAATGCAAAAATTAATAAACTATAGATTTTCATAATATTTTATATAAAGAAAAGGGTGTGTGAGAATTAATGATCACAACACCCTTTTCAGGTTATTTTTAATCACACTTAAATGTAGTGATTATTTGTGTCTTTAGAACTATAATTCCTTAGAATCCAGCTTGAAGTGTAATAGATCCATTTCCTGCCCCTAATTGTGTTGTAGTTGCAGTATGACCATTTCCTAATTGTCCAGTTACCTGACCATTTAAAATTCCATCTTGATCAACAGTTGAAGTATTTCCAGCTCCTAGTTGTCCAACTGCAGACCCGTTACCGACACCATTTTGATCTACTATAGATGTGTTAAATGCACCTGCTTGACCTACTAATGATCCGTTAAGTGTTCCTGCTTGATTTACTACAGAACCATTTGCACTTCCTAATTGCCCTACTATAGACCCGTTACCAAATCCTGTTTGAGTAACTGTAGAACCGTTACCAGTACCAGATTGAGCTACTAGAGAACCGTTTGCAAGACCTGCTTGTGCTACTAGTGATCCATTAAGACCTCCTACTTGACTTACTGTTGAGTTGTTAAGAGCTCCTGCCTGTAAAACTGCAGATGCGTTACCGCTTCCATCTTGTGATACTGTAGAACTGTTTGTAGCTCCTAATTGTGCTACAAAAGATCCATTAGAAGTACCTACTTGATCAACATCAGAGTTATTTGCAACTCCTAATTGTAATACTAAAGACCCATTTGTTGTACCATCCTGCTTTACGTCAGAAACGTTTCCTAAACCAGCTTGTGCTACAAAAGAAGCGTTGCCTGTACCATCCTGTTCTACATCAGAATCATTTGCAGTACCTAACTGAGCTGTAATTGCACTGTTACCAGTACCATCTTGATCAATACTACTATCATTAAAAGTTCCTGTTTGTGTAGTAGATGCAACGTTAGAATCACCTTTCTGTGCGTGATCTGTCATATTATCATCTCCTAACTGTACGTTTGTTGAAACATTAAAATCTCCATCTTGATCTTCTAGAGAAGTGTTACGATTACCTGTTTGAGTACTAGTTGCAGAGTTTGCATCTCCCGTTTGAGTCTGTGTAGCATCATTACGGTTTCCATCTTGAGTAATAAATGCACCATTTGCCTCTCCTCTTTGTGTTTGAGATGCCATATTACGGTTACCATCCTGATCAATATCTGCAAAGTTTCCTGGAGCATTCTCACTCATACTAGACTGATCTTGCATAGCTGTGTTACGATTACCAGTAGAGTTTATGAATGCCTGGTTGTTATCATAACGTTGCTTTTGTGAAGCCGTGTTTCTGTTTCCTAACTGGACTGTAGAAGCAACATTGTCTTCTGCATATCCAACTCCCTGGTCTATAGTAGCACCGTTACGGTTACCTACTTGTAATACACCAGCTGTATTACGATCACCCTGTGAAGATACATCTGATGCGTTACGGTTTCCTAACTGCACTACAAGAGCACTGTTAGAATCTCCACCAGCCGCGTTGTTTCTACCATCTTGATCTACTACAGAGGTGTTATTTCCTCCTACTTGTAGCACTCCAGATGTGTTAAGTGTTCCTCTCTGATCTACATCACTGTCATTGTTTTGTGCAAAACCAACAGTGCAAAACGCAAGTGCAGCAGCACTTAATAATAATTTTTTCATAATAAAAAAGGTTTAATTAATAAATATATAAATGGTTAATAAATACAGTTTAAAAATGGTCACACGCGTCAACAGCATCATCTATAATGTGCGCTATACCAATACTTTTATTACGGGGGAGATATATTACGAGGGGGAGGATTATTTTGTAATACACTGCTAAATTATGCAAATTGTCCCCTTAGTCAACATCGAAACGAAAGTTTTCGATAAAGGGAGAGCTTCCTCTGCCTTTAAAACTCTCAACACCCCTTGATTACTAGTGCTCACGAGTGAGGGGTAAATGCCCTTTAATAATGAAGGGCTATTGAGATTAAGATAATTCTTACATACAAAGGGGTGATTTTTAAGCTGCATATCAATAAGTTACAAGTTAAAAACCACTACCCTATAACATTATTAGTTTTACATTACAATAAGGTTTTAATAGATTTAAATACAATTAAGGCTAAGGGATACGCTTTCGCGAAAGCGTAATCACAAAAAAGAATAATCTGTATAAGTTTCTATTAGATACTTATAGTAATGCAACGAAAAAAGCACCGCTCTAGCGGTGCTTTATCCATTCATATAATTACTATGAAATAATTATGTTATCGGGTACGGAGATGCTAAGTGTATACTGCGCATACCCACGCAGCATACAATTAAAGGTTATTAAAATCCTGCCTGCAGTGTTACAGAACCGTTACCTACACCTACCTGAGTAGTTGTAGCAGTATTACCTGTTCCCGCTTGTCCAGTAATCTGTAAGTTAAGTACTCCTGTCTGACTAACAGTAGAAGTGTTACCCATACCTAATTGCCCAACTAGAGAAGCGTTTGCACTCCCGTTTTGTGTTACTGTAGATGTATTATTCATACCATCTTGTAATGTAATAGATGCATTACCTAGACCTAAAATTACTCCAGTAGATGTCTGACTAACTGTAGAAGAGTTTCCTGTTCCTACTTGACCTGCATAAGAGAAGTTTACATCACCAGCCTGATCTATATCTGCCACGTTTGATGTACCATCTTGTGCTACTTGAGAGAAGTTTAAGTTACCTACTTGGTCAACATTTGTAAGGTTTGCATCTCCATCTTGATCTACATCAGAGACGTTATCATCACCAGTTTGTACGATGTACGCTTGGTTACCATCTCCCATTCTTTGTAAAACATCAGAATCATTATTATCTCCTGTTTGAGTAACTGTAGCGGTATGATCATCTCTAAACTGACGTACTACTGAGTTGTTATCTTCTCCATTTTGAGCAACTATAGCGCTGTTGTCATCACCAAAACCTGCACCTTGTATAATACGAGAGTTGTTGTCATTTCCTATTTGACTTGCATCTGCATAGTTATTATCTCCTCTCTGGCGTGTATATGCTGTATTATCATCTCCTAAAAAGCTATCTGTAGCATAACCTACTTGTCTATTTGAAGCAAAGTTGCCATTTCCTACTTGCTCAATCTCTGCATCATTGCTACCTATCTGGTAAGCTCTAGCGGTGTTACCATCACCTGTACTTTGTGATAATGACACATTATCACTACCATATTGCTGTGTAGCTGCAAAGTTTCCATTTCCTGTCTGGCGTGTTATCGCATCTGCTCCATTACTCTTAAAGAAAGATGAAGAAGGATCTCCTTGTAATGTAACTGCATAGTTATTGTCTCCATTTTGGTCTGTTACAGCACGGTTAAGATCTCCATCTTGTTCAACTATAGATGTATTCATATCACCTCTTTGACGTGTCCAAGAATAATTGTTGTCTTGCAGTTGTAAGGTAGAAGAGTTGTTTCCATTTCCTTTTTGAATAGCTACTGCTTTATTGCTAAAACCATTTTGATCTACGCTTGCAATGTTCATATCACCATCTTGATCTACACGAGATTCATTCTCATCTCCCATTTGGTCAACATCACTATCATTTCCATCACCTACCTGTAGTACATCACTATCATTACGATCACCTGTCTGGTTTTCTGTACTTGTGTTATCATCTCCAAATTGTACAAGAGTTGCTAGGTTTTCTTCTCCTCTTTGTACTTGTGTACCCGTATTATCATCACCGTCTTGATCTATAGTAGCTGTACTACCCATAGCTCCGTTTGTTAATGTAGACTGGTCTTGTGTTGCCGTGTTATCATCTCCTACTTGAAGAATTCCTGCAGTATTGTTATCATAACGTTGCTTTTGTGAAGCTGTATTACCGTTTCCTATCTGTAGTGTTCCTGCAACGTTATCTTCGGCATAACCCACACCTTGATCAATATTTGCACTATTGCCTATACCAAACTGAGCAACCCCAGCAAGGTTACGATCTCCTAGTTGAGATATAGTAGATGTACTAGCTCCTACTTGCAGTACTCCTGCAATGTTACTATCTCCTCCAGCCGTAGCTCCAGAGTTTAATCCATCTTGTGTGATTGTTGAGGTGTTACTTCCTAATTGTAAGGTAAGTTGCCCATTAGTTGTTCCTGTCTGGCTTACTGTACTCGTATTCTGTCCAAAAGCAACAGAACAGATTGCTAGTGCAGCAGCGCTCATTAGTAATTTTTTCATAATAAAAAAGTTATTGATTAATATATAAATGGTTAATAAAAACACGTCAATACAGGCCAACAACAGCTACGTCATCATCATCAAAAATGTGAAAGCCAAAACTTAATATTACGGGGGAAAATACTCTTAGGAGGAAATTATAATCGAGTATAGGTGCAAGTTAACTTGCATAAAATGATTTTACACTATAACAAACACAGTTTTCGACAAAGTGTAAAATACTCATAATCAGACCACACAGAAAGCCTAGTAAAAAGGAGGTGTCACAAAAAGAGACCTACCTATTACCGAATAATAAATCTAAAATAGATTTGAAAAATCTTACAGAAAACTGGAATTAATTTACAAAAAGAAGCTCTCTATATTTTGGTAGAGGCCATAAATCGTCTTCTACAAGTAATTCTAACTTATCGCATTGCTTCCTTATAAGTTCAAAATAAGGCTTTACTTTATCTGCATAATCACCTGCTTTTTTCTCTAATTCAAGACCATTAGATTTTTTACGCACGTCTATCATTTCTGTAATAAGTGTATTGATACTAGCAATGTGATTTGATAGTGCTTTTATGATGGATGTTTGCGCTTTCGCGAAAGCGGTATAATCGTCACCATAGATATCTTTTAGACCACGTACATTATCTATAAGTACATTTTGATATCGCAATGCTGTAGGTATAATATGGTTACGCGCTACGTCACCAAGAACACGGCTCTCTATCTGTATACGTTTTACATACTCCTCGAGCTCTATTTCATAACGCGCCTGTATCTCTACCGTATTCATAATCTGTAGTGAGTCAAAAAGCGTTACACTGGCTTTGCTTACTCTAGCCTTTAAAGCCTCTACTGTTGTTCTGTTATTACTAAGCTTACGTTTTTTTGCTTCTTTTTCCCAAGACTCACCATATCCATCACCCTCAAATCGTATCTTCTTACTGTCTTTTATATACTCACGCAGTACGTTAAAGATGGCATCATCCTTCTTCATATCCTTCTTATCTACCAGGGTATCTACTTCTTTCTTGAAAGCTATAAGCTGTTGTGCTACTATAGCATTAAGAACTGTCATAGGGTTTGCACAGTTTGCAGTTGCTCCTACTGCTCTAAACTCAAACTTATTACCTGTAAAAGCAAAAGGTGAGGTACGGTTGCGATCTGTATTATCAAGTAAAATCTCCGGTATTTTACCTATAACATTGAGTTTAAGTTCTGTTTTTTCTTGTGGAGAGAGTTTTCCATCTGTTACCTTCTCTAGTTCATCTAGTACCCTGGTAAGCTGTGACCCTATAAAGACAGAGATGATTGCCGGTGGTGCCTCGTTTGCTCCCAGTCTATAATCATTACCCGCACTAGCAATAGATGCTCGTAGTAGTGCCTCGTGTTCATAAACAGCTTTTATGGTATTTACAAAGAAGGTTAAAAACTGTAAGTTCTTCATAGGTGTGCTACCTGGGCTTAATAGGTTGACACCCGTATCTGTAGCTAGTGACCAGTTATTATGTTTACCACTACCGTTTATACCAGCAAAGGGTTTCTCGTGAAAGAGTACCTTAAAATGATGACGCTGTGCGACCTTTTGCATAATATCCATAAGGAGGGCATTATGATCTACAGCCAGGTTTGCTTCCTCAAAAACGGGTGCCATTTCAAACTGATTTGGCGCTACCTCATTATGTCTTGTTTTAACAGGTATTCCCAGCAAGAGACATTCCTGCTCTAGCTCCTTTAAGTATGCTAGCACACGAATAGGAATAGAACCAAAGTAATGATCATCCAGCTGCTGCCCCTTTGCAGCGGCGTGACCTAGAAGCGTTCTCCCTGTAAGTGTTAAGTCTGGTCTTGCAGCAGCGAGTGATGCATCTACTAGAAAAAACTCCTGCTCCCACCCTAGGGTAGCGGTTACCTTATTTACATTTTTATTAAAATAGCGAGCAACATCTGTCGCAGCCTCATCTATTACATTAAGTGCTTTGAGTAGCGGCGTCTTAAAATCAAGTGCCTCTCCAGTATAAGCTACAAAAACTGTAGGTATACAAAGTGTGTTGTCATATATGAATGCAGGCGAAGTAGGATCCCAGGCCGTATAACCACGTGCTTCAAAGGTATTACGTATCCCTCCGTGAGGAAAACTTGAAGCATCTGGTTCTTGCTGTGCCAGCTGTGCCCCGTCAAATTTATCTATAACGTGCCCCTCTGGTGTAACCTCAAAAAAAGCATCGTGCTTCTCTGCAGTAGCACCTGTAAGCGGTTGAAACCAGTGTGTGTAATGGGTTGCTCCTTTCTCTAGCGCCCAAGATTTCATACCCGTCGCTATAGCATCTGCAGTGATGCGATCTATATTATCTCCCTTACGTATGGCCGTTTGTACACTATCAAAAGTAGATTTTGACAAATACTGTCGCATCGCTTGCTCTCCAAAAACACTAGACTTATATAAAGATGATGGTCGCCCTAAAGATTCAAAAGTAACAGAAGGTCTGTGTTGTACATCGTGTAGTGCTTGAAAACGTAGTTTTGACATAACTTTTATGACTATATGGTAGTGATTCTCATTAATTTAAATCACTATCGTGTTTATTTAAATTGTTTATACTTTTAAGATTTACTCCTCTGCATTAGGTAAAAAGTTTACAGATTCAACCATTTGAGACCTTAAAAGCATTGCAAATATAAGGGATTTACAAAAATATGTCTCTTTTTTTACACACCCCCTAAAATTTAAGGGGTTGTTAATAAGATGGTGCAATTTTTAATAAATCAACCCTATAAATAGCACTGCATTTCAAAATTATTTTATCTTTGCCCTCGTTAACTCAAAACAATAATGCTATTATGAGCAAGTCAAAATTAGAATACATTTGGTTAGACGGGTATGCACCGACACAAAATATGAGAAGTAAGACTAAGGTTGTAAACGACTTTAGTGGTAAACTAGAAGATTGTCCAGTATGGTCTTTTGATGGTTCTTCTACAAAACAAGCTTCTGGAGGAGCATCAGACTGTCTATTAAAGCCAGTTGCAATTTACCCAGATCCACAACGTACAAATGGATTTTTAGTAATGACTGAGGTTTTAAGTGCAGATGGTACTCCGCACGAGTCAAACCATAGAGCAAAAATAGATGATAACGATAATGATTTCTGGTTCGGTTTTGAGCAAGAGTATTTCATTATGGATACAGCTACACAACTACCATTAGGATTCCCAATAGGTGGATATCCTGGACCACAAGGTATGTACTACTGTTCTGTAGGTGGTAAAAACACTCACGGACGTGATTTTGTAGAAGAGCACGCAGATCTTTGCATCGAGGCTGGTCTTAACTTTGAAGGAATCAACCAAGAAGTTGCTTCTGGACAGTGGGAATTCCAACTTTTTGCAAAAGGAGCAAAGAAAGCAGGAGATGAGATCTGGATTGCTCGTTACTTGCTAGATCGTCTTACTGAGCAATACGGATGGTACATTGATTACCACCCAAAACCAATAAAAGGAGATTGGAACGGTTCTGGAATGCACGCAAACTTCTCAAATACAACATTGAGAACGTGTGGATCTGAAGAGACTTACAATACAATATGTGAGGCTTTCCGTCCATTTGCAAAAGAACATATAGAAGCATACGGAGCTCACAATGAGCAACGTCTTACAGGAGATCACGAGACTGCATCTATAAATGACTTCTCTTACGGAGTATCAGATAGAGGAGCATCTATACGTATCCCTATTATCACTGTAGAGCAAGGATGGAAAGGATGGTTAGAAGACC
Organism: Dokdonia sp.; assembly: GCA_020628615.1. GTDB lineage: Bacteria > Bacteroidota > Bacteroidia > Flavobacteriales > Flavobacteriaceae > Dokdonia. The sequence goes on from JAHDEV010000032.1 coordinate 21,979, forward strand.
GTCGTCCAGCTTCAAACGCAGATCCATACAGAGTAGCAGGTCGTATTATCGAGACTGTAAAAACAGCAAAGGTTTAATTCTGATTTAATTATATTGTGAAAAATGCTCAACTTAAGTTGGGCATTTTTTTTTGCGCTTTCGCGAAAGCG
>JAHDEV010000033.1 GCA_020628615.1 Dokdonia sp.
CTTGACCACCTAGTATAGCCACAAGTCTGTCTAGTCCAAAAGCAAGACCACCGTGTGGAGGTGCTCCATACTCAAAAGCGTCCATTAGGAAGCCAAACTGTGCTTTAGCCTCCTCTTCAGAAAAGCCTAGGTGACGTAGCATTATAGCCTGTGTTTCTTTATCGTGTATACGTATAGAACCTCCACCTATCTCGTTACCGTTAAGTACAAGGTCGTAGGCATTTGCTTTTACTTCACCAGGTTTTGTGTCAAGTAATTCTATTTGACCAGGTTTTGGAGAGGTAAATGGGTGGTGCATTGCGTGGTAATGTCCTGTCTCTTCATCTAGCTCAAGTAGCGGGAAGTCTATGACCCACAGCGGTGCAAACTCATCTGGCTTGCGTAGTCCTAAGCGCTCTGCAAGCTCCATACGTAGTGCACTCATCTGTGCACGTACTTTATTAGTCTCACCAGAGAGTATACAAACTAGATCACCTTTTTGAGCTCCTGTTACTTCTGCCCACTTTGCAAGGTCTTCTTGATCATAAAATTTATCTACAGAAGATTTAAAGCTTCCATCGTCATTACAACGAGAGTACACCATTCCTAATGCTCCTACTTGCGGGCGTTTTACCCACTCTATAATTTTATCAATTTCTTTACGAGTATAAGAGTTACCTCCTGGTACAGCTATACCTACTACAAGCTCTGCGTTGTTAAAAACGCCAAAGTCTTTATGCTGTGCCACCTCATTAAGCTCACCAAATTTCATCCCAAAACGAATGTCTGGCTTATCATTACCATACAGACGCATTGCATCATCATATAGCATACGTGGGAACTTCTCAATCTCTACCCCATTTACTTCCTTAAGTAAGTGACGAGTAAGCCCTTCAAAGATGTTTAAAATATCTTCTTGCTCTACAAAGGCCATCTCACAGTCTATCTGTGTGAACTCTGGTTGCCTGTCTGCACGTAAATCTTCATCTCTAAAACATTTTACAATCTGGAAGTATTTATCCATACCACCCACCATAAGCAATTGCTTAAAGGTCTGTGGTGATTGTGGTAATGCATAAAATTGTCCTTCATTCATACGAGAAGGCACTACAAAATCACGCGCTCCCTCTGGTGTAGATTTTATAAGGTAAGGTGTCTCTACTTCTATAAAATCTTGCTCAGATAAGTATTTGCGTACCTCAAGAGCCACGCGGTGTCTAAAGATAAGACTCTCACGTACCGGCTTGCGGCGTATGTCTAGGTAACGATACTTCATACGTAGGTCTTCTCCACCATCTGTCTCATCTTCTATAGTAAAAGGAGGAGTGAGAGAAGCGTTAAGTATCTCTAGTTTTGATACTAATAGCTCTATATCTCCAGTGGCGATATTAGGATTTTTTGAATCGCGCTCAACTACGGTACCAGTAACTTGTATTACAAACTCGCGTCCCAGTTTACGTGCTTCTTCCATAAGAGCAGCATCTGTACGTTCTTGGTCAAAAACGAGTTGTGTCATCCCATAACGATCTCGTAGATCTACCCAGATTATAAAACCTTTATCTCTAGATTTTTGTACCCATCCTGCTAGGGTTACTTCTTTATTTACATCGGCGGCGCGTAGGCTTCCGTTATTGTGCGTTCTGTACATAATTCTTGCTCAGTTTGAGATGTGCAAAAATAGAAATATAACAGGTCATTTTAAGGATATGTAGCTATAAATGTTATTTCATAAAGTGGTGAGGTGGTGAGTACGCTTTCGCGAAAGCGTAATAAGAACCCTTAAAGAAGATTTGTTGGAGAATTTTCACAATTTCTTTAGAGTCAAAAACCCTATTTATAATGGCTACGTATTTATTTTTGTAAAATAAATTAAGCTATGATTACAACAGTCGAAAAAGAGATAGAATCACTCCAGAAACAATTACTCAACCACCCACTTTATAAACGCATACATACTCCTGAGGATCTTGTTGTTTTTATGGAGCATCACGTTCATGCGGTGTGGGATTTTATGTCACTCCTTAAGGCATTGCAGCGTGGATTAACCTGTACAACTTTACCTTGGAAACCGGTGGGTAATCCAGAAACTCGTTACCTTATAAACGAGATTGTACTTGCAGAGGAGACAGATATTAATGCACAAGGGCAAAGGGTGAGCCATTATGAGATGTATCTAGATGCAATGAGAAAGGCGGGTGCAAACACAACAGCAATCACAGCTGTTGTTAATGCAGATTATAGGGCGGAGACACTCGCAGATATTACAAGTCACTTACCAGAGAGTGTACAGCAATTTTTACAATTCACCTTTGAGATTATAATGGGTGGTAATCTACACGAGATTGCCGCAGCATTTACCTTTGGGCGAGAGGATTTAATACCATCTATGTTTACGGCTATCATAAATGAAATTGAAACGCACTTTCCAGAAAAGGACCTTGCAGATTTTAAATACTATTTTGACAGACATATAGAGCTAGATGAAGATGAGCACGGGCCTATGGCTCTTGAGATGGTGAGACAACTCTGTGGTGATGATCAAATAAAGTGGCAAGAAGTGATTGCGGTTTCAAAACGAGCACTAGAGGTGCGACTCGTTTTATGGGATGGCATTTTAGAAGAGATTGAGGCGCCATCACTGGTTTCATAGTGAGATGGAAAAGTGTAAATGAGACGTATAAAAAAAAGCCTGCATCTAGCAGGCTTTTTTTATATACTAAGTAGAAGTGTTTACTTCTTATTTACAGATTTTATGTACTTCTCTAGAGCCATTGTCATAGATGGAGTTTCTGGAGTAGGTGCCATAATATTAATCTCAAGTCCAGCTTCTTTGGCTGCTTTTACTGTCGTGTTTCCAAAAACGGCTATACGAGTATTCTTTTGCTCAAAGTTAGGGAAGTTCTTAAATAAAGAGTCAATCCCACTTGGACTAAAGAATACTAAGATGTCATAAAAAACATTTTCATATTGTGATAAATCACTTACTACCGTTTTATAGAAAGTAGATTGCATCCATTTTACTCCTAACTCGTCAAGTAATTCTGGCACATTAGGCTTAAACTTATCTGAAGAAGGAAGTAAAAAGGTTTCATTCTTATGCTTTTTGATAAGTGGTATAAGTTCTGGGAAGGTACGTTTGCCTACATAAATCTTGCGTTTACGGTATACTACATACTTCTGTAAATAATATGCTACAGCTTCACTCTGGCAAAAATATTTTAAAGTGTCTGGTACTTTAAAACGCATTTCTTCTGCGATTCTAAAAAAGTGATCTACAGCATTACGACTAGTTAATATTATAGCCGTATAATCTTTAAGATCTACTTTTTGTAATCTTACTTCTTTTCCAGAAACGCCCTCAACGTGTATAAAGGGTATGAAATCTATTTTTACGCGCTGCCTTTCTTCGAGCTCAAAATATGGTGAGTTATCAACCTTAGGCTTAGGCTGCGAAACAAGTATAGTTTTCACTTTCATATTGACTCATTTTTTAATAAGCCCCTTATTATTTTGTAATTAATTCATACAAAATGAAGTAGGGCCCAATTTCGAGAGTGCAAAAGTACAAAATAAAATAAAAAGGATTTTTAAAAATTTCCTTCCTGTATTGCCTAAGGAGTAAAAATTGTGATACGGTATAAATTGTTATAATGAGTATAATGAGGCTATAGATAAGTATATGAGGAGGTTCTAGTTGATAGACAATAAATGCGCTACCAATTAGTGCAAATAACCCTAACATATTTTTAACATTAAGACGCTTGTAAATGAAGGGTTGCATCTTTTTATGGATATCAAAAGCGTAAGTTGAAAGGCGTTCTGCTAAGAATTTCGCAATTTCGAAAGTCGAGTAGCCAGCAAGTATGATGAGAAAAACGTCATAATTATCACGTATTGATTTCTGGGTAGAAACGCAAAAGGCAACATAGAGCAATAAAGATATGCCTATGCATTGTATGGTGGCAAGAACTAATTGTAGTGGATGGAATATATACACTCCTCGTGATCTGGATACAATAAAACGATCTGCTCCCGTAATGGTTATAAAGTCTTCAAAACGTTGGGCATATAAAAACTTGGAAACAGCAAGAAGAACCAGACAGGTAACCAGTAAGATGGTTATCCAGTTTTGGTAGGTAATTTCGCGAAGTATGGTTTCCAAAATATACAGTCTTTATAGACCGTTAAAAATACTACAAATTCTCTCAAAAGGATGCTTACAGGCGTAATGAACTCTCTAAAATAAGTACATTTGCTTTAAACAAGATTATATGGCAAACGCTGTAGTTATTATACCCACCTACAACGAGATTGACAATATAGAAAGACTTTTGCGCAATATATTTGCACTGCAAAGGGCTTTTCATATTCTTGTAGTTGATGATAACTCACCAGACGGTACTGCTCAAAAGGTACGGGAGCTTCAAGGTTTTTATAGAGAAAAGTTATTTCTTCTTAATAGAGAAGAGAAGAAGGGGTTAGGTACTGCATATATTGCTGGGTTTAAATGGGCACTACATCAAGAGTATGAATATATTTTTGAGATGGATGCAGATTTTTCTCATAACCCTAATGATCTTATACGTCTATATAACGCTTGCGCGAAAGATGGAGCAGATGTTGCTATAGGTTCAAGGTATGTAACTGGTGTTAATGTAGTAAACTGGCCTATGGGTCGAGTTCTTCTAAGTTGGGGTGCATCTAGATATGTGCGATTCATAACGCGTATGGATATTTATGATACTACAGCAGGATTTATATGCTATAATAATAAGGTGCTAAGGGCTATAAATTTAGACACGATTAAATTTGTAGGTTATGCTTTTCAAATAGAGATGAAGTACAAGGCTTATTTGAAGAAGTTTGATATAGTTGAAATACCTGTCATATTTACAGACAGAACAAAAGGAGAGAGTAAGATGAGCTCTGGTATTATTTCAGAAGCGATTTTTGGAGTTATAAAAATGCGTTTGCAGCATTTATTTAAAAAATAAGTATGGAAAAAATATTAATTAAAGATGCACATATTGTTAATGAGGGATCTATCTTAAGAGGAGATATACTTATTCATAATGGGGTAATAGAAGAAATTGCAGAGAGTATAAGTGCAAAATCTGGAGATGTGCATATTTTTGATGCAGAGGGTCAATACTTATTACCGGGGGTTATAGACGACCAAGTGCACTTTAGAGAGCCTGGTTTGACACATAAAGCAAATATAGCTACAGAATCTAGAGCTGCAGTTGCTGGAGGGATTACTTCTTTTATAGAAATGCCTAATACAAACCCACAAACTACTACTGTTGAGAAACTAGAAGAAAAGTTTGAGATTGCAAGCAAGACATCTGCTGCAAACTATTCATTTATGTTTGGAGGGACTAATGATAACCTTGACGAAATCTTAAAAGTTGATAAGAAAAGTGTTGCAGGTCTTAAATTGTTTTTAGGGAGCTCTACAGGTAATATGCTGGTTGATAACGAGGCTGTACTTGAAAAGATTTTTAAGTCTACAGATATGGTTATCTCAACTCATTGTGAAGATGAAGAGACTATACGTAAGAATCTAGCAATCTACAAAGAGCGCTATGGTGACGATATCCCTATGAACCTTCACCCTATTATTAGAAGTGAAGAAGCTTGTTACATATCATCTTCTAGAGCAATAGAACTTGCTAAAAAAACTGGAGCAAGACTTCACGTTTTTCACTTATCTACGGGTAAGGAAACAGCGCTGTTTGATAATAGCATCCCACTAGCCGAAAAGAAGATTACAGCAGAGGTTTGTATACATCACCTTTGGTTTTCTGATGCAGATTATGATGAGAAAGGGTCTAGAATAAAATGGAATCCAGCTGTAAAAACTGCTCAAGATCGCGATATGCTTTTTCAAGCACTACTGGATGATAAAATAGATGTAATTGCAACAGATCACGCACCACATACTATTGAAGAAAAAGATAATGTTTACACAAAGGCTCCTAGTGGAGGACCATTAGTTCAACACGCCTTACCTGCTATGCTAGAGTTTTATCACCAAGGTAAAATATCTTTAGAAAAGATTGTTGAGAAGATGTGTCACAACCCAGCGATACTTTTTCAAGTAGAAAAGCGAGGTTATATACGTAAAGGGTATAAGGCAGACCTTGTACTAGTAGATCTTAACGCTCCTTGGACGGTTAATAAAGACAACATTCTATATAAGTGTGGTTGGTCTCCTTTTGAGGGTACTACTTTTAAATCACGTATCACACATACTTTTGTAAATGGTCGTCTCGCTTATAAAAACTTTAAGGTGTATGATGAACTTTTTGGAGAGCGTCTTACGTTTGATAGATAATGAGGAAACTTTATATAATCATATCCATTATTTCAGTTGTCACTAGTTGTCAAGAAATTCCAGAAGTTCAAAAGCCAGAAAGCTTTATAGAGCAACCCGTGATGGAAGAGATTCTTTATGAATCTATTTTAATTAATGCCGCCCAAGGATACAATATTGCAAAGCTTAAACTCATAGGTCTCAAACCAGACACCTACGTGTATGATAAGTTTAATATAGACAGTGCTACTTATGCTCAAAATGTAGCATACTATACCACAGATATAGATGCTTATAGGGAAATGAATGCAAAAGTACTCGACAGGATAAAAGCCCAGCTAGCTGTAGATGACTCAATAGAAACTGCCGAGCGCAAGCTTAAAGACTCCTTAAGAACAGCTCGAGCGAAGGAAATTCAGAAAGAAAAGCAAGAAAAAGGTAAAATAGGAAACAACCCTAATATACCTACTCGCACGGTAACAGATACTTTTGCGAGAAAATATCGTAAAGATAATTAATGATTAAGATGCTTTGCTACACGATCTAGAGTTGCTGTTAGTGCTGTAGGCGTATAGTTAAATGTGCTGCATAGCTTGTCGTTTCTATACCTGCTTTCTGTCTGTAGAGATTTATACCCTATGCTTGTAATTTGTCTTCTTTTTACAAAAACACCTCTTACCATATCTAGTGTATTTACAACTTTGAGAATCACTGTAGATAATGGTTTGCTAGGTGGTTTTAGGTTTAGGGCAGTTGCGATTTTAGAAAAAAGTAACTTGTATGAAACCGTGTGTCCTACTGCAATATAACGCTCTTGTTTTATGGAGCTATTCATTGCGCTTATCATAAGAGATACAAGATCATTAACATCTATTATACCTGTAGACCCAGTAGGGAAGTACGATTTTTTTTTAAGAACATATGAAAAGAGCTTCCCGCTACCAGAAGTATAATCGCCTTCTCCTATAATAACGCCAGGGTTAAATATAACAGCGTTAAGTCCCTCTTCCGTACCGCGCCATACTTCCATTTCGGCGCCATTTTTTGTGAGGGCATATACAGAGTTTCCGGCATCTGGGTCCCAGTAGTTTTCTTCGGTAATGGGGTTGTTTGGTGTGCTGGCTAGGGTAGCTATGGAGCTTAGATGAACGAGTTTTTCTACACCTGTACTTAAACTTAGGTTTACAACATTTGCGGTTCCTTCTACATTTACTTTTGTGAGTTCGTCAAATCGATAAGGATCAAAAGAGATCAAAGCGGCACAGTGGTAAACGTGGGTTACACCTATAAAGACAGCACTTAGTGTAGGTATATCTGTAATATCTCCCAGCGCCCATTCTATAAGGTGTGTGTGGGTTTCCGCTTTCGCGAAAGCGTAATACGCAAGCACCTCTTCCTTTTTATGCTCACTGCGATATAATGCACGCACGGGTTTGCCACTTTCTATAAGTGAGAGGAGTAGGTGTCTACCTACTAGGCCTGTGCTTCCAGTAACTAAAATCATTATGTAAAGATACACGACACGAGGGTAATGAGAGTACCTCTGTTATATTGTCTTTTTCCAGAAAAAGGATGATCACAGGTGGTGGCTTATTTTTATATTTGCTTTTGCAGTTAAAACGATAAGATGATCAAGAATTTTGTAGAAGAATTAAAGTGGCGTGGTATGGTACACGATGCAATGCCACAAACAGAAGAACACTTAATGGAGGCAATGCGCTCTGCTTATGTAGGTTTTGACCCTACTGCAGATTCTTTGCACATAGGTAACCTCGTGCCTATTATGCTACTGGCACATTTTCAGAGAGCTGGGCATAGACCTGTTGCGCTTGTAGGTGGTGCTACGGGTATGATAGGAGACCCATCTGGAAAATCTTCTGAGCGTAATCTTCTCGATGAGGAGACTCTAAGACACAATCAAGAATGTGTGCGCAAACAGTTATCACAGTTTTTAGACTTTACATCTGGGGCAGAGAACCAAGCTCTTATGGTAAATAACTATGACTGGATGAAGGAGTTTTCTTTTCTAGACTTTATACGTGATGTAGGAAAGCACATTACTGTAAACTATATGATGGCAAAAGACTCTGTAAAAAATCGCCTTACAGGTGAGAGTGCAGATGGTATGTCATTTACAGAGTTTACTTACCAGATGGTACAGGGGTATGACTTCTTACATTTATATAAAAATAATGACTGTACGTTACAGATGGGTGGTAGTGACCAGTGGGGTAATATCACCACAGGCACAGAGCTTATACGTCGTATAGCTGGAGGTAAGGGCTACGCACTTACGTGCCCGCTTATCACTAAGTCTGACGGAAGTAAATTTGGAAAGTCTGAGGGTGGTAATGTATGGCTAGATGCAAATAGAACATCACCTTATAAATTTTACCAGTACTGGCTTAATACAAGTGATGAAGATGCGGCTAAGTACATTAAGATATTTACTTTCTTAGATCGTGAGGAGATAGAGGCTCTTATTGAGACTCACAAAGAAGCACCACACCAGCGAGCGCTACAAAAGCGACTTGCAGAAGAGGTGACAACGACGGTACACGATGAAGAGGCTCTCAAAAAAGCGATTGCAGCTTCAAATATGCTTTTTGGAAAAAGTACGAGTGAAGATTTAAAATCACTAGACGAAGCTACGTTTCTAGACGTTTTTGAAGGAGTACCTCAAGCAGAGATTGCAAAGACAGAGATTGAAGCTGGTCTTGATATAATTGCCGCTCTAGCCGAAAAAACAGGGTTTTTAAAATCTAATGGTGAAGCTAGACGTGCTCTTAAAGAAAACTCTATATCTCTCAATAAGGAGAAGGTAGGAGAAGATCGTACTATACAATCGTCAGATCTTATAAATGATACATTTATACTATTACAAAGAGGTAAGAAAAACTACTTCTTAATACGCGCAGTATAATATATCAAGTAGTTATATAAATGAAAACCCCAGTGTTCTTAAAAGAGCATCTGGGGTTTTCTAACTAACTAACCAATCTATCATTAAGTCGTATTTAATTCTTAGTCCTTACAGATTGCCACTCTATATCTGCTTTTTTCTTTAGGCTTTCTGCACCCTCTTCATTCCACTTATCAAGGGTGTTAACTCCCCAGGAGTTGTAAAACAGGTATAACTTGCCATCTCTTATCTCAAAGGTTTCTGGATCTACACTTACTTTTTTGCCTTTATCTGCTATCGCATAAGCGCAATAGCCTCCGTACTGGGGTATAAACTCTTCTGGAGCGGCTTTAAAACGATCTAGGTTAGCTTTACTAGCAAACTTAAACTTAGCCCCATCATAGGTAGTTGTATATTTTTTATCGCCCTCAATAGCCTTATTGTTAAAATACTCAGTTACGTCATAACCTTCGGCAGCATAGCCTTTTTTAAGATTATAATCTGTCTGTTGTGCGCTGGCCGTAAGGCTCATTAATGCTATAATAAAAAATGTAATTGTTCTCATAAGAAGTATTTATGTGTCTATACCTACGCAATTTAAGTCGCAAGAGTTTTGAGATAATTACAACTTCAAAGTGTTGTTTTTAAAGCGCCATAAGATTGCACCCGCGTATGTCTGAATTATCAAACCTGCCTATCACACTAAAACTGCCATCCTCGTAAACTTTACCTAGATCTTGAGTTGCTATAAATGAGCAAGAATTTTTATTTGCGAGATCTATTATGTTGAGTCCGCCGCTTTTTGAGTCTGTGAGTAGGGTAAGTGCATCTTCTGTATCACGTGTGTAGACTTTCATCCACGGTGGTGTGGTAAAAATCCCATCGCCAGAAGAATATCCTTGACTTAGTAGCTCTGTCATACCATACTCGCTATGTATTTTTTCTACCCCAAAACCTGTGCTAAGTATTTTATGAAGTTCTGGTCGAATAATTTCTTTACGTCTTCCTTTCATACCGCCTGTTTCCATAATAATGGTGTTGCTGAGGTTGAAAGTATGCTTTTCTACAAGGTCTAAAAGTGCAAATGAGACACCTATAAGAAGGACTTTTTTTTCTGAGGTGTCAAGTGTCACTAATTTGTTTGCCAGCTCGTCAAGATTGTTGAGGTAAAAGCCACTGTCTGGATGATTACTACTTTTGATTAAATCATCTACCATATAAATGAGCGATGATCCAGATCGTTCTAAATACGACGGTAGTAAGGCTAGTATTACGAAGTCTGATGGGTTTCCGTACGCTTTCGCGAAAGCGGTTCTAAAACTATCTTCATATAAGCTTAAATCTGTAACGTGATGTTTGCTCGTGATGCTGCCAGTAGTACCGCTGCTGCTAAAGGTGATAGCCGGCTCTGCATTGCCAGAAATGATAGAGCGGGATTTGAAAAACTGTATGGGTAAAAACGGAATCTCTCTACTTGATGTTATCTCACTGGGGTGTTTGTAGAGTAAATCACAAAAAGATCTATACACGCTATTATGCTCAAACTGATACCTGAATGTGGCGAGCGCCTCCTTCTCAAATTGCTCATTATTTGTGATATTTAAAAAGGTTTGCTGAGGCATTTATTAGAATTTAAGCAAAGATATAAAAGAAAAAACGCCCTCCATAAGGAGAGCGCTTTATAAAGGTTGTATAAATGTATTCTTTATTTAATTACAAGCTTTGCTGTAGTTGAGCTTGTAGCATCTGCTACTTGTACTACATATACTCCAGGGGCAAGTGCACTTACATCTATAGGGTTTGCAGTAGTTGTCTCAATTACTTTCTTACCTGTAATCTCAAAAATAGACACATTCATTGCTGTATTAATCCCAGTACTTATCGTGATTTGATCACTTGCAGGGTTAGGAAACATCGCTATCGCTATAGCTGTAGTTTCTCCTAAGCTTAAAAACTCTTCAAAATCTGTTACATCACGAGCGGTGATAAAGTAATCTCCATCATTGCGTTCTGTGATGATACCAGATATGTTTTGAGCCTCTGTAGGTACTGCGGTACCTATATAATCTGCATCAAAGAATGTTGTTCTAAAAGTATATGCACCTTCTGGAGTAGTAAGTCCGTATTCTGTACCAGTTACCCAGTCTGTATTTGTTGCAGTGTCTATTGTAGCTTCTGTTAGAGTTACATACTCTGCCTCATAATCATTAGGATTTGCAGCGAGTTCTGTCACTGTTACCATTTGTGCAGTAATTGTGTTTCCGGTAGAAAATGCATCTCCAGGATCTTCACTAGGAACAAATTGTAGCATTCCTTGAAAAGAGCTTAACGTACCTGTAAGGCCTAGGATACCGTCACCTACGTTATATACAGTAGTGATAGTTCCTGCGCTGTCATCTATTAAGATGGCAGCTGTATCATCTTCAATAAATTTTTGATTTCTAAAATCTTGTTGGAAAGTGAGTATTGCTTCACCAGTAAGTGTGTAGAGTGTTCCTTCTGTACCCGCTCTAAGATCTGCTAGTGTTGCAACTTCTGTTGCCTCTACAGCATCTGCTTCAATATCTGCAGCATCACGAGCTGTGATGAAGTACTCTCCGTTATTACGCTCATTAATAATACCAGAAATATTTGCCTCATCAGTTGGTACTACTTCACCTATGTAGTCTACATCAAAAAATGTAGTTCTAAAAACATAAGATCCATCTGTATTAGTCATTGGGTACTCTTGACCATTTACCCAAGATGCATTTGCAGAGTTGTCTATAGTAAGACCAGTGATTCTTACATACTCAGACTCATAATCATTAGGATTTGCGGCTAGTTCTGTTACTGTTACCTCTTGTGCCGTAATAGTGTTTCCTGTAGAAGTTGCGGTACCTGGATCCACACTTGGTATAAATTGTGTCATCCCGTTAAAGTCTCCTAGTACTCCTGTTATACTAGTAATACCATCACCCACGTTATATGCAGTAGTGATAGTCCCTGCGCTGTCATCTATTAGAATAGCACCTGTGGCATCCTCAATAAATTTTTGATTTCTAAAATCTTGTTGGAAAGTGAGTATTGCTTCTCCAGTAAGGGTGTATTCTTCACCTACTGTTCCTGCTCTTAGGGCTGCGATGTCTGCCACTTCTGTAGCTGGCTCACAAGCTGGTGTTGTAACATCTATAGAGAGCATACAGTCTGTACTTGTTACTTCTAGTGTTATAGTTGTGTCTTCAGATACGTCTGTAAGTGTGATTGTTCCGTTTGCTGTAGTCGTAGGGTCATCTCCTCCTACAACGCCTCCACCGCTTGTAATAGCTACAGTATAAGTAGCGTCTCCACCTCCAGTATAAGGTATCATAACTGTTGTACCATCTACCGCTGTGGTCTCGGTATCACAAGTCGCTGTAGCCGTGCCAAGAACTAGAGAGCAAGCTGGTGGCGTGGTAGAGTAGGTGCCTAGAGGCCACGGATTTGTTGCAGTTGCCTGAGTAGTGTCATCATCATTTGCATTAGTCCCGCTGTATGTAAAGTTGCCTACCATAAATGTAGTGCCGTCAGGTCCAGTACCGCTTACACGATAAGCCCATCCGTCTTGATATTCCCAAGTTTCACCTGTGCCATCTGTATTTAGATCTCCATAGACATCTATTTGTGTTCCTTGAAGTGTTCCAGAACCGTCGTCTGCCACGTTATCATAAAGAGCTATAGAATCATCTCCATTGTTATTCGCACTATTTGAGGTAAAGTCTGGATTAAACCCAAAAAAGGTCATAAAATCTTCTTCATTTGTAGAGATGTAAAAGTAATCTCCAGCGGTAGCAGAACCAGAAAAGGCAAACTCCACTTCAGAAATGCCGTTTCCGTTACTTGAGTTGCTAAAACCGTATGTGCTTAAGTCTGCAATATCATTAAGTGCATAAATTTCTATTGCTTTTGGAGTACCTCCTGTAAGGTTTCCATCAAAGATACCTGTAATCACTAGGTCTTGTGCAAAAACAGTGCACGATGCTAGAAATAAGGTAATTAAAAGAGTAATTTGTTTCATACTGTAGTGATTTGATTAGGCCATAAATTTAATTAAAATAAGAGGTAGTCGTTTATTTTGCTTTCGCGAAAGCGTAAGATTTAACGCAAGCTTAATATGGTTCAAAGAATTACAATTTAATTTGCAAGCTAGTTGCAGTGGCAACAAAAACATCAAAAAACGTATATTTACACAACGACTTAACCGTAATTACAATGAAAAAAAAGGACCTTAAAATTTTACTAGTAGACGATGAGCCAGACATCTTAGAAATCGTTGGGTATAATTTGTCAAATGAAGGATATCAAGTAATTACTGGGACTAATGGTCTAGAGGCTGTAAAGCTTGCAAAAAAACACCAGCCGCATCTTATCATACTAGATGTAATGATGCCAGAAATGGATGGTATAGAGGCTTGTGAAGTAATACGTTCTAACAAAGATCTTGAACAAACCATCATTACCTTCTTTACTGCAAGAGGAGAAGATTACTCTCAAGTAGCAGGTTTTGACGCAGGTGCAGATGATTATATAACAAAGCCTATAAAGCCTAAGGTGCTCCTTAGTAAAGTAAAAGCGTTACTACGTAGATTTAAAAATGAGGAAGCTCCTTCTCAAATAACTAAGGTGGGTAAACTCATTATTAACCGAGAAGAGTATAAAGTTTTTAAGGGTAAGGAAGAACTCTCGTTACCGCGAAAAGAATTTGAACTACTATCACTACTTACTTCAAAACCTGGAAAAGTATTTACCAGAGAAGATATACTTGATAAGGTATGGGGACTTGAAGTTGTAGTAGGTGGACGTACGATAGATGTACATATACGTAAGCTTAGGGAAAAAATAGGTGATGAGTCATTTAAAACTGTAAAAGGTGTAGGTTATAAATTTGTGATCTAATGGCCTCAGATGTAAAACAGCCGTACTCGTTTGCACTTATAACGGCGGCTTATATTACGGTGCTTTTTGCACTACTTATTTTAGCTCTTGAATTTATACAAGACAGCGAGCCTGTGTGGTGGCTGGTCTTTTTGGGAATTCTAGTTTGCTATGTATTGTCATTTTTACTTATTCATTTTAGAACGCAACTGTTTATATTTAAAAAAGTAAGGGAGATTTACGACAACGTAAAGCTCTTAGAAGATGTAAGCCTCACTGCAGATAATATTACTACAGATATGGCTTCACTTTCTGAAGAAGTAGAGCGTTATGCTAAGAGTAAAAAAATAGAAATAGAATCTTTAAGAGTACAAGAAGAGTATCGTCGTAACTTTTTAGGTAATGTGGCTCACGAGCTAAAAACCCCTTTATTTACTGTACAGGGATATATACTTACGTTACTAGACGGCGCTATAAAAGATAAATCTGTTAGAAAAAAATACCTATCTCGTGCAGAAAAAGGTGTAGATCGCTTGATTTACTTAGTAAATGATCTTGATATGATTACTAAGCTAGAAGTGGGAGATCTTAATATTAACTATGAATATTTCAATCTTGTAAAGTTAATTTACGCCACTTTTGAGATGCTAGAGATGGAAGCTGCAAAACGTAATATAACACTTGCCTTTGATGATTCTTATGCAAAGAAGGTAATGGTTAATGCAGATAGGGAACGCATACAGCAATTACTCACAAACTTAATAGGAAACTCTATTAAATACGGTAAGGAAAACGGTACTACAGAGGTGAGTATACAAGATTTAATTCAAAACAAATTACTTATACGAGTGACAGATAACGGGGAAGGTATTGAGCCAGATCATTTACCAAGCTTATTTGAACGGTTTTATAGAGTAGATAAGTCTCGTAACCGTAAGGTAGGAGGATCAGGTCTGGGGCTCTCTATTGTTAAACATATCATTGAGGCGCACGAGGAGAAAGTTTATGTTGAAAGCGAGTTTGGAGTGGGGTCTGAATTCTCTTTTACGCTCGAAAAGGCCGAAATTATCGAGTAAATCACTAGCCTCTATACCCTTTTCAAAACCTGGGTAAACAGACAGTTTGGATAAATCTTTAGTTTTAAACTCATCTTGAACTGCAAAAGGTGCAATCTTATTTTCTTTTAACAAAGCCGCAAGATATTCCTGTTCAGACTGTCCTGGTGTAGGGATAAAGAATGCCTTTTTCTTCATCACGGCTAGATCCATAATAGTCGTATAGCCAGATCTTGCTATGATATACCCACTTTGATTAATCACCTTTTCAAGCTCCTTAGTAGTGAGGAAATTAATTACTTTAATGTTGGGCTTAGTATGAGTGATGGTTTTTTCATCTTCAGGTTTACCTCGTACAATTAAAAACTGTCCGTTGAGCTTTTTGAAGTTTTTGGTAATAATCTCTTCTAGCATAGATCGTTGTGGCTCAGGACCAGAAAGCACAGCTGTTGCTGTGTACTTTAGCTCTTCTGGTCTTGCCTTCATCCTGCTTAAGGGGCCTATGTATCGCGTAGGTATTGATAAGCTTTTGTCTGGGTGGCCTAAAACTCCGCTTAAATTGAAATTACCTTTAAGATCTGGAACCCAGCACTCAGTAAAGCGCTCTAGATACTTTTTATGTATAGCCGTAGAGATTTTTGTAGTGCTACCGCTTAGCACCTGTAACTGGTGACTTATGATCACACAAGGCACAAGATTTGTATACAAACCTAGGCGGTTATCTGAGATAACTCCATCTATATTTAATGCCGGGATAATCTTTTTAAGTTCCTTATGTTCTGCACGTATACTCTTTCGTATAGATGGTAAATTAGAGATAAGCTTGCGTTTAAAGTTTTTACCCTTTTCTGCATATTCAATCTTATAAGATGGCAGCGAGACAAAAGAAAGTTTTGGAAACTCCTTTTTGAGCAATTTAAGCGCATCACCATCACTGGCTATGGTAACCTTATGATTTTGAGATAAAAGCGCATTAACAATAGGGATACAGCGCGTCGCGTGACCCAATCCCCAGTTAAGAGGAGCAACTAGTATGTGCTTATTTCTTTTCACATTGCAAATATCTATCTCTTAGACGTAGTAAAAGTTTCCTTAATTTTACCAAAACATTAAATATACCTGTGGGAAGTAAAAATAAGCTTAAGAGATTCCGTGAGAATGAGACATTCTCAAACGTAGTACAGCCGTCTAGAGAAGAACTGGTAGATGGAACTTTTCCTCTTAAGGGTAAGTGGAATTCAGATTTTTTCAAAAACGATAACCCTATCGTCGTAGAGCTAGGTTGTGGTAAAGGTGAGTATTCTGTAGGACTTGCAGAGAAGTATCCAGATAAAAACTTTATAGGTATAGACATCAAGGGGGCTCGATTTTGGCGTGGTGCAAAAACCGCTCTAGAAGATAATCTAGACAATGTAGGTTTTATGCGCACGCAAATAGAGCTTATTGAGTACGCTTTCGCGAAAGCGGAAATAGATGAGATATGGATTACTTTTCCAGATCCTCAAATCAAGTACAAGCGCACTAAGCACCGTATGACCAATACAGAGTTTCTTCAAAAATATAAGAATGTTTTGAAAGAGGGAGGTTGTGTAAATCTCAAAACAGACTCAGAGTTTATGCACGGTTACACACTGGGATTACTACACGGTGAAGGTCACGAGATTTTAGAAGCAAATCATAATGTGTATAAAAACGAATACTCGCCAGAGGAGGTTGTGGGGATTCAAACTTTTTATGAAAAACAATATCTAGAACAAGGAAAACCAATTACTTATATTAAATTTAGAGTCAAGTAACGGGCACCCTTGGAGACAACCAAACTTTTTTTAATCACCTATTTTGCAGCGCTAGCCGGAGTGATACCACCTGGGCTAATAAATATGTCTGTTGCAAAAACGTGTGTTGAGCGTGGTCGCAATAATGGGCTGCTAGTTGCTCTTGGGGCTTCTTTTGTTGTCGTTTTTCAGGCACTTATAGCCGTATTACTTGCGCGCTATATTTTTGGAAATCCGTATGTGCAGAGTATGCTACTGCGCACAGGTCTTGTGATTTTCTTAATAATGGCCATATTTTTCTTTGTGAAAGCAAAGCAAAGCAAAGTCCCTAAGGTTAAAATTTCAAAAAACAGAGGTTTAAAAAGTCTAGGTAAAGGGATGGCAATATCTGCACTTAATGTGTTGCCTATTCCTTATTTCTGTGCGCTGGGTGCAGCGCTTAACGTAAGCGGTAAGGTAGAATATGACGTAGTAGCAATTGTACTCTTTGTAGTTGCTGCCGCTGTAGGCACCTTTAGTGCTTTATATCTTTATGTTCTTTTCTTTGCTCGTATTCAAAATAGAGAGAGCTCTTTTACGCGCTTTTCAAATTATTTTATGGCTGGTCTTATGGTCATATTAATGTTAATCACGCTGGTGCGCACTATCTACTTCGAATGAATTACGCTCCAGAGACCGAAAACTTTTTTCAAAAAGTGTATGCCGTAGCTGCTTTAATTCCTTACGGTAGAGTAACGAGTTATGGTGCTATTGCAAAGTATCTAGGTGCTGCTCGTAGTAGTCGTATGGTAGGTTGGGCAATGAATGGTGCTAGTAATCATCCAGAAGTGCCAGCACATAGAGTCGTAAATAGAGTAGGGCTGCTTACTGGTAAACATCATTTCCCACAAACTAACTTAATGCAGCAATTGCTTGAAAATGAAGGTGTAGAGGTTAAGGATGATAAGGTGGTTAATTTTAAAAAGCACTTTTGGGATCCTGTAATTGAACTTTAAAATTGTACTTGCTGGAGCTCTATAAAGCTTAGATAGTTCTAAGAAATGAGCGTGTCGTTTTCTTATTGAAATTGTCAAATATTTTGAAAATTGAAGTATTGGTATTTACCCCTTTGCAGTTGTATCTTTGCATTTAGAATTAGTCTAATTAAAGGCTGATTTTGAATTGCTTATTAAAAGATGAAATTACAAAAGAAAGATATTCTCGAGGCTTTAAAAACTATTACTGCTCCAGGTGCTGGAGAAAATATGGTAGATAGTGGCGCAGTTACTAATGTGCTAACATTTGGCGATGAGGTAATTGTAGATATCACTATAAACAACCCAACACTACAAGCTCGTAAAAAAGCAGAGGTTGATATTATGAAAACCATACACGATAAGGTTTTTGAAAAAGCACAGGTAAAGGTTAATGTAAAAGTTACCGCTCCGCCTAAAGAAGAAACAGTTGAGATTAAAGGTAAAGCGATACCTGGTATAAAAAACATCGTTGCTGTAGCCTCTGGTAAAGGAGGAGTAGGTAAATCTACCGTAACGTCTAACATTGCAGTGACACTCGCAAAAATGGGCTTCAAGGTAGGTATACTTGATGCAGATATTTACGGGCCATCTGTGCCTATTATGTTTGACGTGGCAAATGAGAGACCACTCTCTGTAAATGTAGACGGAAAGTCTAAAATGAAACCTATAGAAAGCTACGGCGTAAAAGTACTCTCAATAGGATTTTTTACAAAGCCAGATCAAGCAGTTATATGGAGGGGACCTATGGCAGCAAAGGCACTTAACCAGATGATTTTTGATGCGGCTTGGGGTGAATTAGACTTCTTACTGCTAGATCTACCTCCAGGTACGGGAGATATACACCTAAGCATAATGCAATCTTTACCTATTACGGGTGCTGTAGTGGTAAGCACACCACAAAATGTTGCACTTGCAGATGCAAAGAAGGGTGTAGCAATGTTTAAACAAGAAAGTATAAATGTTCCTGTTTTAGGTATTGTAGAAAATATGGCTTACTTCACACCAGAAGAGTTGCCAGAAAATAAATATTACATCTTTGGTAAAGAAGGGGCAAAACACCTCGCCGAAGATTTAGGTGTACGTTTACTAGGTGAGATTCCATTAGTACAAAGTATACGTGAGGCAGGAGACGTAGGACGTCCAGCAGCATTACAGGCTAACACCGCTACTATGGAAGCTTTTGATAACTTGACAAAAAATGTTGTTGAGGAGACTGTGCGTCGTAACACAGACTTACCAGCTACAGAAGCAATTAAGATTACCACAATGGCAGGATGTTCTGCCGTAAAGAATTAAGTATGAGCACAGCAGAGTTAACACAAAAAGTAGAGGATGCCCTTGAGGAGATTCGTCCTTTTTTACAGAGT
The DNA here is from genome assembly GCA_020628615.1 of Dokdonia sp. Lineage (GTDB taxonomy): Bacteria > Bacteroidota > Bacteroidia > Flavobacteriales > Flavobacteriaceae > Dokdonia. Next base: position 19,304 of record JAHDEV010000033.1, read on the forward strand.
GATGGAGGTGATATAAGTCTTCTAGGGATAGATGATGGTAAGATAGTGCGCGTGCAACTGCAAGGAGCTTGCGTAGGATGCTCTGTAAACCAAATGACCCTAAAGAGTGGTGTAGAGATGACTATAAAAAAACACGCTCCGCAAATTGAGCAAGTGATAAATGTTGTTGCGTAGTACGCTTTCGCGAAAGCGTAAATAGATAAGTAAATGATTAAAACAGATATTCTTATAATAGGAGCAGGACCTACTGGTCTTTTTACCGTTTTTGAAGCAGGATTACTAAAGTTAAAATGCCACCTCATAGATGCTTTACCGCAACCTGGAGGACAGTGTGCAGAGATATACCCTAAAAAACCTATCTATGACATCCCTGCATTTCCAGAAGTACTTGCTGGTGATCTTGTAGACAACTTGATGAAACAAATCGAGCCTTTTCAACCTGGATTTACACTTGGAGAGCGTGCCCAAACTATAGATAAACAAGAAGATGGTAGCTTTATAGTAACAACTAATAAAGGAACAAAACACCACGCGCCTGTAGTTGCAATTGCAGGAGGTTTAGGGAGTTTTGAGCCTCGTAAACCACCTATTTCAAATATAGCTAGCTACGAAGACAAAGGAGTAGAGTACATCATACGTGATCCAGAGTTGTACCGTGATAAGAATGTGGTTATTGCTGGTGGTGGTGATAGTGCTCTTGACTGGAGTATCTTCCTTGCAGATGTGGCGAGTGAAGTGACGCTTGTACACCGTCGCAACGAGTTTAGAGGTGCTCTAGATAGCGTAGAGAAAGTACAAGACCTCAAAAACCAGGGTAAAATAAAACTTATCACACCAGCAGAAGTTGTTGAGGTGATAGGTGAGGGAGCAGTAAGTGGTGTCTCTATAAAACAAGGAGCAGAGGTGTTTACTAAAGATTGTGATCACTTTATACCGTTATTTGGACTAGCGCCTAAACTGGGGCCTATTGCAGACTGGGGCCTTGAGATAGAAAAAAACGCAATCAAGGTAGATAACACGCTCGATTACCAAACTAACATACCAGGTATTTATGCTATAGGTGATGTAAATACGTACCCAGGTAAGCTTAAACTTATACTCTGTGGTTTTCACGAGGCTACGCTTATGTGCCAGAGTGCCTACCAGCGCATATTTCCAGACAAGCGTTATGTAATGAAGTACACCACTGTGGGTGGTGTAACAGGTTTTGATGGAACTAAAAAAGAAGCGCCAAAGGCAGTTGTAAAAGCAATTGAGTAAGCTCAAAGTAAGAGGTAAATAAAAGCTATGCCAGCAGATATTAAGATAACTATTATTGACCGTGACGGAGTATCTCACGCCATAGATGCCCCTACAGATATGAATATGAATCTTATGGAGGTTGTGCGTTCTTATGAGCTAGCCCCAGAAGGTACAATAGGTGTATGTGGTGGTATGGCTATGTGCGCTTCTTGCCAGTGTTATGTAGAGAGTGATCACGAGCTCCCAGAAATGAGCGATGATGAAGATGCAATGCTTGCAGAGGCTTTTTATGTAGAAGATAATAGTAGACTGGGTTGCCAGCTTCATATCTCAGAAGAGATGGAAGGGTTACAAGTGCGACTTGCGCCAGAGTCTTAAATCTAGAATAATTACATTTTCTCTATAGCTATACTTGATAGGCTGTTAGTGCAGTAGGACCTTCTAGTAACTCCCTCACTACTTGTAGTGTGCCACTCTCTGAGGTGGCAATATGCCATTTTATAAGCGAGATAGCTCCATTATCGACTTCTAAGCCGGTTATACTCCTTGGGTGGACACAACTCCCATCATTAAAGAAAGCAATATCTCCAGGCTCAGGAAAACGCGGCCTGTGCGTATGACCTACTATTGTAAGAAGATTGCTATTATCTGTAATCCATTTTTTAATACGACGCTCAACTTTTATAAGTTCCTTATAATTTTTTGCTGGACTAGTAGGGTCAGAGATACCAAAGATTTGTAGGGGTTTCCAGAGTACACGTACTAGAAACCTATTAAAGCGCCAGCCGTGATAGTTCATCCAGTCTGCTTGATGGCCGTGACATAAAAACAACTCTTGATGTGTGTCTTGATGTTTTAATACAATAGCCTCGTGATACTCAAGATCTTTAAAGAGTACCTCCTCACGGCCATCTTTAGGGTCAAAATAGGTGCTTAGATGCTTTTTTACGTAATTTTTATCCCTGTATACCATATCGTGATTTCCCCATATTAAATGAAGCCTACGTTCAAAATGAAATTTTTGTAAAAGGCGGTATACATTTTTATGAGCACGTAGTATACTCTCAAAAGAGGTGTTTTCCCATAGCTCATCACCATCACCCAGCTCGCAATAGGTAAAACCCTCGTTGTAGTAGTGTTTGAGCGCGTGATAGTAGATGTTTTCATTACGGGCAAAATCATCTGCAAAGCTCTTGTCTCCCCTGTGACAGTCAGAAAAGAAAATGAGCTTGTCTTCATTTGAGAAAGCTATCGTTTTAGCTTGTTTATAAGCTCGATCTAGGCGCTGTTTTGTTTTCACACTTTAAATATCTTAAAAAAGAACGAGAATAATTGGGGGTGGTTATTATTACGCTTTCGCGAAAGCGTATATACACATCTTATAATACAAAAAAACCACTAAAAAAATAGTGGTTTGCGTCGGGTAGAGAGGATTCGAACCTCCGATCTCTGGTCCCCCAGACCAGCACTTTA
>JAHDEV010000223.1 GCA_020628615.1 Dokdonia sp.
GAGCGAGTAGGGCGGTTATGTATACAGAATTTTCTGAAGTAGAAGAGGTGATGTATATAGAAGCCTATCTAGAGAGTATATTACAAAACTTGATAACTAATGCGTTGCGATATAAACACCCAGACCGTGATCCAGAAATAACTGTCTTTACTTATGAAGTAGATGGCAAGAAATACCTTATGGTACGAGATAATGGTCTAGGTATAGATCTAGACAAACACGGCAAAGATCTTTTTAAATTATATAAAACCTTCCACGGCAACAAGGATGCCTTGGGTTTAGGGTTATTTCTCACCCGTAATGAAGTCCAAGCAATGGGTGGAGATATAACTGTTGAGAGTAAAATAGGTAAAGGTTCAAAATTTATTGTTACATTACAGTAGATTACAGTTAACTCCCCCAAATAGACATATGAACTACCCTATAAAACTAGCTTGTCTCATAGATGACGATGATATGTACGTGAGCCTACTTACAAAGCTCATAGATATACGTAAACTAGCAGAAGAAATACTTGTATTCAAAAACGGCGAAGAGGCATTAAATCACTTCGTAAGCAGCTTTAAAGATCCTCAGGGACAGCCAGTGCCACAAATAATTTTATTAGACCTCAATATGCCTATAATGGATGGATGGGGATTTCTTGAAGAATTAAGCAAGCACGACTTTCCTGCACTTAACAACTGTACACTATACATCGTGAGTAGCTCTATAAACCCTGTAGATATAGAGCGCTCTAAGCATTTTAACCTCGTAAAAGACTTTATTGTAAAACCTATAGGTCCTAACGAGCTGTTAGAAATATTTTCAGAAGCACCTACTGCGCCGTAGTCACTTTTTCCTCTTGAGGAAATATACGCTTGTTAAACACAAGTAAGATACCTACGCCCGTACTTATCGCCATATCTGCTATATTAAATATGGCATTAAAAAATGTAAAGGTTTTTCCTCCTAAAAAAGGAATCCATTCTGGCCACATAGCATCTTGTATAAAAGGGAAGTAGAGCATATCTACCACTTTTCCAAAGAGAGGATCTGCATACCCACCACCTTCTGGCATAAATGTCGCAATCTGGCTAGGCGTGCTCGCACTAAAAATAGATCCATAAATAAGAGAATCTATAATATTACCTACTGCACCAGCAAAGACCAGTGATAGTGCGATAACCAGCAGTTTTGGCGCATTGTTTTTTACAGACTTATATAAGTAATACCCTATCACTGGGGCTATAATAAGTCTAAAGAGTGAGAGCGTGATTTTACCATATTTACCTGGTAGCTCTACGCCCCAAGCGGCTCCTTGATTTTCTACAAAGAAAATCTGAAACCAGTCTAGACCAAAAACCTGTATACTCTCACGTAGGTAAAAATTAGTTTTAATATATACCTTAAGCACTTGATCTACTAGAAGTATCAAGAACACAATAAGAGCAACTTTTTTTAAAGACATAATATAGTTTTGAAACGTGACAAAAATAGGGTATTCACAACGATTTTACTACCGTCACATCACCGTGTATACTTTTGATTTCTAGCAGTGGGCCATCCGCTTGAGTAGGAGGGATGTTAATCTTTCCATTTCTAGATTGTGCGGTGACATTAACCAGATTGCTTGAGACATAAATACTACCTGATATGGTGTTTATTTTTGCGCTTTCGCGAAAGCGGAATTCTTCCCCCTTAAAATGCCCGCGACCCAAATCTATGCGTACTTGGCCAAGCTTTCCGTAGGTGTCTACACTTGCCAAAGTTGAGTAAATAGAAACATCTAAGCCTATGGGAATTATAATCTCAAGCTCAATAGCCAGTACCTTATGAGCAGCAAGTTTATCATTAAAAGGGATGTAATCTGGAGTCTTTCCTGTAGTGATTTTAAGTACTCCATCTTTTGTGGATGTATTAAGTAGTGTACTTGCAAAAGTCTCCCCATCTATAATGGTAGCAACAGAGATATCGCTAGTCTCTGCTGTAGTAATTTTAATTTTAAAGATCTCATTACTGTTTATATACAGCTCGTTTATAGCTGCTGCTTCATAGGTTTGTGTAAGTCGCTTTTGGGCACATAAACTTATGGAGGCAAGTATAAACAATATGGAGATATGTAAATTCAAAAACTAAAGGTAGTTTATAAAAAAAGCGCTCATAAGAACGCTTTTATTTATTGATATATAACAAGTATTATGACTGCATATTCTTTGCCTCAATGCTCAATGTAGCGTGTGGTACGAGCTTTAAACGTTCTGGATTAATAAGTTTCCCAGTCACACGACATATACCATACGTCTTGTTATTAATACGAGTAATCGCGTTTTTAAGATCACGTATGAACTTTTCTTGACGTATAGCAAGTGCACTGTTTGCCTCTTTACTCATCGTAGCACTTCCTTCATCAAAAGATTTAAACTGCGGCGACGTATCATCTGTACCGTTGTTACCATCGTTGAGGTAAGCACTTTTAATAAGCTCGAGATCGTGTTGTGCTTTCTCGATCTTCTTTTCTATTA
>JAHDEV010000001.1:0-32221 GCA_020628615.1 Dokdonia sp.
TAAAAAAAACCTTACAATCATATGATTGTAAGGTTTTTGTGACCTCGACAGGATTCAAACCTGTAACCTCTTGAGCCGTAATCAAGTGCGCTATTCAGTTGCGCCACGAGGCCGTTTAGAAACAATAATTACTTGTTTGTTTCGGGGTGCAAATATACAATCATTTTATTGTTACACACAAGAAAAAGATAAAAAAAATGAGATTGTTTTAATCTCAAAACGATAGTTGTCATTCACTCAGCGTTTTACAATATAGATTAATTTAGAGCATAAACTTTTGTATATCTTAGTACTATAAATACTCGCTTTATCTATGCAAATTTCAGATTACATAAGAGACGTTCAAGACTTTCCTAAAGAAGGAATTATTTTTAAAGATATAACACCTTTGCTGGGAGATAAGACCGCTTTCGCGAAAGCGGAAGAAATTCTATACACCCTAGTGCCAGAAGTTGCAATAGATGTTGTGGTAGGAATTGAAGCGAGAGGTTTCTTTTACGGACCGCTGCTTGCAAAAAGACTCAATGCCGGATTTGTACCCGTACGCAAGCCAAATAAACTACCTTATACTACCATTAAGAAAGAATATGATCTTGAGTATGGTACAGATGTGCTAGAGATGCACAGTGACGCTATAAAGCCGGGAGATAAAGTGTTATTGCACGATGATGTACTCGCCACGGGAGGAACGGCTGCTGCGGTAGTTGCAATGATTGAGGAACTAGGGGGAGAGGTAGTACAGTGTAATTTTATTATAGAACTCGATTTCTTAAATGGTAGAAGCAAGCTGCCAGGTAAACACGTTGTAGCTGCTATAACTTATTAAAAACTATACTGAAGACTAAAATTAGGCGTGATACCTAAAGATTTTACCGTGATTTTTTGAATTTCATCTTCGCTATTTATGAGATAATAGGTATTGAGTATATTATTGTTGTCTAGTAAATTCCATATAGAGGCTCCTACTTGTACGTCTTTATCAAAAAGTTGAAACTTGTATATGGCAGATATATCAAAACGTAAGAAACTATCTGAAAGATTACTATTCGGTAAATTGTAAATAATTTCTCCATCTACAATAGGGTTTTCTTCTCTTGGGCTAGTGAGAGGTGTACCTGTACGCCAGTTAAAGCCTAGTGAAAATTTGAAATCGTTAATAGTATACGTAGAGCCGTAGGTGAGTGAGTGCCTTATATCTGTATTATTAGGGAAGCGTCTACCATTATTTAAACTCTCAAACTCAAAATTATTCTTACTAAAAGAGTAGGAGAGCCAGGTTCCAAATTTTTGAAACTGTTTATTTACTAAAAAGTCTATACCCATCACATCATATGAGCCTACTGCATTTGTAAATTGAAACTGATTTTGAAATCCTTGACTACGTGAAGAAATTCCATCTACATTTTTTATGTATCCTTCTACACTTAACAGCCATTTACTCTTTGTATAATCGAGGCTTACAGAAGCTTGTTTACTTTTTAAAATAGGAAACGAATCATCATTTGCCGCAATCCAGCGGCTACGTTGCAATCCTAAAAAGTCATTAGGTTGATCAATTATTTGAAAAATAGACTGACTTTTAAACTCTCCTAAAGCACTTATTTTTAAAAAACTCAAAAACCGCTGGCTAAAGCGTACTCTAGGCTCTATAATAAGGGTATTAAAAGTATCGAGATAATTACCTCTTACTCCCGTTATAAATTGTGTCCCTTTAGAGGGAGAGAGGTAAGAAAGTTCAGAGTACAGGCTGTGTGTACGTATCACATTGCGCTCATTACTAAAAAAGATGGGCCTATTAGTTTGTGCAAGGTTACGAGCGCCCACCTCTGTAAACTGATAGCCATTATTCCAGATAAAGGTATCGGAGAGTTTACTGCTTAGCTGAAATTTTGCTCCTATATCCAGCACTTCATTTTCTTGATCTAGTTGCTGTCCATTCTCTAAGTTAAAATTACGAGCATTGAGATTGTAATTTGATAGGTAAAGCTCTACATCTGTCGTGTGTTTTTTGTTCCAGTTTCTGGTGTAAAGGAGTCTTGCACCATTGTTACTCTGGTTAATACCGCTACGCTCATTTATTTCTAAGGCTCTAATGGTCTCATCATACCCTAACTTATTATAGATTGTGGTTGCACTAAGCTTAAGTTTGTCTTTTTTTGAAATATCATAAATAAGATTTGTGCTTAGATCATAAAAGTAAAAATTGAGATCTGAGACTTGTGATTCTTTATCACTATTTATACTCAAGTCTGTATCTTGAAAAATACGATCGGTATAACTAGTATATGTGGGGCTCTCTATAAAATCTGTATTAGATCGTCTTGCAGAGAGAGAGAGCGTAAGTTTTTTTGACAGGGGAAGTGTGGCAAATCCTTTAAGATGAAGCAAGTTTGCACTCACACTTCCTTCATAATCTGTAGCAACTTTATCATCTAGTTCAATATTTATGGTCCCAGACACTCCGTCTCCATATCTTGCGCTTGTGCCATTTTTAATAACTTCTACACGCTTTGTTAAGTAAGGATTAAAGGCAGATATGAGACCAAAAAAATGTCCAGATTGATACATTTTAATGCCGTCCCACAAGATAAGATTTTGATCATTTGTGCCTCCGCGTATATTTACATCAGATACGGTTTCTTCTGTACTAAAAATACCGGGCAATGCCTGTACAGCTTGTAAAACATCAGGTTCTATGATGCCTGGTAGTATTCCAAATTGTTCTGGGATGATACGCGTGATTCCAGATCTGGATTTTGAAATTCCCGTTGTAAGCAGGTTAGAGATGTAAATCTGGTCAAGTTCTTGTACCTCATTAATGATATTTTCTGTAATGACTATAAAACGTTCATTAAGAAAGTCAAAGCTTAGATCTGTATTGTTCTCAATATATTCTAGTGCTTGCGTGAGTGTAGACCCTTCAGATATATCTTTTATATATGTGGGAGCTACAATATGATCTGCATAAGAAAAGCTTACATTAAAAAGAGCCTCTAGATTATTTAAAACTGTAGCTAGCGGAAGCGTTGCTGTATTTTGTTCTTGAGATTTTAGTTCAGAAAAAAATAAACAACAAAGTAAAGTGAAGAATGTAAGTACACTTTTTTTAGTCACGTGATAAAGTTACCTTATTTCCCTGTTTTTTATGGGATAAATTAAATGGTAAGCTTATTGACTTTAAAGCAATCTCCATATTAAGATGTGTAAATGTACCAGTAAAGAGTAGGTTTTCTACTTCTTTATCTAAAGATACAGTTACGTTATAATGTCTCTCAAATTCTTTAAGTACTTCACCTAGTGGTGTTTTTTCAAACGAGGTTTCATTAACTATCCAAGAGGGTTGAGATAGCGCAGTACTTGTATTAGTACTAGCTATTTTTACGCTTTCGCGAAAGCGGTCTCCAGGTTTTAAAATCACAGTTTTTGTAGCTGTTTCTACTTGTACAGATCCCTCGTAGCAGTATACTTCAAACTTATCATCTCTATTGCGCACATTAAACTGGGTCCCTAGTACTGAAATCACACCATTAGAAGTCTCAACGCTAAATGTAGCACCCTTTGCCACCTGAAAGTAGGCTTCGCCATCTAGTGTCACAGCTCTAAACTCATCCCAAGTCGCTGGGTCATAATATAAATCAGACATTGCATTAATCGTAACAATAGAATTATCTGGTAAAGTCACAACCTCTTTTTGAGCAATGGTAGTTGTTATCTCAACAGTTTGTTGCGATAATGTAGTAGCATAATAAATACCTGCAAACAAGATGAGAATTGCCGCGACTTTAAGAAATGGCTTGAGATATATTATTCCAGATTTTGTCTTCGTATCTATGCTAGTCTGTAATCTCTCATACTCTTGTGTAGCTTTATATGCAGGAGGCACAAGCTGCTTTGTGGTCTCTGCGATACGCACGAGATCTTCATAATCTCCAAGACGCTTAAACTCCTGAAGCTCTGCTTCAGACAGCTCGTTGTCTAACCACTTTGTTATTAATTCTTCTCTTTCCATAGTATTACCTGTGTATATAACAGTGAGTATTGAGAAAGTCCTACTTAAGTTCTGTAATTTCTTTTTTAAGCTTTGCTAGCGCCCCATAAATGCGCTTTTCTACAGCCTTTTTTGAGATGCCTAGCATCTCTGCTATTTCTTTATGTTTTTTACCTTCTATTCTGTTTAATAGAAATGCGCTGCGTTGTGCCTCACTTAGTTTTGCAATGGCCTTTTGTAGTCTTGCATTGTATTCTTGTTCTTCAAGCACAAACTCTGGCGACTCATTTGTATAATTTTGAGGTTTTGTTTTCTGAAACTTTAAAACAACCTTTTGATGCGCATAGGCATTTAACGTTAGATTATTTGCAATGGTAAAAAGGTAACTTTTTGCTTTTTCTTCAGGAACTTTTGAGCAATTTTCCCATAACTTCACAAATGCTTCTTGCACCTTATCTTCAGGGCTGTAGAGGCTCCCGTACTTGTAATATAGAAAATTAAAGAGGTTTTTAGAATGCGCCATAAAGACTCTGTTATAAACAGTTTCCTTACATACGCCTTCTGTGTTTTTTGTGCTCATTAATAGTGCAATATTAAATAAACGTACATAATTACTGCGGTAAGGTAGGAGTTTTTTAAATCTAGATGTTCTATAATTGTAATCATAGATTCGATTACAAAATTATGTGTACTAAAAAACTGTCTTTTCATTTTATCACTACAAGCCTTCTTTTACTAGGAGTGCTTTTAGGTACCTCTAGTTGTCAAGATGACTTATCTCAAGATGAAGACTTTGTTGATGTTATAGACGAGGCAAATGCAAGCGCACAGTTATTACAGTATATTAATAACGTAGCACTAAATGATGGATCTGTAGATAATATCATAGACAGAGCTAGCTGTCTCGAGATGGTACTGCCTATGACTATAGAGTTAGGACCATCTACGTTTACAGTAGAAAGTGAAGACGATCTTATTACGGTAGAGGAGTATCATTATGAAAACCCCGCAGATTCTATTACTATAAACTATCCAGTAGATGTAATTTTAATGAATCACGAGGTGGTGACCGCTAGCTCACAAGATGAAATGGATGCGCTTGTAGCAACTTGTAGTGATCCTAGTATTGCAGATATAGATATAGAATGTGTAGACTTTGATTACCCAATCACGTTTAATACGTTTGACCCAGAGTTTCAAGAAGCAACGACTGTTACCGTTACGAGTGACGCAGAGATACTTGAGTTTATAAGCACATACACAGGCACAAGTACGGTGATAGGACTTACGTTTCCCATCACACTTATTAACCACGACAGTACAAATACAGAAATAGTAGATTATAATGAACTAGAAGAGGCACTTGCTACTGCTATCTCAAGTTGTGATGAAGATGATGGCATAGACTTCGAGACACAACAAGGCTGCCCAGAAGAGCAAATAAATCAATATCTCACAAGCTGTTACTGGCAAATCACATCATATAATGATGAAAACACATTAAGTAATTATACCTTTTTCTTTAGTGTAGATAATGGTTATATGTTCTTTTATGATGTAAATACATTTGTTGAGTCTACCTGGTCTACTTCACAGTCTAATCAAGGAGGTGTACTCTCATTTCCTAGTATCGCGGTGCTTAGCCAGGAGTTACAAGGCGACTGGACAGTTACAGAGTGCAGCGCCACCACTTTATTAATGCAACGAGGTGACGATACACTAGTTTTTGAACGTAATTGTTTTAATGAACCACTTGATTGTTTTACAAGTTCCATACTGGGTGTTTGTGATGATGGTACTACAAATGAAGCCAGCCTAGATCTTGAAGCAGCTCTTTTAGGTTGTGATACCACAGAGGTAAATGTAGACTACTACATTTCTGAAGCAGATGCAATGGCAGAGATAAATGCTATTCCAAATCCAGAAACGTATGAGTTTACTGGTGATATAGTAATCTGGTCACGTATAAGTTTACTTAGTGATTCTAGTACGTATAAAATTATATTCTTAGACCTCACCGTGGTAGATTGTTGTGATAATCCACAATTATACTTGGAAGATGCTATTATATATATGCCACTTTCTGAGTATCCACTTGAGCTTATAAGTGGTTATTACAATGAGAATGCTCTTAATGAGTGCGTGGTAGATAGAGATGGTAACGACCACTGTTCTATCGCTTTCTCACAAGACGACTTTACTATACCAGTGACAGATGAAAATATGCTTGTGCAAGGAAATGCATATTCTATAAGCATATGGTTTAAAATGCAGAATGAAATTGCAGGAGATTACGAGGTGTTTTTTCAAAAAGGAACCACAACGGGAGAAGGCTTTCAGCTGGGAGTATATGACTTAAACACACCTTTGTTTTCATCTGGAAACTTTAGTATTTGGGATGAAGACTGGGCAAACGAGACAGATGTTGCTTGGAATAATACAGACTGGCATCACCTAGTTGTTACCGTAGACGAGGGTAACACTGTAAAGCTTTATAGGGATGGCATTTTACGTAATGAGGTAGTAAATGCAACACTAGATATAGGCAACACAGCACTTAATGTATACACACTTGGACAGGGCTTTCAAGGTCATCTAGATGACCTTAGAGTTTATAACAGTACTTTAAATCCTACTGAAATCAATCAACTCTATGCTTTAGAGGGAGATTGTTACACCTGTCTATAGAGCAGCTCAATTTTTAAGGTTATTGAGCTGTATAAAGGGCTATCTTCTCAGATAGCCCTTTATTTTTGATGGCTCTTATAGTATTACGCTTTCGCGAAAGCGTAACTATGAGCATTTCTTAATTAGTATCTCCTGTGGTTTTTTCTACATTAGGTAATCTATAGCTTTTTACAGCTCCCAGAAGTCCTATCATAGATAGTGCAAGTATTACACTCTCTACAGAGATAAGTGACAAAAGAGCACTTATCCCACCGGTTACGAGAAGTATAAGACCTATGATAGTATTGCTTACAGAGACGTAGTTTGTTCTATCATCACCAGTGGCCATATCTATGACATAGGTTTTTCTCCCTTGACGCACGCCACTATGTGCGATACCCAATATAAAGAAAGCAATAGGGTATAACCATAGTTGCGTTTTGAGGTCCTCACCAAAAGAGATAATAAAAAATAGCACAAGCCCGCAAATAGATGCAATAGTAATCGCATATGTCATAGTGTTTTTACTAGACTTATCTGCCAGTTTACCCCAATATGGCGAGCTTACAATTGATGCCAGCCCGTTAGATATGATGAGTAAACCTAGAAGGTAACTCGTGTCTTTTACATTAGTTTGTGCCGCCGTCACATAAAATGGTGCAGATAGGGCAGAGCATAATAAGAGAGACCTAGCGATTACAAAATCTCTAAGATGTGTATCATCTTTTAATAGTTTAAGATTATCTGCTATACTGTTTTGCTCGCCAGCCTCATTTTCAATAGGAGTGGGAAACTCTTTTACAGAAGCATATATCACAGAAGCAATAATCCACATAGAAGCCGCAAAAAAGATTAAGTTAGTATAAAACTGTATGTTTTCTGTGGTTTTTGAAGTATAGGTGATATATAAACCTGCTATGAGTACGAGTATACCAGAAAAGGAGGAGGTATAGCCACCTAGTCTTCCTCTACGAGTTTTTGGAATGGTTTTACCCTTAATATCTTTAGAACTTACTGAGGCTAAACTGCGTGCAAGGCTAAATATAACTAAGCAAAGTATTATTAACCATCCTGCTACCTGTTTATCAAAATGTAATGCCACAAGACCTATACCTGCGATGGCAAGCCCTTGTATAACAGATCCAGCTACCCAAATGTATTTACGTATAGGTTTTTTCTTTACGTAATTTGAGATCGCTACCTGCGGGATAAGAGCGCCAGACTCGCGTATGGGTACAATAAGACTTATAAGAAACACAGGAGCATTTACATAATTCATTAACCAAGTGAGTACAGTTTTTGGGTTACTGAGCGTGTCTCCTAGTTTTGTAAATGTGTGAGTAAAGAGTATGGCAAAAAAGTTTTTTGCAACGTGATCACACGCCTCATCTGTTATGCCTTTACATACACGGTCTTTACTTTCATTATTGAGATAATCATAAAGTTTATTAAAAGTAGATGTAAGCATATGGTATGACTAAGTGGGAGGTATGTTTCTTATACTGTCTTTAAATATACGTTATTTTAAAAGGCGTTTATGAAGGATGATAGTTAAGTGTGGTGTTTACGCTTTCGCGAAAGCGTAAAAAAAAAAAGAAGACCTTACGATCTTCTTTTTTTTAATTGTACTCTTACTACCGTTATACCTATAAGGACAAGCAATATGCTTGCGGCGGCTATTTTGCCAAAAATAAGCCATAGTAACCAGTAGGCTAGTAGCAGTGCACTAGCATAAAAAGAGACTGCTAGTAGCATTACAAGGTATAAGGCTATTGTTTTCATTTACTCGGTATTCTTATTTTGTCTTAGGCTCAAAAACTGGTAATAGCTTAGTTGATACTTCGCCAAAACCTATGCGCGGGTAATCCTTAGACTTAGAGTAACCACGTATAATTACCGTATCATTATCTTCTATAAACTTGCGGTCACCGCCTTCTTTAAGTTTTATTGGTTTCTCACCTCTCCACGATAACTCAAGCATAGAACCATATGAGTCTGGTGTAGATCCAGATAGAGTACCACTACCCATCATATCTCCAGCATTAACCGGACAACCATTTACTGTATGGTGTGCAAGTTGCTGGCTCATATTCCAGTACATATATTTAAAGTTAGACTTACAAATGGTAGTTTCTTGCATACCTTCTGGTTGTAGTGCAACTTCAAGGTTTATGTCAAAACTCTTTTTACCTTCAAACTTAAGGTATGGTAAAAGCTCTTTTTTAGGTGCTGGGCTTTCTACTCTAAAAGGCTCTAGCGCATCTAGTGTAACTATCCAAGGTGAGATAGAAGAGGCAAAGTTTTTTGCAAGAAAAGGACCTAGTGGCACATATTCCCATTTTTGAATATCACGTGCACTCCAGTCATTAAAAAGCACAAGTCCAAAAATATTTTCTTCGGCATTTTCTGTAGAGATAGATTCTCCCAGATTATTTGCATCTGTTGTTATAAAAGCCATCTCAAGTTCAAAATCTATAAGTCTTGATGGGCCAAATATTGGGTTTGTCGCTCCGTTAGGTAACTTTTGTCCTTGAGGTCTGTGTACAGGTATCCCAGATGGTATTACAGAAGAGCTACGGCCGTGATATGCTACAGGTAGGTGTAACCAGTTAGGCATAAGTGCGTTCTCCTCCCCGCGGAACATTGTACCCACATTAGTCGCGTGCTCAATGCTTGAGTAAAAGTCTGTATAATCACCTATTTGTACCGGTAGTTGCATTTCTACTTCATCCAGTTTAAAGATTACTACGTCGCGGTCTTTTGCATTGTCACGTAGTGCTGCGTTGCTCTCTTCAAATATTTCAGAAATACGGTTACGTACGAGTCGCCACGTCTTGCGACCATCTGCAATAAAGTCATTAAGCGTGTCTTGTAAAAAGATATCATCTGTAAGAGGTATACCCTCAAAATATCCTAGTTGGTGTAGCGCACCTAGATCTATTGCATAATCGCCTATGCGTGTACCTATTGTGATTACATCATCACGAGTTAAGAATACCCCAAAAGGAATATTCTGTATGGGAAAGTCCGTATTCTTAGACGTGTCTAACCACGTTTTTCTAGAAGGATCGTTTGCAGATAGAGGCATTCTATATGTTTTAATAAGTTGTTTGTAAATCTCTTCCTCAAATATATGATTTATAGCATTCTTAAAAAGAGATTGTAGTATTTTTGTATCACTTTAACAAACATCTTAAATATGCAACGAGATACCGCCATTTTTGACCTAATACAAGAAGAAAAAGAACGCCAACTTAATGGCCTTGAGCTTATTGCTTCAGAAAACTTTGTGAGTGACCAGGTAATGGAAGCTGCAGGATCTGTACTAACTAATAAATATGCAGAGGGGTATCCCGGTAAGCGTTATTATGGTGGTTGTGAAGTAGTAGACGAGGTTGAGACACTAGCTATAGAGCGTGCAAAAGAGCTTTTTGGAGCAGCTTATGCAAACGTACAACCACACTCAGGTTCTCAGGCAAACACGGCTGTTTTTCACGCTTGTTTAAAACCAGGAGATAAATTTTTAGGTTTTGACCTTGCTCACGGTGGTCACTTAACACACGGGTCGCCAGTAAACTTTTCTGGTCGTTTATATACACCAGTGTTTTACGGAGTAGATAAAGAAACGGGACTACTTAACTATGATAAAATACAAGAAATCGCGACTGCAGAGCAGCCTAAAATGATTATTGCAGGTGCCTCTGCATACTCTCGTGAGATAGATTATAAACGCTTTCGCGAAATAGCAGACTCTGTAGGAGCTATCCTTCTAGCAGATATTGCTCACCCAGCGGGTCTTATTGCCAAAGGAATCATAGCAGACCCTATACCACACTGTCACGTAGTGACAACTACCACACACAAAACACTAAGAGGGCCACGCGGCGGAATGATACTTATGGGTGAAGATTTTGAAAACCCTTTTGGAATCACACTTAAGAGTGGAAAGAAACGTATGATGTCTTCATTGTTAGATAGTGGTATTTTTCCTGGGAACCAAGGAGGACCATTAATGCACGTGATAGGAGCAAAGGCAATCGCCTTTGGAGAAGCACTTACAGATGAGTTCTTACACTATATGGTGCAGGTTAAGAAAAATGCAACTACACTGGCAGATGCACTTGTGCTTAAAGGGTATGATATCATATCTGGTGGTACAGATAACCATATGATGCTTATAGACCTACGCAACAAAGATGTAACAGGAAAAGCTGCCGAAGAAGCACTAGGTAAAGCAGATATCACTGTAAATAAGAATATGGTACCGTTTGATGACAAGTCACCATTTGTTACCTCTGGTATACGTATAGGTACTGCGGCAGTGACTACGCGTGGTCTTGTAGAAGGTGATATGCACGAGATTGCAAACTTTATAGACAAGGCAATCCAGCACCACGATAATGATGAGGTGCTAGAAAACGTTGCAAAAAGTGTGAACGAAATGATGGGACACAGACCATTATTTAAAGCATAATAAATCGCATATATCTAAAAAGCCAGTAATCATATTACTGGCTTTTTTTATGTTTGTTTGTAACAAACTCTCAAAAGCTGATACCTATTCTAAGAAATATACTCCTATGAAGCGCATACATTTTAATAAGACTAATTGGTTCTGGGTTACACTACTAGTACTTTCTCTTGTATGTATACTTGCTGGCACTTTTGAGTTTTATGAATTTGAAAACGCTGGCATAAACAAGAAGATTGCCGCGGCTGGTTTCTTGCTACAAGTGATATATTTTTTTCGATTTTTTATCTACAAGAATGATGTACAGGTTACTAAAAATGTAATTATGATACGTCTCAACTCGTGGAATGGTATGAGCATATATTTTGACCACATTGCCAGTACAAATCTTACAGAAAATACCCTTATAGTAACAAAAACCAATGGTGAGCAAATCACTATTGATACAAAAGGGATACACCTAGATGATTTACAAGAGTTAAACGGGCTTCTATTAAGTAAGTTAGAAAACCCTGCAACGGTAGGGTAGTCACACATTTTTTGGGACGTGGCTATGTAGGTTACGTAAGTTTTTAAGGTTTTAAAACCAGTTTAATTAAAAACAGAAGCACCACAAACCCTATAAAACCAAGCAATACCCATTTACTTCCTTTGTATTGCTTTTTATGCAGGTTAAGATCTTTGCGATAACTCCATATAATGAGTGTTAAGAAAGCAATCACAAAAAAAAGTACGAATATAACCTGACCAGTGCTAAACATTTGGAGTATTTTAGAAGTGTAAAAATACGTATGAGTACGCTTTCGCGAAAGCGTAATAAAACAAATTTAACTTATGAAAAATAAAATAGCAGCGGTAACCCTTTTTCACGATACTTATGGGCTGGATAGAAAGGCTACTCCTACAGCTCAACTCTCTAAAGCCAAAAATGAGTTACGTTATAACTTGATGAAGGAAGAAAATGAAGAGTATCTAGAAGCGGCAAATAATGGAGATCTCGTTGAAGTGGCAGATGCGCTAGGGGATATGCTGTATATTTTATGTGGTACTATTATAGAGCACGGTATGCAAGATAAGATCGAGGAGGTTTTTAATGAGATACAACGTTCTAATATGAGTAAGCTGGGTGAAGATGGGAAGCCTATCTATAGAGAGGACGGTAAAGTGCTTAAAGGGCCTAACTATTTTAAGCCAGACATTGCAAGTATACTTAACAAGTAAAAACTATAAAAAAAAAAGCCGCTCTCTTAAGAAAGCGGCTTTTTTTATGAAGTAGTAAGGTTTTTACTCCTCTACTTTGATACCCATTTTTGCAAGTACAGCCATCGTGATGTCTGATGCAGGATCTGCATATGCAAAGTTGTTATTGTTACCTATAGTAAGGATGTGTGAGAAGCCTTGCTCTTTTGCCACTGTAGTTACAACTTCACCTATTTTTTTATAAAGTGGTTGTACTACTTCAGATTGTTTAAGCTGTAAAAGCTGTGCTCCGTTCTGACGAAATTTTGAAATATCATCTTCTAGAGCAATGATTTCTCCTTGCTTAGTTTTTCTTTCTTCGTCTGTAAAGCCTGCTTGTCCCGCTTGGTATAGTTTTACTTTTGCTTCATAATCTTCAATCTTTACTTTCATTTGAGACTCAAGATCAAGATTGTATTTTTTTACTTCTTCATTTGCAGCAGTAAGCTCTGGCATTTTTGTAAGGATAAAATCTGCATCTACAGTTCCTACTTTACTTTGTGCAAAAGCTGTTGCTGTAAATAGCACGACTAACATTGCGAGTACGAGTTTTTTCATTGTATGTGTTTTGTTAAGGTTTATCATTTGCGCGTGCAAATATATGTGATTGAAGACAATATCTGTGCCAAGGGTGCTTTTTTAAGTAAAGAGCTGTCCTCTGTGAGGTTTTAAGTCGTCTCTCACTGGTTTCATTGCTTCCTTGTCTACTACAAGGTAAGCAAGGGCAAAGTCTTCAGATTGTTTTTCTACTCCTGTAATAGGGGAGGCTAGGTCTTTTGCACTGGCATACTCCTTTAAGTGTATCTCGTGGTGAAGAGCAATCTTCTCTGCGTCTGGACCTCTAAAGTCCCATATAAGTTTAAGTCTTTCCAATGGTGATGATCTTAATATTCTTATGCCAAAAATATATAATATGCTTCTTACTCAAGGGTATATATGTACTAAAGATTACTTAAAACCGTTGGTATTGCACAGTAGTTGATTATGCCTATTTTTGCAATTATCTAAACCCTCATATGCGTTATCTTTTTATAGTATGTTTTTTATTTTCTTTTCCTTTAACGGGGCAAGAAAAAGTGCTACTTAAAGTAAATGATGAAGAAGTAAGTACAGAAGAATTTATACGTGTTTACGAGAAAAACTTATCACTTATTAAGGAGGTAGAGCATAACTCTCCAAAACAGTATCTTGATCTCTTTATAGACTATAAGCTTAAAGTGCAAGAGGCATATAAGCAAGGGCTTGATAAAAAAGAGGCTTATCAAAAAGAGATTGCATCATATAGATCACAGCTAGCAAAGAATTACCTTAATGATGTACAAGTAACAGATGATCTTGTAAAAGAGGCATACTTTAGGAGTAAAAATGAGCTTCGTGCTCGACATATACTTATACGACTTCGTCCAGATGCATTGCCTAAAGACACTCTCATAGCCTATAATAAACTTATAGCTGCTCGTGATCGTATCATTAATGGGGAGGATTTTAATAAGATTGCCCGTATTTATAGTGAAGATCCATCTGCAAAGCAAAATGGTGGAGACCTAGGTTGGTTTAAGGCTTTTAAAATGGTTTATCCATTTGAAAATGCTGCGTACAGTACAGGGATAAATGAAGTCTCAATGCCTTTTAGAACAAATTTTGGGTATCACATTGTACAACCTACAGCGACAAGAATATCACAAGGAACTGTACAGGTAGCACACATTATGGTTTCTTTAAATCAAAAGGATAGTACAGTCTCACCAGCTGCTAAGATTACTAAAATAAAAAAACTCCTAGATTCTGGAGCAGATTTTGAAACGCTAGCTCTCAATTACAGTGATGATAAGAATACAGCAAAGAAAGGCGGTGTAATCAATGCTTTTGAAAAAGGACAACTTAGTAGTGAAGTTTTTGAAAAGACAGCTTTTAA
Organism: Dokdonia sp.; assembly: GCA_020628615.1. Classification (GTDB taxonomy): domain Bacteria; phylum Bacteroidota; class Bacteroidia; order Flavobacteriales; family Flavobacteriaceae; genus Dokdonia. The sequence continues at coordinate 14,281 of JAHDEV010000001.1, forward strand.
TCTCAAAAGCATAGGAGAAATTTCTGAGCCTTTTAAAACAAAGTTTGGCTGGCATATCCTTAAGCTAGTAAAGAAAAATCCGTTACAGCCATTTAAAGAGATAGAAGCTTCATTAACACAAAAGGTTACAAGAGATGCCAGAGCACGTGTTTTATCTGAAGCTCTTTATGAAAGACTACGTAAGAAATATAATGTAACAGAAGAGGTAGCTATTGTAGAATACTTTACAAGTGCTTTGCCAGAAGTGTATAACAAAAAGGAACAATTATTTACAGATAAGAGCGCATTATTAAGAACAGCCTTTACCATAGGTGATGAGACTTTTTTATACAGTGATATAGCAAAAGCGATTGATAATAATCTTAAGCGAAAAAAATATACATCACGTGCATATTTTGTAAAAAATGAGGTGGCAAATTTTATAAACGACGCGCTTACAACATATCATCTAGCACATTTAGAAGAAGAAAACTCTGGGTTTAAGTCTCTTATTAATGAATATAAAGAAGGATTGTTGCTATTTGATCTTTTAGAAAGCCAAATTTGGAAGAAAGCCCAAAAGGACTCTGTTGGGTTAAGAGCTTTTTTTAATGCAAATGCACAAAACTATAAAACTCCTAAAGTCTATAACACACGAGTATTTACTACAAAACAGAAGGAAATAGCAACCAAGTATAAAAAGCGTATACTTAAGGGAGAAAAAAGTGAGACAATTATAGAGGCACTTAAATTGAAATATAAATCACCATTAATTGTTTCTTACAGAGAGATTGTTGAAGAAAATTTACCATTTATGGGAGATAATAATCTTGGTATAAAAAAAGTAATAACAGAAGGAGATAATTATATCTTGTACGAGGTTTTGAGTATAGATGAAGCAAAGTTTAATACCCTGGCAGAGTCGCGAGGGGCTGTAATGAGTGATTATCAAAAGTACTTAGAGACTAATTTTGTAAAAGAATTGAGAAAAAAGAGTGAGATCAATGTTAATACAGCGATCTTAAACAACCTTGAAAAAAGATATGATGAGTAGATATATTACGGTCTTACTATATAGCTGTGTTGCTCTGCTCATATCTAGTTGTAGCTATTTTCAAAAAACTGAAGAAGAGACTGTCATTGCTAGAGTAAATGACCATACACTTACAGAAGAAACATTAAAAGATATTCTATCATCAAACACGATTACAGATAGTGCATCTTTTGTGCAAAACTACATAAACAATTGGGCGACAGACCAGTTATTGCTTGATGGAGCAATGCGTAATTTACCCAAAGATGACCAAGAAGAGTTTGAAGCACTAGTGGCAAATTACAGAAAGGATTTATACATACGTTACTATAAAGATGCGCTTATTAATAAGCAGCTTGACAGTGTTGTTTCAGATGCAGAAGCTAAAACCTTTTATGAAGACAATAAGCAGAATTTCTTGCTCAATGAGCCCTTATTGCAGTTTAAATTCATACAAGTAGAAGAGGACTATAACGGTTTAAACGATTTAAAAAAGCGGTTTAGAAGTTCAGATTATGAAGATGCAAAAATATTAGACTCTCTAAAGTTTCAATATAAAAACCATTTTCTCAACGACTCTATATGGGTAAAAGAACGGATTGTCATAAACCAAATAAATATTATTAACAACGAAAATTCAAAACAGTTGTTAAAAAAAACAAATTTCATACAGCTACGAGATTCATTAGGATTATATTTGATCGCTGTAAAAAATACGTTAGGTCGCAATGATATCGCACCATTAGAATATGTGCGCCCTACTATCAATCAGATTATTAATAACAAAAGGAAGTTAGCCCTTATAAAAAGGCTTGAAAAGGAGATTAAGGATGATGCTATTAAAAACAAAAAATTTGAAATTTACAACTAACATATTAGTCCTACTTTTTGCTATACAAATAGGTTTTGCACAAACTACAGATGTAACATCAGAGCCTGCAACTACACAGGTTGAAGAAGCACCGGTAGCAAAGAAAGATACCGTAAAAGTGTCTTATGATAAATTTAAGGTAGACGGAGTAGCAGGTGTAGTAGGTGAGTACCTTATACTTGAGAGTGATATAAATAAATTCCTTTCAGATATAAAAAACCAAGGGCAAGCAGCTTCAGAGGTTACACCTTGTCAAGTAATGGGTAATTTACTTGAGAGTAAATTACTTGCACACCAAGCTGTACAAGATAGTCTTATAGTACAAGATGCTAGAGTAAACGGTGAGGTAGATCAAATTATACAACGTTTTTCGAGCCAGTTAGGTTCAGAACAAAAGGTTGTAGAATTCTACAAGAAAGATAATATGGCAGATCTAAGAGCCGAACTTTTTGCAATTAGAAAAGACATTATCTTATCAGAATTAATGAATGATAAAATCATTGAGACGGTAGATGTTACTCCAGACGAGGTTAAGACATTCTTTGAAAGTATTCCAGAAGATCAAGTACCTACGGTAGGTGTAGAGTTAGAAATATCAAGAATCGTAATTGAGCCTAAGGCTTCAGAAGAAGAGCGTCAGAAGGTGATAGATCGCCTTAAAGGTTTCCGTAGGGATATCCTTGAGAACGGTAGTAGCTTTGCGACAAAGGCTGTACTATATACTCAAGACCCAGGTTCAAGATCAGAAGGTGGTCTTATGGTAATAGACCGTAGCACACCGCTTGTAAAAGAGTTTAGAGATGTAGCATTCAGTCTTCAAGATGGAGAGATAAGCGAGCCGTTTGAGACAGAGTTTGGTTTTCACATCGTGTATGTAGAAAAAACAAGAGGAGAACGTAAAGATATACGTCATATACTACTTGTACCAGAAATTAAAGAGGCACAAGAAGAAGAAGCAAAAGATCTAATAAAACTTGTAAGAAAGCGCATAGTAGACGGTGAGTTAACTTTTGAGGAGGCTGCAAAAGAGTTTTCAGATGAGGAAGAAACAAAGTATGATGGAGGGTTACTTACGATACCACAAACAGGTAGTAGACGTTTTGAACTTACTAAAGTAGATCCAGACATTTACTCTAAAATAGATGACCTTGAGGATGGTGAGGTATCACTTGTTTTTACAGATCAAACTAGAACAGGGCAAAAGCAGTATCTTTTGTACTCAGTAAACAATAGGCTAGAAGAGCATAAGGCAGACTATGTAAATGACTACATAAAAATTAAAGAACTTGCCTTACGCCAAAAGCAAATTAAAGCCATAGAGAAGTGGCAAACAGAAAAAATTGCAGAGACTTATATCAAAATCAATGGAGAAAACCGTGATTGTGATTTTGTAAGTAACTGGTTAAAAAAATAAAGAAATAGATGTCTGACGTAGCAGCCATAAAGAGTCTCGTGCAAAAACACGGATTACTCAAAACAGAAATATCAAAAATAATAGTAGGTCAAGAAAAAGTAATAGATGAGATTCTCCTCTCTATTTTTTCTGGTGGCCACGCATTGTTAATAGGTGTTCCTGGGCTTGCAAAGACATTAATGGTAAACACTATTGCGACTACCTTAGGTCTTGATTTTAAACGTATACAGTTTACCCCAGACTTAATGCCTAGTGATATATTAGGATCAGAGATACTAGATGAGTCTAGACAGTTTAAGTTTATAAAAGGCCCTATCTTTTCGAATATCATTCTTGCAGATGAGATTAACCGTACACCACCTAAGACACAAGCAGCCCTTCTAGAGGCAATGCAAGAGCGCGTGGTTACAGTTGCCGGACAGAGATACCCTTTATCTTTACCATATTTTGTACTAGCTACTCAAAACCCTATCGAGCAGGAGGGTACCTACCCACTGCCAGAGGCACAGCTAGACCGCTTTATGTTTTCTATTAATCTTGATTACCCATCTTTTCAAGAAGAGGTAGATGTTGTAAAAGCAACCACATCAGATAGTAAGCCTACCGTAGGCGCATTGTTAAACGCAGCTCAGATTATAGAGTTTCAGCAACTAGTGAGACGCATCCCTGTTGCAGATAATGTAATTGAGTATGCAGTAAACCTAGTAAGTAAGACGAGACCTAAGACAGAAAAGGCAGCTCAGATTGTAAATGATTACATAGACTGGGGAGCTGGACCACGTGCATCTCAAAATTTAATACTAGGAGCAAAGACACACGCCGCTGTAAATGGTAAATTCTCGCCAGATATAGAAGACGTGCAAGCCGTAGCTACAGGTATCCTTAGGCACAGAATGATTAAAAATTATAAAGCAGAAGCAGAGGGGCTCACTATAGAGTCTATTATTAAAGATCTTTTTTAGTGCGCTTTCGCGAAATTTTATTTTCTATTTCTTTATTAATATTTAAATAATTGATAAGCATTCCAGGTTTATTGCACGGTTTTGTGTTACCATAACTTTTCTATAAGTCACATATATTTAAGTATTTGATAATTTAATCAAAAATGCAATATTTGTGTATTTCATCGAATATTTGTGTTTTTCAGCGATGATTTGGAGTGTTTGTCATACATTTGACTTATACGCCCCAAATCATAAGTATGATGAAGAAATATATATACTATGCAGCGCTAAGCTGTTTACTAGCTTTTACTTCTTGCTCAGTAGAAGAAACAGTACCTAATAATACACTGGGTAATGAGAATGGATTTCAGTACAATAGCATTGCTTACATCACAGATATGGTATATGTGACGCCAGAGGGAGATGTTATCCTCACTAGTAATAACCTTTCTGATAATGGATCTGCAAATGATGTTGATGTGGCTGTCTTTAAAACCATAGAAAGCACGCTAGTAGAACGTTCTTATTATGTGGGAGGAGATCTTACAAATTATATCACAGTTGCAAACGGAGATCTTAATCAAGGCGAAGTGATTGATGGAGAGTTTATACTTGAAGAGAGTATCGTATCAAGTGGTTTTTTTAGAATCGTATCTGTAGACAGAAATAAGAAAGAAATACATCTCATATTTGAATTTCAGCGCACAGATGGTGAGCTGGTAGCCGGTTCTTTTAATGGAAACTACGCATTGAGTACATTTTAATACAACGTTTTCGCGAAAGCGTAATTACCAACATAGAGATTTTACCCCCTTAAATTATTAATATGATAATTTGAGGGGGTTCTTTTTTGGAAATACGTAAAATGAGATATAAATTTTATACACCTTCATAAATCTCATATTCTCTATGCGATGGCGCTTCTGTACTATTGCTATTGAGACGGGTATTTTGTATTTTCGTAGACCGTTTTTAGAACGGAATTATTTAACAACCTAATACATAAATATATGGCATTTGATATTGATATGATCAAGAAGGTTTATGCAAGTATGGCAGAGCGTGTAGACGCGGCTCGTGATCTTGTAGGTAAGCCCCTTACACTTTCTGAAAAGATTTTATATTCTCACCTTTGGGATGGGAAGCCTTCTACGGCATTTACACGTGGTAAAGACTACGTAGACTTTGCTCCAGATCGTATCGCTTGTCAAGATGCTACAGCGCAAATGGCGCTATTGCAGTTTATGCAGGCTGGTAAGGATAAAGTAGCTGTGCCTACAACGGTGCACTGTGATCACCTTATACAAGCAAAAGAGGGTGCGGCAACAGATCTTAAAAATGCAAACAATGTCTCTAGCGAGGTTTTTAACTTTCTAGAATCGGTTTCAAATAAATATGGTATTGGTTTTTGGAAACCAGGAGCAGGTATCATACACCAAGTAGTTCTTGAGAACTATGCATTCCCAGGAGGAATGATGATAGGTACAGATTCTCACACAGTAAACGCTGGTGGTCTAGGTATGGTCGCGATAGGAGTAGGTGGAGCAGATGCTGTAGATGTTATGGCAGGTATGGCTTGGGAGCTTAAATTCCCAAAGCTTATAGGTGTAAAACTTACAGGTACCATTTCAGGATGGACAGCGCCAAAAGACGTTATCCTTAAAGTAGCAGAGATTCTTACTGCAAAGGGTGGTACAGGTGCTATTGTAGAGTACTTTGGCCCTGGGGCAGAGTCTTTATCTTGTACTGGTAAGGGTACTATCTGTAATATGGGAGCAGAGATAGGAGCAACCACTTCTACATTTGGATATGATGCTTCTATGGAGCGTTATTTACGTGCTACAGATCGTGCAGATGTTGCAGATGCTGCAAACAATGTAAAAGAATACCTTACTGCAGATGCAGATGTATATGCAAATCCAGAACAATATTTTGACCAAGTAATTGAGATTAACCTTACTGAGCTTAACCCATTACTTAACGGTCCTTTTACTCCAGACCTTTCTACAGCTGTAGGGTCTGATATGACAGAAAAGGCAACAAAAAATGAGTGGCCACTAGAAGTAGAGTGGGGACTTATAGGTTCTTGTACAAACTCTTCTTATGAAGATTTATCTAGAGCTTCATCTATTGCTCAACAAGCACTAGATAAAGGAATAAAAATGAAAGCAGAGCTTGGTATCAACCCAGGATCTGAGCTTGTACGTTATACAACAGAGCGTGATGGTATCTTAGATATTTTTGAAAATCTAGATGCTAAGATATTTACAAATGCTTGTGGACCTTGTATCGGGCAGTGGGCTCGTTACAGCGATCCTAAAAATGCGCCAAAAAACAGTATCGTACACTCGTTTAATAGAAACTTTGCAAAGCGTGCAGATGGTAACCCTAATACACACGCTTTTGTAGCATCACCAGAGATTACTGCTGCTATAGCAATTGCTGGTAGACTAGATTTTAACCCAATGACAGACACTCTTCTTAATGAAGACGGTCAAGAGGTTAAATTTGACGAGCCTACAGGATGGGAATTACCTCCTAAAGGATTTGAGGTACAAGATAACGGGTACCTAGCCCCAGTAGAGGATGGTAGTGGTGTCGTTGTAAATGTATCTCCAGATTCTGAGAGATTAGAGCTCTTAACTCCGTTTACACCTATACAAGATAGTGAGATGCAGGGTATGAAGCTTCTTATCAAAGCATTTGGTAAGTGTACAACAGATCACATCTCTATGGCAGGGCCTTGGTTACGTTATAGAGGACACTTAGATAACATTTCTAACAACTGTCTTATAGGTGCTGTAAACGCATTTGGTAAAAAGACAAACTTTGTAAAAAATCAACTTACAGGTGAGTATGGTGGAGTGCCAGATACACAGCGTGAGTATAAAAAGGCAGGAATTAGAACTGTAGTTGTAGGAGATCACAACTATGGAGAAGGTTCTTCTCGTGAGCACGCGGCAATGGAGCCTCGTCACCTTGGTGTAGCTGCAGTGATTGTAAAATCTTTTGCACGTATACACGAGACAAATTTAAAGAAGCAGGGTATGTTAGGTCTTACCTTCCAGAACGAGGCAGATTATGACCTTATTCAAGAAGACGACACTTTTAACTTTGTAGATATTGCAGATTTTGCACCAGATACTCCACTTACAGTTGAGATTGTACACGCAGATGGAAGCAAGGATACTATTAAAGTAAACCACACCTACAACGATGCACAAATTGCTTGGTACCGTGAAGGAAGTGCTCTTAACTTAATTAAAAAAGAGAGCGCGGCATAAGCACATCTCTTTTTAATAAATAGAAAAAAACTCCGCTAGTAATAGCGGAGTTTTTTTTGTTTATGCTGGTTTGCCTGTGTAGGCACCAGAAGAGTAGGTTAACTCATAACTATGGGTGTATACCTCAAATACAATCCCAAAGGGATCTTCTACATAGCACATTTTAAATGGTTTTTCTTTTGGGTAATACTCGCGTATGGGCATTCTCTGTTTTCCGCCGTGCGCTACTATTTTATCTACGAGTTCTTCAATATGAGGATCTTGTATACAAAAGTGAAATAACCCAGTATTAAAAGGATTAAAAGCAGGAGCTTCTTTTATTACGTGAGGAAATGAAAATAACTCCACACCTATACCGTCTGATGTTGCTAGGTGCGCAATTTCAAATTCTTCCCAGTCTGTGCCAAAAACGTCTATACACATTTGCCCTATCGCAGTATCTGTTTCTTTTTTTACGGTAGATGGTTCCATAATAATATACCATCCCATAACCTCTGAATAAAATTTTACTGCGGCTTCAATATCTGGAACGGTGAGTCCAATGTGGGAAAATGATTTCGGATAATTATTTTCTGTTTTCATAGATTGTTATTTTAAAGTCAAAATTAGAGTATATTGTGCCTTAAGACAATAACGCACCATTAAGTATGATAGTTACTAAAAGGTGTAAATTGCTGATTTTCAATTTTATAAAAATGAAAATTTTGGAAAATAATAACATTTGCCCACTTCATTATACGATGCAACTTATAGGTACTAAGTGGAAACCGCTCGTGCTTTTTCACCTGCTAGACCAGCCGCTTAGGTCTGGTCAACTCCAAAAACACATTGATGGGATATCAAATAAAATGTTTACACAAACAGTGAGAGAGCTCGAGAGAGATGGCCTGGTTTTTAGAAAAGTATTTCCTGTTGTGCCTCCTAGGGTAGAGTATGGTCTTACTAAGAGAGGAGAAACTTTGAGAGATATACTACTCAGTTTAGATAAATGGGGAGTAAATGATGCTGGGGGTAGCTAGTAGTTATAAGGTGGTTTTGTGTTTATAATAGTTTCTAGTACGCTTTCGCGAAAGCGTTATTTATCTCGTAATATCTATTATAGTTGTAAGAAAATGTTAAAATGCTCGACATAGCTTATAATCACTAACTTCATAATGCGATGTCAAAAATTTGGTTTTTAGAAGATGTAAATGTTTTTGGAGCCTTATGCCCACACAAAACAAAAAGATATAGAGAGCGTAATCATTTTTGCCAGTATGGGAAGCAAGATTATATCTACTTTGAAGAAGATGCGGCCACAAAGGTTTACCTTATAGAAAAAGGTAAAGTAAAGCTAGGTTATTATGCAGAAGATGGTAAAGAAGTAGTGCGTGCTATACTTACAAAGGGAGAATTATTTGGCGAAAAAGCAATACTAGGTGAGGAGTCTCGCAGTGAGTTTGCACAATCGTTAGATGCTCAAACTACAGTATGTCCCGTCCCGGTAGGTCAAATGCAGGAGTTAATGCGATCTAATAGAACCTTTAGTCTCAAAGTATATAAGTTTTTAGGAATGCGTTTTAAAAAATTAGAACGTCGCTTAGATTTATTGCTTTTTAAAGATGCTACGACTCGTGTAAAGGAATTTCTTGAAGAACTTGCCGAAGATTTTGGCTATTGCTGTCCCAATACTGGAGACACAGTAATAAAACATCCATATACACAAAAAGATATTGCTAGTCTTATAGGAACCTCACGTCCTACTTTAAATGCTATAATGAATGATCTTAAGGCAGTAGATTTTTTAGACTTCTCGCGCAATGAAATTAGACTTAAAGTCGCATAATTTTTCCAAATGTAAGCTAGCTTACATTTAAAGATAATAGATGGTAATAGTTTTACAGTATAAAAACAAATTACTATCAAATGAAAAAACAATTGCTATTAGGATGCTTAGCTCTAGGAGCTTTATTTGCATCTTGTGAGTCTGATGATGACAACACAAACACAATCACTCCAGAGGCAGGTATGCTAGAAGGAGGTCCATTTACATTTTTTGTAGACGGTATGCCAGATATGGTAACAGGAGTCTCAGTGAGTGGTGAACTTGCTGGTGATGTTACTACATTTGTGGTAACAGATGCAGATCGTAATATTTTAGGAATCCCACCTACAATTGATGCCCTAGAGGGAGTAAACTTTGATGATGCCGGAGTAGGTGCTTGTTATGTGTACCACCTTGCATATCAAGACGGTCTAGCTGGACTTGCAATGGGTGAAAATCTAGATGACTTTTCTGGAGATTTTGATTTATCTAACTTTATTATCGTAAATCGTAATGCAGGACCTATGGCTGCAGAGATTGTAGGAGGACCTTTTGAGTTTTGTGTAGATGGAACACCAGATATGGTGAGTGGTTTATCACTTACTGGAGATTCTGTAGGGTCTGAGAGAACGTGGGTAATCACGTCAGACACAGGTGAGATTTTAGGATTACCACCTACACTAGATGCAGTACAAACTGTAGTAGATTTTGACGCTGCAGGACCTGGTATATGCCTTATATGGTATATGCGTTATGAAGAAGGCGTAGAGGGTCTGGAAGTAGGAGGGAATACAAATGATCTCACTGGACCTTTTGATCTTTCAGAACCTGTAGAAGTTGTGCGTAACCAAACCCTAGCTGCCGAAATTACGGGAGGTCCATTTACCTTTACTGTAGATGGCACGCCAGATATGGTATCTGGTTTAGGTCTTACCGGTGACAGTATGGGATCTCTTAATAGTTGGGTAATTACATCAGATACTGGCGAGATTTTAGGATTGCCACCTACGCTTACAGCTGTAGAGGGCGTAAACTTTGACGATGCAGGTACAGGCGTTTGTCTTATCTGGTACCTACGTTATGAAGATGGTCTTGAAGGTCTAGAAGTAGGAGGTAATACAGGAGCGCTAGAAGGATGTTATGATCTTTCTGAGCCGGTTACTGTAACTCGTAACTAGAGGACACCTCACATAAATAATAAAATATGTAAGTTTAATGCGTGTATACGACTCTTGTATACACGCATTATTTTTTATGAAAAAGCAAAAAAAGTTTACCTGGCAAAATGTTCTATTTATAGTAGTGATATTGTTGTTACTTATACCAAAAACTAGAACGCCTATACAGGTGGCCTTAAATAAAGTTAAGGTGGCAATTTTTTCTCCTTCCGCTTTCGCGAAAGCAGACCAGCAACAACTTAAGCCATTTACATATAGTCTTACATCACTAGATGGAGTGCCCAAAGAAGTATCTATAGGAACAGGAAAAGTAACCTTTATAAGTTACTGGGCTACCTGGTGCCCGCCTTGTATTGCAGAGCTACCATCTATAGAAGCTTTATATAAAGATTATGGCGACAAAGTAGAATTTTTACTTATCACAAATGAAAATCCAGAAGTAGTAGCCCAGTTTATGGCAAAAAAAGATCACAAACTACCAGCAGTCTTACCGGCTATGGAAACTCCAGAACAACTCTTTGAGCGTTCTATACCTACAACATATATTATAGATAAAACAGGTCATATCATTATAAAAGAAAAAGGAGCTTCAAACTGGAACAGCGATGCTGTGCGCACTACGCTAGATGAGCTTATCACGGAAGATTAGTCTTCCATTCTCCAGAAGATAAATGGAATCTCTGTATCCTCTGCAGAGATGGTCGCTGTGAGCACGTCATCAAAGTACGAGTACGTAATTACCTTTGGGAACTCATTATCAGGATTTACAGCTGTAAATGCACTGTTTGTATGTTGAGTGATTTTAAAAAGTGTAGGGTTTTCATTAGGACCATTTATAGAAAGCATCCACTGTTCTTGTTTTTTGTAAATGCGCATACGTTCATTAAAAACTGTATCCTCATCTTCTATAGTATAACCGTGACCTCTTAAGTCTTCGCTAGTTACCGCCCTCCAGTGTTCTGACGTTGCACTACCACCTTTACTGTTAGTACGTTCCCAATCACCTATGAGATAATCAAACTCGGTAGTAACAGGAGGTTGTTTTACCTTCTCCTTACAAGAACAAAGAAGTAGTACAAAGCTTGACAAGAGAATTAGTGCTGTGCGCATAGTTTTACGATTATATTATCCGTGCATAGTTTCCTTAACACTTAGATCTTTCATTACTTGCTTTTCAAAATCAAGTAATTCTTGCCACTTGGCATCGACCTTTTTACGATCTCCATATTGACGAGCAAAATTTAAGAACATTGTGTAATGTCCCGCCTCACTTATCATAAGCTTACGGTAAAACTTAGCGAGCTTTTTATCTTCTAGCTGTTCTGATAGCAGTCTAAAACGCTCGCAACTTCTTCCCTCTATGAGTGCTGCTACAAGTAATCTATTTATTAAGCTTTCTACTCTTGAGCCACCTTTTGGGAAGTAAAAACGTAGTTTATGTACATATTCATCTTTACGCTCTCTACCTAAGTGTAAACCTCGTTCTACCATAAGGTCGTGTACCATTTTAAAATGGCTCATTTCTTCGATAGCCAGATCACTCATTGCAGCTACAAGCTCTGAGTATTCTGGAAAACCTATAATAAATGAGATTGCGCTAGAGGCTGCCTTTTGCTCACAATATGCGTGATCTGTAAGGATTTCTTCTATGTTTTTTTCTACAATATTTACCCACCTTGGATCTGTAGGTAGTTTAAGATGTAGCATTTGTATTGCTTCTTTATTTTCCATAGCAAAGGTTTTTATAAATCTAGATCAAAAGTCTTTCTCAATATATCTAGAGCAGGATTCTGCTCTCTTAATTTATCGTATTTTTCTTGAGGAGTGTAGGCATATTTGCGCTGTACCTCTTCATTTACAGTGATATCAAGGGTGATATCATAGTTTTTTAAAGTTCTTTTTAAATATTCAAGTAGTGGTCCCTGTGCTCGTTCTACCTCTATTTTCATTGTTTCGTTAGGGTATTCTAGTTCTATGGTAGTTCCGTTAAGAGTAGGTTGGTCTGCTTCAAGATTTGAAGCGATGATGCGCTCTCCTTTTTGTAGTAGTTTTTTCACGTAAGAAGCCCAAGCGGCTTGCATTGCGATTTCTGTAAAGGGTTCTGATGGCAGGTTTTGAACATCTACTTTTTTATCTGCCTTTTGTTGTTCAAGTTCTTTTTTGCGTTGTAAGCCTTTTAGAGAAAGCCCTGATACTCTGTCCTTGCGTATAGATAGGCTTGGTGTTGCCTGTGTAGTGGGTGAACCTTGAGCAGGTACAGGTTGCTCTGGTTGAGCAGGAGTAGCTGGACTTACTTGTTCTGTTACTGGTGCAGTTGCATTAGCTTCGGCGCTAATTGGTGAGACTTGCGTAGTCACTTGGGACTCGTTATCGCTTACTGGAGTAGCTATATTGTGATTTACGGGCTGCTTTTCTGTAATAGCTGGTTCTTGCGCCTGTTGTACAGGTGATGTTTGTTGAGCTTGTGTAGAGCTATGTGCGGCTTGCTCTTGTGAAGTTTGGGGTTGTGCTACCTGTTGTACGGCTGGAGTGTTAACTTGAATTTGTGCTGTTTGTGTAGCATCTACCTTATAATAAGATGGCGGAACTATGAATGGACCGTCATTTTTTTTTTCTCCATCAAAAGTGATAGAGGCAAGTTGCATAAGGCTTAGTTCTACCAGTAATCTCTGGTTACGACTGGTTCTAAATTTAAGATCACAAGTGTTTGCTATTTCTATAGCTTCCATTAAGAAAGGCATAGAGGTTTTTTGTGATTGCTCGTAATATTTTTTCTTAGTGCTGTCACCTACTTCTAGTAAATGTATTGTAGGTGGGTTTTTACAAACCATTAGGTCTCTAAAGTGTGATGCCAGACCTGCTATAAAATGATGCCCGTCAAAACCTCTTGCCAGGATATCATTAAACTGTACCAGTACCTGCGGGATATCATTTGCCAGTAAGAGATCTGTAGTTGTAAAGTAGGTGTCGTAGTCTAATACGTTTAGATTTTCGGTTACCGCTTTTCGCGAAAGCGTTTTCCCACTAAAACTTACTACTCTATCAAAAATAGATAATGCGTCACGCATTGCTCCATCTGCCTTTTGTGCGATAATGTGCAGTGCTTCTTCATCTGCTTCTATACCTTCTTCGGCAGCGATTTGTACTAGGTGCTTGCGCGCGTCTGCTACTGTGATACGTTTAAAGTCAAATATTTGACAACGAGAGAGTATAGTAGGTATAATTTTATGCTTCTCTGTGGTGGCAAGTATAAATATAGCGTGCTTAGGTGGTTCTTCTAGTGTTTTAAGAAAAGCGTTAAAGGCTGCTGCAGAGAGCATATGGACCTCATCTATAATATAGACTTTGTATTTACCTACCTGAGGAGGGATACGTACTTGATCTATAAGGCTTCGTATATCATCTACAGAGTTATTTGAAGCGGCATCTAGCTCAAAAACATTGAAGGCAAAGTCTTCATCTGGGCTAGTATGTTCGTCTGTGTTTATCTGTTTTGCTAGTATACGGGCACAACTCGTCTTTCCCACTCCTCTAGGACCACAAAAAAGTAATGCCTGTGCAAGGTGGTTGTTTTGAATCGCATTTTCAAGCGTGTTAGTAATAGCTTGTTGTCCCACAACATCTTTAAAGGTGGTAGGGCGATATTTTCGAGCTGATACTATGAACGGTTCCATACTCACAAATATAAAGGGGTATATAAAATTATACTAGTGAGTATGGCCTCTTTCTTGTTTACTTATTAACAGTAAGGGCAGATACTTTTTGATCTATGACCTTTACCATTATTTGATAGCTGTGACTTGCCATCTCGTCTGTACCGTTCCATTTTTTTGCATTTGAGATTGCTTTTTTACGGTACGCCTTTAAGCGCCTCAGTTTTTCTGAGGAATAGAATAGGGATTTCATATAAGAGTGTTTAAGGTTTGCGGTTGTAAAATAGAAAGAATCTTACAATACTTAGTAGAAAATCAAAACATTATGTTAAAAATTTATGAATGTCGTGATATCTCTTTTTCTATTTCGGCAGCTTCTGCATATAGCTTATCGCTCGCACTTCGGTCACTCTTAGATAGTTGGAAGGCTTGTTCTAGTATCTTTTTGTGTTTTTCTTGTAGTTTTTCAACTGGGCTTTTCTTTTTAAATAATCCAAACATTTCTTTTTTTCTTTTAAAGATACGGCTTGAAGCGGTCTTTTTCAAGGCTATATATGTCTGTTTTACAATTGAGGGCATATTTTCTACAATTCGGTAAGTACTACTTTAAAAACAAGCTATTTGATATGATATTTACACCATCAATCAATAACAAAGTAATTATGAGAACTTCAGATCAAGAAAACAAATATCAAAGAGCACAAGCAAGAGTAGGAGAACTTAAAGAGTTTTATAACCATCTAGGCATTTATTTAATTTTTGTCGTATTCTTTCTATCGCTTAACTATTTTACGAGCGGTTATTTTTGGGCAATCTTTCCTATATTAGGTTGGGGACTTGGTATATTAGGCCACGCAGCAAATACCTTTAGATGGAATCCTTTTTTCTCAAAAGAGTGGGAGCAGCGCAAGATAGATGAGTACTTACGTAATGATGATTTAAAATAATAGCATATGGAAACGCCACAAGAAAAATATCAAAGAGCAGTGGCTCACGTACAAAAGGTGCGTAAGTTTTATGGTAAAATTATAAATGCTATCATCGTTTGTGCCGTTATCGCGGGGATAAATTATTATGTAAATGAGTTTAGAAACCCTTGGGTACTGTGGGTAGTAGGATTCTCACTTCTAGGTATTGTGATAGACGGTCTCAAGCTGTTTGGTCTAGGTATCTTTTTAGGAAAAGGATGGGAACAGCGTAAAATACAAGAACACCTAGAGAGAGATGAAAGAGAAAATTCTTCAAACCCTATAATAAGAAAGTAATGGAGTATAGTAAAGAAAAATATGAACGCGCAAAAAAACGCGTAGCAGATGAGAAAGGTTTCTATAATCACCTTACCGTCTATCTCGTCATAAACACCTTACTACAGCTGTTTTATTCAGGCATCTTTTTTGACTTACATATCGGTGAGTATGCGCCGTGGTGGGTGCGATTTACAACACCTTTTTTTTGGGGATTGTCTCTATTTATACACTGGATTTATGTTTTTAAAGGCTTTAGATTTTTAAAAGGCATACGTAAGTGGGAAGAGCGCAAGATTAAAGAGTTTATGCAAGAAGAGGAGGAAGAGTTTTCTTCACGCTTTCGCGAAAAATAAAAACTATGAAAACACTACTACTTACACTCCTGCTAGTTATAACTTCTATAACTAGCGCTCAAGGAGATTTTGTTATAAACAATGTAACACTATTTAATGGAGAAGAAATTTTAGAAAACCGATCTGTAGCAGTAAGTAACGGGACGATAACTAAAGTATCTAAAAGACCCCAAAAAGCCGAAACCATCATAGACGGTCGAGGTAAATTCTTAATGCCAGCTCTTACAAATGCACACGTGCACACCTGGGCATTACCACAACTTAAAGAAGCAGCTCAAGCAGGAGTGCTTAACCTACTAGATATGCACGGTATGGAACCTATGCAAAAAGCAATGGTAGATGCCAGAACCTCTCTAGATGGTGCTAGATTATACAGAGCAGGATATGCTGCCACCACAGAGGGCGGTCACGGTACACAATATGGATTTCCTATTCCCACTTTAAGTAAACCCGCAGATGCTGAACCGTGGGTGAATGACAGAGTAGCTGCAGGTGTAGATTATATTAAAATCATAGTAGAGCCGTGGAAAAAGACACTGGATAAAGAAACGGTAGCACAGATTATAAAAGAAGCACATAAAGCAAGTAAAATAGCAGTCGTACACGTTTCAAATGAAGAAGATGCTTATAATTCTTTAATTAGTAATGCAGATGGACTCGTACACATCTATCACGATAAACCTATGACAGATGCCCACTTACAAGCGCTAGTAGGAGAGAAGGACTTCTTTGTAATACCCACCATACTTACCACGGTGTTGATACAGCCTTTGTACTTTAATAAAACCACAGAGGAGACAGCCCTTATAGAAGCAAATCTTTTAAAAGAGGTAAAACGTCTGTATGACGCTGGGATTCCTATACTGGCAGGTACAGATCCACCTAATGCAAATATTAACATAGGAAGTGATTTGTATAAAGAGTTGGCTTTTTTCGCGAAAGCGGGATTACCCATAGAGGCTGTACTAGCAAGTGCTACGTCACTACCTGCAGAGAAGTTTTCTCTAGAAGGAGTAGGATACATAAAGAAAGGCTATAAAGCAGATTTGCTATTGCTGGAGCAATCACCAGTAAATGATGTAATGAAGCTCAATACATTATCACATATCTGGAAAGAAGGTACCCTTGTCGAGCAAGAATAAGAATTAGTATTTTTACGTAAATCAAAGCATAAATAAATGAATGTACTCATCATAGAAGACGAAAAACCATCTGCTAGAAGACTTAATAGAATGCTAGCCGAACTAGGAGTAACTGTAAACGAAATGCTACACTCTGTAGCAGAAGCAGTGGCTTGGTTTAAGTCTAATGCGCATCCTGATTTGATTTTTTTAGATATCCAATTATCTGATGGCTTGTCTTTTGAAATATTTGATGAGATAGAGGTTAAGAGTGCTATTATATTTACCACAGCCTTTGATGAGTATGCGCTACAAGCTTTTAAACTTAACAGTGTAGATTATTTACTTAAACCCATAGATGACGAAGATCTTGTGAAGGCGGTAAATAAGTTTAAGGAGCGCGCACCTAAGCCGCAAGATGTGGCACTTAACTTTGAAGATATACGTAAGCTTCTAGGTGCTACGCCGGTAGAGCGAGAGTATAAAAAACGTTTTACCACTAAGATAGGGCAGCATATAAAAATGATTCCTATAGACGAGATAGAATGCTTTTATAGTGAAAACAAAGGGACTTATGCAGGCACTATAGAGGGGCGTAATTACTTGCTAGATACTACGCTAGAGCTTCTAGAAAATGATCTTGAGCCTGAGACATTCTTTCGCGTAAGCAGAAAGTATTATGTAAATATTAATGCCATAGCAGATATTATAGCATACACAAATTCTAGACTTAAGATAAAGCTTAATAACTGGGATGAGCAAGAAATAATTGTAAGTCGCGAGCGTGTAAAAGATTTTAAAACCTGGATTGCTTAATCTTCAAGGTTTTCATTAAAGGCGCTAGGTAGCATTTTTGGGATAAGTCGCACGAGTATAGGTAATAACAAACCACCTCCAGGCAGTAAAAACACTGCTAGTGACGGTATACTTTTACATATATCTAGCAACTGATTTTTTACCAGTTTACGTTCGTCTTTAGATAGATCGCGCGTGGTAGATTGCCCTAGTAATATGACCAGATCGCGGCTCTCACGTATCTCTCTTACTAGTCTTTTACTAT
>JAHDEV010000001.1:32321-39719 GCA_020628615.1 Dokdonia sp.
AGTAATATGACCAGATCGCGGCTCTCACGTATCTCTCTTACTAGTCTTTTACTATTGCGAGAGATGAGATTACTTACCGTACTTGTGGTCTGGTTATAAAAATGCTTTACAGGATTACTGTAGTTGAGATAGGCAACTTCATCGCTATGCTGGGTAAGGAAGGTTTTTACAGCAAGTACACCCTCTAGATAGCCTTTTTCATCTAGGCCCATAACTGTGCAAAATTCCATAATAAAAAGACGCTCGTGCTCATCTATTTTTTGATCATCCCAGAGGGATAAACTACATAAGTCAAGTAGGTATTGTTGCTCTAACGGTTCTGTGACTATACTTAAATCTATCTCTGTAACCCGTGTATGTGTGTGCTTAATTAATGAGTTATAACGCAGCGAACTTTCAAATAGTTTTATAAGTAGCTTGTTGTACTCATCTTTACTTTCCTTTTGTTGCAGCGCTAGCCATATGGTTTCTGTAAGTACGGCTTCTAGCTTTTTTGCATACTCATAAGGATCTTGTTGTGTAATAAGGTAGTGGTCAAAACTTAAGATATCTATATAAACCAGTGCATTAGTTATAATGTGGCTAAAGTTTTTTTGTAAAACAGACTCGTTAGTCTGTACACGCTGGTGTATGATTTTTTCTACTTTATACTCAAGTGATCCTTTACCTATAGGGATATTTATGATGTACTGTTCCTTCTTATCAAGTAATTTATAAAAAGCGATGATGGCCTCCAGGCAATCTTCTTTTCTTGCATTTGTAATAGTATCGTAATAGGTGAATGCAAGTGCGTCAAAAAGGTTAACCTTTGTCTTTTCTTGAGTAGTCCAGGTAAGACCTTTTGATTCTTTTTCTGTAAGTGTGTCTAGTGAGTGCCCATAAATAAATCCCACTGCTCGCAAAGCCTCGTAGAAGTCTTCTTCATCCATCGCATTCTTGTCTATAAAATCAAGAAATGATGAGAAGTGCTTTTTTACCCAGCCAGTTGCAGAGGGATTCATTTTATTTACTTTTTAAATAGATTGCTACTTGTTATGCATTTTTTTGAGCAGTAAGCTCTGCAATTTTTACAATGACCTCAACGGCTTTCATCATACTCTCTACGGGAACATACTCATACCTCCCGTGAAAGTTATGTCCACCAGCAAAGATATTAGGGCAAGGTAGTCCCATAAAAGATAGTTGTGATCCATCTGTACCACCACGTATAGGTTTTATGAGTGGCTCTATATCAAGCGCCTTCATAGCTTCTTCTGCAATGTCTACAATGTGCATTACAGGCTCTACCTTCTCGCGCATATTAAAATATTGATCTTTTACCTCAACGGTAACAAGCTCTTTTTCTAGCTGTGCATTAAGCTCATCTGCCAGTTGTACCATCATAGCCTTGCGAGCTTCAAAGTGTCCTTTATCGTGATCTCTTATGATGTACTCAAGTTTTGTACTATCTACACTCCCTTCTATATTATGAAGGTGAAAGAATCCTTCTCTATCTGAGGTATGCTCTGGAGTTTCTAGTCTAGGTAAGCTATTTATATAATCTGTCGCGATATACATACTATTTACCATCTTACCTTTTGCATACCCTGGATGCACTATTTTACCCTCTATGGTAACTACAGCACCTGCGGCATTAAAATTTTCATACTCTAGCTCGCCTATCTGGCTACCGTCCATCGTGTATGCCCAGGCAGCACCAAATTTTTCTACATCAAATTTATGCGCTCCGCGACCTATTTCTTCATCTGGCGTAAAGCCTACACGTATCTTACCGTGTTTTACTTGAGGATTTGCCAGCAAGTATTGCATCGCTTCCATAATCTCTGTAATACCCGCTTTATCATCTGCTCCTAGAAGGGTAGTACCATCTGTAGTTACAATAGTTTGACCTTTGTATTGTTTAAGATCTTCAAAATAATCTGGAGATAATACAATATTCTGCTCCTTGTTAAGCATAAGATCGCCTCCATCATAGTTTTCCCATATTTGCGGTTTTACATCTTTACCTGTAAAATCTGGAGTGGTGTCAAAGTGTGCGACAAACCCTATAACTGGCACCTCATAATCTACATTGCTAGGTAATGTAGCCATTACATATGCATTCTCATCTATAGTAACCTCTGTCATCCCCATTGCTTCTAGTTCATCACGCAGTTGTCTTGCGAGGTCCCACTGGCACTCAGTACTAGGGGTGGTGTCACTTGCGGGATCACTTTCGGTATAGGTGGTTACGTAGCTTATAAATCTTTTGAGTAGTGCGTCTTTATCTATCATTGTGGGTGGTTATGAGTGCGCTTTCGCGAAAGCTTAAAAAATCATCATTCGGTTCTACTTCAAAAATACCTCTTTTTGGAGTATTTTTGCACCACAGAAATCACCGAAATGTACAAACTCCTCATACGCCCGATTCTATTTTCTTTTGATCCAGAAAAAGTGCACTACTTTACCTTTAGATGGATAAAACGTCTGCATAAACTCGGTCTTTCTGGAATACTGAATAGTATGGGCAAAGTAGAAGATAAGCGTCTAGAGAGAAAAGTATTAGGCCTTACCTTTAAAAACCCCGTGGGTCTTGCCGCAGGGTTTGATAAAGATGCAAAACTTTTTAATGAGCTAGGAGATCTTGGTTTTGGTTTTATAGAGATAGGTACGGTCACGCCTAGAGCTCAAGAAGGAAACCCGAAGCAACGCCTCTTTAGACTAAAAGAAGATCAAGGTCTCATAAACCGTATGGGATTTAACAATGGCGGTGTAAAAGAGGCAGCAAAGCGTCTTAAGAATAGAAAAAACAACGCGATTATTATAGGTGGTAACATAGGTAAAAATACCGATACAGCCCCAGAAGATTATACAGCAGACTATCTTACGTGTTTTCACGAGTTACATCCCGTGGTAGATTATTTTGTACTTAATGTGAGTTGCCCTAATGTATCTAGTCACGCAAAGCTTAATGATAAAGATTACCTAGAAGAACTTATACAAGCTGTACAAAAAGCAAATGCGTCTTATGAGATACAGCGACCTATTGTGCTTAAAATCGCTCCAGACTTAAACGATCAACAGCTAGACGAGATTGTCGCACTTGTAAAAGACACAGGTCTAGATGGAGTGATTGCGAGTAATACATCTGTAAATCGTGAGGGACTTAAAGTTACAGATGCTAGACTAGAAGAGATAGGTAACGGTGGTTTAAGTGGTAAACCTGTAACAGATCGCTCTACAAGAGTTATAAAATACCTAGCAGATAAGAGTAATAGATCTTTCCCTATTATAGGGGTAGGTGGTATACACAGTGCTCAAGATGCACTAGATAAAATAGAAGCCGGTGCCTCGCTGGTGCAATTATACACTGGGTTTGTCTATGAAGGGCCAAGTCTCATAAAAGACATAAATAAAGCAATACTAGCGAAAGGTTAATATGCAACTCTCGTCTACAAGGGTTTATTTACAATTATGAGAAATTCGCACAAACTTATTTTTGCCTCCATTGCCGTAATGCTTTTTGCAATGAAGCCAGATGTGGCAGCATTTATACCACAATGGCTCAAACTTGCAGTTGCGGGCTTGTTACTAGTTTTAGGCTTTTACACAATGTGGAAAGAGCGACAGTGGTAATCGTATTTGCTTTTTCTTTACTTTAGAGCATTATAAACTTATGTCTTTGTGATAGCTTCTTTACTAGCCTTTCTTGCAGCAACTGCCTTACTAGCATTTTCACCAGGGCCAGATAACATATACGTGCTCACCCAGAGCATTGCAAATGGCAGTAAATCTGGACTGGCAACTACAGCTGGGCTTATTACGGGTTGCATTGTACATACTACGCTAGTAGCCTTTGGACTCTCTGCAATTATAGCAGCCTCTCCGTATCTGTTTCTCGCTATAAAAATTGTAGGAGCAATTTACTTGCTCTACCTAGCTTATAAAGTATTTAAAAGTGATAGTACTATAAACCTAGCAGAAGGAGCGCCAAAGAAAACATATCTCGCACTCTTTAAACAAGGTGTACTTATGAATATCCTTAACCCTAAGGTGACTATATTTTTTCTAGCATTTTTTCCGGGTTTTCTCTGGGATCCTGAGGGTAATACGGTGTATCAATTTTATGTGTTAGGTCTTCTATTTATGGTAGAGTCCTTTATAATTTTTGGATCGATTGCGGTTGTTGCCGGAAAGGTGTCCCATATACTACGTACGAGTGACAAGGCTCCTATAGTGCTTAAATGGTTACAGATTTTTGTTTTTATAGGTATTGCGGTTTTTGTGCTGTCAGATTATTAGTTTTCTAATTTATAGACAATAGCTTGCCAAGGTCTTAGTAAGAATTCTTTAAAAGTTTTATCATCTAGTATCTTGTCATTTGAGATGAGTTTTACTTTTCGGTTGTAGCTTATTGATAATGGCAATGAAAATAACTCTACCTCGTTAGAAAAATTGAGAAGTATAAGGAACCTCTGATCCTCCTGAGTTCTTGTATAGCAATACACACGCTCGTGCTCTGGTCGTATACATTCATAATCTCCATATACCAGCGCAGGGTGTGCTTTTCTAAGCGCTGTAATATCTTTAAAATAAGAAAGAACAGAGTGCTTGGTTTTTACCTGTGCTTCTACATTTACTCCATCTTCATAATCTGGATTTACTTTTATCCAGGGAGTTGCTTTTGTAAATCCAGCATTTGCGCTTGTATCCCATTGCATAGGTGTGCGCGCATTTTCTCTCGCGGCGTGTTGCTCACTTTGCATAAAAGCTTCTAGATCGCCACCTCGGTTTTGTACCGTTTTGTATCTATTTATAGTGTTTATATCTCGATAATCTTCTATGTCTGTAAAGCATACATTAGTCATACCTATCTCATCACCTTGATAGAAGTAGGGAGTACCTCGCATAGTGAGTAAAAAGGTATGGAGTAGGGTAGCGCTGTTTTTCCAGTGTTCTGGGCTATCATTCCCCCAGCGGCTTACAGACCGCGGGAAGTCGTGGTTTGCAAGAAATAAAGAGCCCCAACCAGCTTTTTGAAAAGCAGCATCCCAGTCACTAAATACTTTCTTAAATTCCACAAGACTATATCCTCCTTCTCTCATTTTAAAAACTTCGCCTGGAGCTCTATCTAGGCTCATCAAGTCAAAGTGAAAGAACATATCCATCTCTTTACGATCTTCGTGTACAAAATCTAGCGCTTGGTCTATAGCTATCCCGGGGCCTTCACCTACGGTAAATGCATCATACTTTGAGATTACCTCTGTATTAAGCTCATTAAGATACTCGTGTACCTTAGGCCCATTTGCATAATAGGCAATATACTCGTGTGGCTCTGTCGCATTAATTTCTGGATAGCTAGTGTCTTTACTTATAAAAGGAATTACATCCATACGGAACCCATCTACTCCTTTTTCAAACCAGAAATGCATCATATCATAAACCTCCTTGCGCACGGCTGGGTTTTCCCACTTAAGATCTGGCTGCTTTACAGCAAAGTAGTGCAGGTAGTAAGCGTCTGTTTGCTCATCATATTTCCAGGCATTTTCTTCTACATCAAAGTAGCTCCATCTTTTAGGCGGCGTTCCTTTTTCGGCGGGCCACCAGTGGAAGTAATCTCGATACTTATTATCTCTAGAAGATCTACTCTCTTTAAACCACTTGTGCTCATCACTACAGTGGTTAACTACAAGATCCATAATGAGACGTAACCCTCTTTCTTTCATACCAGAGAGTAGCTCATCAAAATCTTCCATAGTGCCAAACTCTGCCATTATCTTGCGATAATCACGTATATCATAGCCGTTATCATCATTTGGCGAGTCATATACGGGATTTAACCATATAATGGTAACACCAAGACTAGCTATATAATCTAGTTTTTCTATAATACCACGTAAATCTCCTATACCATTTCCGGTAGTGTCATTAAAGGATCTAGGGTAAATCTGGTATACAATACCTTCTTTCCACCAGGTTTTAGTTTGCGACATAATGTGTAAAATAAGATGAGTTACGAAGTTAGGTATCCATACGCTTTCGCGAAAGCGTAAAAAGGTCTTCTATTAATCTAAGCTCGCGTTTTGATAATCAAGGCGTTAAACAAAAACAGTAGATATATACTTTACTAACTAAATTTTGTAAGAATAATCATCAAAATAAATTGCTAATTTTTTTAAAAAGTAGTTAATGTTAAATTTGTAAAATACTGAAAACGTTATGGTTAAAAGGGTTTTGAAAAAGAATTTTCTCACATTGTCGAAAAATTGTAAGAATTTACTTTTTGTTTAGCATTCTGTTTTAGCTTTACAATGTTGATAAAGATCAAGCACCTTCCCCCTTTAGTTTGTATCTCAACACTCTCCCCCGTAATAGATTGATTATATGCACGTTTGTGCACACCATACTATTGTAAAAAAATAGCATAGGATACTGTATTTATTAACCATTTATTATTAATCTAATTTTTTAAACTATGAAAAAATTAATGATCAGTGCTGCGGCGCTAGTATTTGCTACAACAGTTGTAGCGCAAGACAATGTAAGCTCTGTAGAGCAAGTAGGAGATGCAAACCTTTCAGCAGTATTACAGGTAGGATCTATTAACAATAACGAGCTAGTTACTAAGGGGGACAATAACACTGCAGAGGTAGTATCTCTAGGTAGAAACAACCGTAATAAAAATAGTCAAGGGGGTGATGATAACAACTTTGAAGTATTACAAACTGGAAGTCACAACTCTTCTAGAATTAACCAAGGTCAAGTATCTAGTAACGGTGCTGTGACACGTTTGGGTAGCCGTAATGAAGCAACTCTTCTACAAGATGGAGTAGGTAATAAATCTGTTATAAACCAGTATTCTGCAACTTCTGGTCAATTATCTGACGATAATACCGCTACTGCAGAACAATTAGGAGATAGTAATGAAAATGTTATAGCGCAAGATGGTGATGATAACCTAGCTACTATCATACAAAGTGGAGACTCAAATGATTCAAACATTTTACAGCAAGGAGATGACAACAGGGCTATAACAAGATTTTATGGTGATAGCAATTTAAATGATGTAGACCAAGTAGGTGATAGAAATAACACTGTTGTACAGGTTTTAGGGACAGGAAACAGTACAAGTGTATCACAATCTGGAGATGATAACAGTGCTCTTACGGCTATAGATGGTGATCGTAACATTTCAAATTTTGCGCAAACAGGAGATCGTAATAACGCAGGAGATGATTACTTGCCAGGTGACGGGATAAATATAATTGGAGACGATAACACTACAGAAATTATCCAAACTGGTAATGATAACAATAGTTTTGCAACAGTTTTAGGAGATGATAATACCTCTTCATCTAGACAAGTAGGTGATGATAATAACTCTGTACTTACACAAACAGGAGATGATAACCGTTCTAT
>JAHDEV010000001.1:39819-75750 GCA_020628615.1 Dokdonia sp.
ATTGGACAGTTCGGAAATGATAATGATGGTTTTACTACTATAAATGGTAATGATAACCTATCTGTAACTTTGCAAGTAGGCGATATGAACACTTCTAGTATAACACAAACCGGAGATAGTAATGGTGCATTAACTGCTCAATTTGGAGCAGGAAACGTATCTACAGTATTACAAGACGGTACGTCTAACGGGTCTCTAGTAGGTCAGTTAGGTGCAGGTAACACAAGTACAGTTTCTCAAACAGGTACTGGTAACACTTCTGTAGTATTACAAGCTGGATTCTAAGCATAAAAACATAAAGCCATTATAGACATTGTAGTTATTATTAATTAATAATTATATAAATGGTGAAAGCACTGCCGTATGGTGGTGCTTTCTTTTTTTAGAGAAGGGGTTGCAGAGTACGCTTTCGCGAAAGCGTAACAAACCCTACCAGTAAACCTTAATATTGTGTAACTTTGTCCTCCGAACAGATTTCGGAAATATCTATGAGCCAAAAAGTACTTCTTAACGCGACAGAGATCAACATCATTCTCAATCGTCTGGCTTGTCAACTCATTGAGAATCATCTAGATTTTAAAGAAACCGTTTTAATAGGTATACAGCCCAGAGGTGTCTACCTAGCCGAACGTATTAAAAAGTTATTGATAGAAGAATATGCCATAGAAGAAATAAAGCTAGGCTATCTTGATATCACTTTTTATAGAGATGATTTTAGAAGAACAGAGAAGACGCTAGAAGCAAATAAGACCAAGATTGATTTTGTAGTAGAAAAGAAAAAGGTAGTCTTTATAGACGACGTTCTTTATACAGGTAGAAGCATTAATGCTGCTCTTACCGCAGTACAAAGCTTTGGACGTCCAGAAGAGGTAGAGCTGCTATGTCTTATAGATAGAAGGTTCTCTCGACACCTACCTATACAACCAGACTATAAAGGGCGACAGGTAGATGCAATAAATGAAGAAAAAGTAAAGGTGTGCTGGAAAGAAAATGAAGGCGAAGACACCGTATATCTTGTAAAAAGCTAATTTTTGAGTATGAGTGAGCTTAGTGTCAACCATTTGCTGGGTATTAAATATATCACTGCTGCAGATATTGAACTTATTTTTAAAACGGCAGATCATTTTAAGGAAGTGATTAATAGACCTATTAAAAAAGTTCCTTCTTTACGTGATATTACCATCGCAAATCTTTTTTTTGAAAACAGCACCCGTACAAAGCTCTCCTTTGAGCTAGCCGAAAAGAGATTAAGCGCAGATGTAATTAACTTCTCTGCTGCAGCCTCTTCTGTTAAGAAGGGAGAAACACTTATAGATACCGTAAATAACATCTTATCTATGAAGGTAGATATGGTGGTAATGCGTCACCCTAACCCTGGAGCAGGTATCTTTTTATCAAAACATATAAAAGCAAGTATAGTAAATGCTGGAGATGGCGCACACGAGCACCCTACGCAAGCGTTACTAGATAGTTACTCTATACGTGAGAAACTAGGTGATGTTGCTGGAAAAAACGTGGTCATAGTGGGCGATATTTTACATAGTAGAGTAGCACTCTCAAATATTTATGCCCTCAAGCTACAAGGAGCAAATGTAAAAGTTTGTGGACCCAAAACATTAATGCCTAAGTACATTGAATCACTAGGCGTTGAGGTAGAGCTAGATTTAAGAAAAGCACTAGAGTGGTGTGATGTGGCAAATATGCTTAGAGTACAAAACGAGCGTATGGACATAAGCTACTTCCCTAGTACCAGAGAGTACACCCAGCAGTATGGAGTAAATAAACAACTGCTTAACTCGCTTAATAAGGAAATTGTAATAATGCACCCAGGTCCCATAAATAGAGGTGTAGAGATTACCAGTGATGTGGCAGACTCAGACCAAGCTATTATTCTAGATCAAGTACAAAATGGAGTAGCTGTGAGAATGGCTGTCATCTATTTACTTGCGTCAAAAATTAAGCAATAATGAAAATTACAGAAAAGGATACGTACACTATACTAGGAGATGATCGTGATGACGTGTTAGACTTTGCGATGTATCTCGAGAAAATAGTACCACTACATTACGATCAAAAAAACCTTGTTATAGATTTATTAAAGTATGAAAATCTCACTCTAGACCAACTTGTACAGTTTATAAAACTGTCTAACTACCAGCGTGGTGGTAAGCTCTCTTATGTGATTGTAAATACAGGGATAGATTATGACCTTGTACCAGACGAGATGGTGGTAGTCCCTACGCTAGAAGAGGCTGGAGATATTATCGCAATGGAAGAGATAGAGCGCGATCTCGGTTTTTAAAAATACAGTAATGTCTAGCAATCTACATCTTACCATACTAGGTTGTTATGCAGCTGCTCCCGGTAGTTATAAAAACCCTACTTCTCAAGTTTTAGAAATACGCAATAATCTATTGCTCATAGACTGTGGTGAAGGCACTCAAGTAGCGTTACGACGCAATAAGATTAAGTTTGCTCGTATTAAACACATTTTTATATCACACCTGCACGGTGATCATTTTTTTGGTCTTATGGGTGTGATAACCACCTTTAGTTTACTTAAACGTACTGCGCCGCTTACCATTTATGGTCCTAAGGGTATAAAAGAGCTTATCTTACTGCAATTAAAACTCACAAAAGGATTTACAAGCTATCCCTTACACTTTCGTGAAATAACAAGTAAGGAGCCAGAAGTGATTTTAGAAAATGAAGAGATTACGGTAACCACTATACCACTCAAGCATCGCATTTATACAAATGGTTTTTATTTTGAAGAAAAACTAGGTGAGCGCAAGCTAGACATAACCGCTTGTTTAAAACTAGATATAGATCGTGCATATTATAATAAAATAAAGCAGGGAGGAGATATCACATTAGATAACGGGACCGTTGTAAAAAATAATCAACTCACCTTTGACCCGCCGCAACCTAAAAGTTATGCTTATTGTAGTGATACTGCTTATTATGAAGAAATTGTATCACAAATACAAGGGGCAACAGCATTGTATCACGAGGCTACATTTTTAGAAAGTCACGCACACTTGTGTAAACCTACTGGGCATAGTACAGCAGCACAAGCGGCACAAATAGCAGCTATGGCTGGAGTAAAAAATTTAATATTAGGTCACTACTCTGTACGATATGGTGATTTACAAGAATTTATAAAAGAAGCCACACCCTACTTTGAAAATGTGCACCTAGGTGACGATGGTAAGAGTTTTACCTTTTAAAAAAGATTATGATGGAAGAAGAAGTAAAGAAAATAGCAAAACCTATTTTAGCAAGATTACAAGTACATTTTGATGGTTTAATCCCTCGTAACCTGTTTCTTGTTAATCCAGATATACGTCTTAAAAAAGTTAATAAAACTTACGGGTCTACCTCTGTAAAGGATAGCATAAGTATTGCGTTTAAGGTTTATATTTTTGAAGATCAATACATCTGTGAGTACTTTTTAAATGCAGATGGATACACTGAGCACCGCAGATATAATATAGATACAGATCAGGTAGAAATGCTTGAAAACTTTGAGGGGCAGTTTGGTGCAGAAGATTTTGATGATGACGATATGGATTATGAAGAATTTACCCGTATTAGAAAACACAATGATAAGGTGAGAAAACTCTTGATAAAGAAAGGGTTTATGAGGAAATAATACTGCAGCTTCCACTTTTAAATTTATAGCGGTCTTTGTACATTTACTACAATGAACAGGGACTTACACGACTACAGAAAATCATACGAAAAAGGCGAGTTACTTATAGAAAACGTCGCACAACATCCTATAGATCAATTTAAAACTTGGTTTAATGAGGTAGAAGAAGCTGGAGGTGTTGCAGAGCCTAACGCGATGACTATTGCCACGCTAGGTGATGACGGTTTTCCAAAATCAAGAATTGTACTTCTTAAAGAGTATGACCAGCAAGGTTTTGTATTCTACACAAACTACACGAGTGAGAAAGGAGTGAGTATCGCTCAGCATCCTAAAGTAGGTGTTTCTTTCTTTTGGCCTAATTTAGAGAGACAAGTCATTATAAAAGGTGATATAGAAAAAGTTTCGGCTGCTCGTTCGGATGCATATTTTAATAATAGACCTAAAGATAGTCAGCTAGGGGCATTAGTTTCAGACCAGAGCACTGTTATAAGAGATAGATCTATTCTTGAGGAAAAGATGATTTCGCTTAAAGCGAAATATAAAAATCAAGATATACAGCGCCCTTCGCACTGGGGTGGTTACATCATAAAACCAGTTACAGTTGAATTCTGGCAAGGTAGGCCTAGTAGATTACACGACCGTGTGCGCTATCGTAAAGAAGGTGATAACTGGATAATAGAGCGACTAGCCCCTTGATATGAAAACACTATACCTTGTAAGACACGCAAAGTCAAGTTGGAAATTTGATGTAATAGACCACGAGCGACCGCTCAATGAGCGAGGCCTTGAAGATGGACCAAAAATGGCTGAACATATTGCGGGTACGATGCCTAAGCCAGATCTTTTAATAAGCAGTGATGCCTTAAGAGCAAAAACTACGGCGGTGTTTTTTGCACAGGCATATGGTATTCCAGATACAGAGATTATACTTAATCATAAAATGTACGATTTTGAAGGACGTGATCTGGTTGAGGTGATAAAGGGTGTAAGTGATGAGGTAGATACACTTATGGTTTTTGGTCATAATAATGCAATGACAAATTTTGTAAATTCCTATGGTGATTTACGAGTAGATAACGTAGCTACTGCAGCCTTTACGGCTATCAAATTTGAGATTCAGAGTTGGCAAGAGTTAACACCCGGAAAGACAATTTATCATAAGGCTCCAAAAGAACTTTAAAATGACGCAAACTAAAGAAAACAGGTATATAAATAGAGAACTAAGCTGGTTACAGTTTAACGCACGTGTGTTACAAGAAGCAGCAGATGAGAGTGTGCCGCTTATAGAACGCTTTAGGTTTTTGGGTATTTTTTCAAATAACTTAGATGAGTTTTTTAAAGTACGATATGCTACCGTACGTAGAATTGTAGATGCGGGTAAAACAGGTAGAAAAGCACTAGGAGTATACTCTGCCGAAGAGTTGCTTGGTAAAATAACCGAGATTGTTATTGAGCAACAGACAGAAAGTCTTGAGATTCTAGAAGACATTTACAAAAAGCTAGAAGAACAAAATATATATATGCTTACTGAGAAGGATGTAACACTCCCTGAGCATAAAGCATTTATAAAAGACTTTTTTACAGATAAGGTAGCACTTGCTGTAGAGACTATCATATTGCGTAAGGATTTAGAATTACCACGTATACAAGATCTCGATGCCTACCTTATGGTAAAGATGACTCTTACAGAGGAGCAAAAGCCGCTATATGCACTGCTTGAGATACCTAGTACTTTAGATCGTTTTGTAGTACTCCCGCAGGTAGATGGTAAAGATTATATAATGATTCTAGATGATTTGATTCGTTATAATCTTGATACTATTTTTAGCATTTTTGAATATGACAGTATTACTGCACATATGATTAAAATAACTCGCGATGCAGAGTTAGATATTGAATCAGATCTTGGTAAAAGTTTTTTAGAGAAACTTACTCGTAGTGTAAAAGGAAGAGAAGATGGAGAGCCTGTACGTTTTGTATTTGATAAAACTATAGAAGAAGAGACCTTACAATTTTTACTTAATAAACTAGGTATAAAACGTAAGGATAGTATTATACCCGGCGGGCGTTATCATAACCGTAAGGATTATATGAACTTCCCTACATTTGGTAGGCAAGAACTTTATTACCCTAGTGTTAAGCCATTACCCATACCAGGGATTAGTCTTGAAGACAATCTATTTTCTATAGTTGCAAAAAAAGATTTCTTACAATATACTCCTTATCAAAGTTTCTCATATACCATCAAGTTTCTTAGAGAAGCTGCTTTAGACCCAAAAGTGAGATCTATAAAGATCACTATATATAGACTTGCAAAGCTTTCAAGTATAGCTAGCGCATTGATAAACGCGGCACAAAACGGTAAAGAAGTAACGGTACAGATTGAGCTTAGAGCAAGATTTGACGAAGAGTCAAATATGCGCTACGCAAAAAAAATGCAAAATGAAGGAGTAAGACTCATATTTGGCGTACCTGGTCTTAAAGTACACAGTAAAGTCTGTGTGATTGAGCGTGAAGAAGAAGGTAAAATTGTGCGCTATGGTTTTATAAGTACGGGTAATTTTAACCACGCTACAGCACGTATATATACAGATTACACGCTGTTTACAGCAAATAAAGAAATACTTAAAGACCTCTCAAAACTCTTTAACTTTTTTGATACTAATTATATTGTAAACAAGTACAAGCATTTAGTAGTATCTCCTCATTACTCACGTTCAAGAATGTATAAGCTCATTCAAGAGCAAATAGAAGTGGTTAAAAATGGGGGAGAAGGTCTCATAAGACTTAAACTCAACAGTATCTCAAACTACGATATAATAGATAAGCTATATGAAGCGAGTCAGGCTGGAGTAAAAATTAAAATGATTGTACGTGGCATTTGTTGTCTTATTCCAGGCGTTCCTGGTATGAGTGAAAACATTCAGGTTATAAGTATAATAGATAAGTTCTTAGAACATCCTAGAGTATACATTTTTGGAACTTCCGGAGAAGAGAAAGTGTTCTTATCTTCATCAGACTGGATGAGCCGTAATCTGGACAACAGGGTAGAGGTTTCTGTCCCTATTTATGATGAAGATGTAAAGCAAGAAATTATAGATACTCACGAGATATCGTGGAGTGATAATGTAAAGGCGCGTGTTCTTAATAAACAAATGGATAATAAATATAAAAAAGACGAATTACCATTTGTAAGGTCACAATTTGCTACTTATGATTATTACGTAAACAAACTCACAGACATATAGTGCTTAACATACTAAAATACGCAGCAATAGATATAGGATCTAATGCGATTAGATTACTTGTTGCAAACATAATTGAGCAAGAAAACGGACCTACATTATTTAGAAAAAATGCCCTAGTACGAGTGCCCATACGCCTAGGAGAAGATGTCTTTATTAATGGAGAAATCTCTTTAAAAAATCAGGCACGTATGGAAGATGCGATGAAAGCATTTAGGCTACTTATGAATGCACATCAGGTAAAAGAATACCGTGCCTGTGCTACCAGTGCGATGAGAGATGCAAAAAATGGTCACGCTTTCGCGAAAAAAATAAAAGAAGCGTCAAATATTAATATTGAAATTATAGACGGTGAAGAAGAGGCACAAATTATCGCCGCGACAGATCTTCAAAGTTTTATAAAAGAAGACAGAACATACATCTACGTAGATGTAGGAGGTGGAAGCACAGAGATAACTATTTATCATATGGGTAAGGTTGTTGCCTCGAGGTCTTTTAAAATAGGAACAGTAAGACTTCTTAATGATCTTGTTGCTTCAGAAGATTGGGAAGTTTTTAAAAACTGGATACATAGGCACTGTAAAGATTTTACTCACATAGACCTTATAGGCTCTGGTGGAAACATTAATAAAGTGTTTAAACTGAGTACAAAAAAACCAGGTAAAACATTATCATATTTATTCTTATCACAACTATACAAAGATTTAAGTGATATGAGCTACGAGCAACGCGTGATAGAATTACAGCTCAATCCAGACCGTGCAGACGTTATAATACCCGCTTTAAGAATATACCTACAAGCAATGAAGTCATCAAAAGCAAAGCAAATAATTGTCCCAAAAATTGGTCTTGCAGATGGTATTATCAAAAGTTTATATCTTTCAAAATAAATGTTAACATAAATAAAATGATGTATATTTAAGCCCTAATCCCCTGAAAATTGGATAAATGAAAAAATTATTACTCAGTACAATTGTCTTTAGTTTATTTGTGTTTACCGCTGTAAATGCTCAAGTTACATCTGGATTTAAAGCCGGAATTAACTTCTCAGATGTTAATAGCTTTGAATTTAGTAATGATGGTTCTTCTGCGGCAAATACGATAGAAGATCAACTTGATGGAAAACGTACAGGTTATTTCTTAGGTTTTTTAGTTGATATTCCACTTACCGAAAAGTTAAGTTTTGTTCCAGAATTTATCTTTTCACAACAAGGTAAAAATTTAGAGAGCTTTAGACTTGATTATTTAAATCTTCCACTTGGTCTCAAATTAGAAATAAGCGATTTATATGTAAATCTAGGACCACAAATAGGTGTTAGAGTTTGGAATCCAGATAGATCTGGTGAATTTGCAAACTTTGAAGCTTCGGCATTTGGTGGTATAGGATATATTTTTAAATCTAATATATTTGTTGAAGCTAGATATACGCTAGGATTAACAGATATTTTTCAAGATAACAACAGTACAACTTTTAGTAATGGAGGAGGAACAACTTTCTCAAACCTTGAAGGTAAAAATGCAGTAATACAATTAGGTGTTGGTTATAGACTTTAAGTCTTAAAGTGCACCTTATCGATTGTATGTTGTTTTTTATAGTGTGTAAATAGCTTTGTTGTTTAAAAGCCATATTATCTAATATATAGCATTTATCTTTACATTCTAATAGTTTCCCAGCGACTTAAAATGTTATTAACGACTATTATATTTTTGATATGAAAAAACTAGTACTTTCTTTATTATTTTTTGCATTTTTATGCAGCACGCAACTATTTGCTCAAGGAGCAAGACTTGGCTTTAAAGCTGGATTAAGCTATAGTCAGATAAGTGGTTATGAGTTTAGTCTCTTTAATCAAGCCGGTGAGACCCCTAGGCAAGCACCTACTGGAGCCGAAGAAGGACGTTATGGATTTGCAGTAGCATTTCTTGCCGAATTCCCAATTAATGATAAAATAAGTTTTCAACCAGAATTTGCGTTTTCTTCTCAAGGTAACAAATATGAAGGAACACGTTTTGATAACTTACAATTACCATTAGGTTTAAGAATAAATTTCAATCAGCTTTTTGTAATTGCTGGGCCACAAGCAGGAATAAAAATATCTGACCCATTACAGTCTGAAAATTATAAGTCTATAGACTTCTCTGCCTTTGGAGGTATAGGGTATCACTTTAACGAGAGCGTTTTTATAGAAGCACGTTTTACAAGAGGGTTTTTAGAAGTATTTGAAGATGACTCTAAAATTGTTGTTCCTTTCACACCAAAGGATGGTGAAGCTGCAAATAGTAATAGCTTAGTAAACAGCGATAACTTCCTTGTTAATAATACAGGTAAAAATCAGTACTTTACTCTAAGTGTAGGGTACAGATTATAAGATGATAATGATTATAAAAAAAGCCCAGACTAATTGCTAGTCTGGGCTTTTTTTATGCGTTATAGTGAGATTGATTAAAACTTCATACGTAACAAGATACAAATAGGGACCAGTATTGTGTAACCTATAAAAAATGGAATAATAGCCTCAGGCAGCTGGATTACGAGAAGTACAGCTATAATGAGAAGTTGAAATCCTAAGCCAAAGGTTGATACAAGTGTCATTAACCAGTTTGGAATTATTTTACCATTAGAAGCTTTAGGATCTAGCGTGTATATAAGCTTGTCAAAAAGCCCATATAGTAATTTATAGGTGTAAAAAAGGATGTTTACCGTAGTTTGTTCTTCTCCTGGTAATGCGGTAGGAGACCCTGTCTCGATAATACGACTAGTGGTGTCCCCATTTAGTTTATTACGTAAAATAACATAATAGTAGTTATACAAAGTGCCTTGTACTTGTAAGGCAATAAATGCTAGAACAATGTACATAACAGAATATCCAGTCAGGTATCCTATCATAAATAAAAATAGCGCATTGAGCACTATGTCAAGTATAGAATCTAGATAGCGCCCAGTGTATGAAGGTGTTTTTTTAACTCTTGCAAGCTCACCATCTGCGGCATCTAGTATAGATTTTACCACTAAGAAAATTGCCGCGAGCACATAGTGTCCTGTATAAATACAATAAAGGGCTAAAATTCCAGATATAAAAAATAACAAGGTAACTTGTACAGGGGTAGTAGTCGTGTCTTTAAGAATGTTTACAAGATACTGAGCAGGTTTTCTGCCATAGTCTGATAGATCTGTAAAGCGGTGAGCTTTAGGTAATTTTGACATATATTCTAGGTTGTAGCATTTTTAAAAACCTAGAAGGGCAATTTAAAACAGCAATTCTTTATTAAATATAAGTATTAAAGATGTTTTTTACGCTTTCGCGAAAGCGTAATTAATAACTTATTTATTTATTTGATTAGTTATATATGGATACATAGATAGCATCATAAACATAAGCACACTAAGTACCACACTTATAGATATAAAGCTAAATATTATATCAAGATTAAAGAGGATGATAGCTATAGGTTGAAATACTCCAAAAATTACAAGAAATACAAATAATGTAAATGCTAGTGTTATAATTTTAGGAACACGTTTTACAGATTGTAGTGTTAACCCTAGTAACTGCGGTATGACTTCATCTGAAAGCTGGATACCTAGCTTTGATATGAGTTCTTCACTAAATCCTACATTTTGATAACGAAGGGGGTCAATCTGCACGGCATACTTCATTATTTTTTCTTGGTGTCGTTCATATATACGTGACACATCAAGCTCTTCTTTAAACTGGTTGTATTTAAAACCAAAGTAATGACTCCATCCAGTGCCTACTTTGTGATCTCGCCATTTTTTGAGCATACGGCGATCATACTCTTTAGGATTCATATAATTATCTACTCTGCCTTTACTGGGGTCATTAAGAAGTAATGCTTTAGTCTCGAGATATAGTATTTCGGTCTCACCATATCTGTCTTTTTCTTCAATGTATTCTAGTGCAAGTTTTGATCTTCCTTTGTAAAACTCTTTTACTAAAAAGTAGTTGAGATGGGTAAACTCGTCATCTATATATTCTTTTAAACCAGGAGCCCAAACTTTAGAGCGTACAAGTATATCTGCAATGTCTCTAAAGTAATGCATTTGCTGTGTGAGCTTTTCAATTTCTGCATTAGTAGAGTTTCCTGTAAACTGTAACTGTGCTGTCTTATTTAAAATAAAACCTATAATAACGACTACAAGTACAATACTTATAATGGCAATAATTTGTAATGCAGATAACAGTTGTGCTACGTTTTCAAGAGGGAAGTATAGTATGAGCCCTGTAATAGCGAGCATACCTCCGCAAACGCTTATTAACGCCGGGATAAAGGGTGTGACCAACTTGACAAAATTGCGCAATTTTATCTATCTTTTTAATAATTAAGTAGTTGGGCCCCTTACCGTAAGGTAAAACAAGGTGAGCAAATAAACAATTTATAATTGAATCTACAAAATCGAAAGAAATTGAATTGTAATAGTAGTATTACTAGTAATATGACGAGTATTGAGTAATCAATAATAGAATCCTTACTCATTTATAAATGCTACACTGTGAGAGGCTACAATAGCTGCAGTCTCAGTGCGTAGTCTACTATTACCTAGTGATACTGGAGTGATACCTTTTTTTAGGGCTAGTTGTATTTCAGTTATAGAGAAGTCTCCTTCTGGACCTATTAAAATTGTATAGTCTGTTGCGGGTGATAGTTCGTTTTTGAGTAGGCTCTTTTTATCATCTTCACAGTGAGCTATAAAGGTGTTGCTTTGAGTACTTGCTACAAAATCTTTAAAAGAGGTGAGAGGATGTAATATAGGTAAGTGATAGTGCAGTGACTGCTTCATTGCACTTTGCAGGATTTTAAGAAAGCGCTCTTCCTTTATAACTTTGCGTTCGCTATGATCGCAAAGTAGTGGTGTGATTTCTGTAACGCCTATCTCTGTTGCCTTTTCTAAAAACCACTCAAACCTATCATTGAGTTTTGTGGGAGCTACGGCGAGGTGGAGTTTGTAATCTCTTGGCTCTTGGTATGTATGACTTGTGATAGATAACTTACACTTGTTAGGATTTGCGTCGTAAATCTGTGCGGTAAATAAGTATCCCTTTCCATTAGTAAGATAAATACTATCACCGGGTTGCTTGCGTAGTACACGTATAACGTGCTTACTCTCATCTTTTGGTAAAGTGTATGAGGTACTTTCTATATCAAGACTCTTGCTGTAAAATAGTTGCATACTTATATTTTCAATCTAGATTGAGCACTTACTTCTAAGTTTTGAAAAGAATCTTTTTCTACAAGGTCTTTGTACTTAAGATATCCCACAATCCCTATCATAGCCGCGTTATCTGTGGTGTATTGAAATTTTGGTAAAAAAGTTTTCCAGCCGTGAGTAGTTTCGGCATTTTTGAGAGCCGTTCTTATACCACTGTTTGCAGATACGCCACCACCTATAGCGATTTGAGTAATTCCGGTTTCTTTTACTGCTTTCTTAATTTTATCCATCAAGATATTTACAATGGTATATTGTATTGAGGCACATACATCGTTTCTATTTTCTTTTAAAAAGTCCGGGTTTGCCTCCTGTTGTCTTTGTACAAAATACATTATTTGTGTTTTTAGACCGCTAAAGCTAAAGTTAAGACCACCCACTTTAGGTTTTGTAAAAGGAAAAGCTTTTGGATCACCCAGTTGTGCATACTTATCTATGAGAGGTCCT
This sequence comes from Dokdonia sp., assembly GCA_020628615.1. Classification (GTDB taxonomy): domain Bacteria; phylum Bacteroidota; class Bacteroidia; order Flavobacteriales; family Flavobacteriaceae; genus Dokdonia. The sequence continues at coordinate 52,394 of JAHDEV010000001.1, forward strand.
CCAGGATAGGGTAAATCCATAATTTTTGCGCTTTTATCAAAGGCTTCACCTACGGCGTCATCTATGGTCTCGCCTATAACTTCCATTGTAAAATAATCATCTACACGCACTATTTGTGTATGCCCACCAGAAATAGTAACACCTATAAAGGGAAAACTAGGTTTATCATACCCCTCTTCATCTATGAAGTGAGCAAGTATATGTGCCTTCATATGGTTAATATCTAGCAGAGGTATGTCTAGTCCCATTGCAAAAGACTTTGCAAATGAGGTGCCTACCAGAAGGGACCCAAGTAAGCCAGGTCCACTTGTAAAAGCAATGGCGCTTAGTTGTTTTTTGTCGATATTTGCTTTACGTAATGCAGCGGTAACAACCGGTACTATATTTTGTTGATGTGCTCGCGAGGCAAGCTCTGGAACTACACCTCCATATTCTTGATGAATCGCTTGGTTTGCAACAACATTTGAGAGTACTTTATCGTTTTGTAATACGGCAGCAGCAGTATCATCACAAGAGGATTCAATAGCGAGAATGTAAGTTTTTTGAGAATCTGTATTCATAAGGCACGTAAGTTGCAATAAGTGTACAAAGTTAAAACAATAAGCCCTATCAAGAAATTTAAAAAAATAGCACTTCGCACGCTTTTGGTGTTGTTCTTACTATTTGGGCTCATTGTGCTGCTTTTTTCTATTCCAGCGGTGCAAACTCGCATTGCAAAAAACGCAACAGATCGTATTAATGATAAGTATGGTACAGAGATTCATCTAGAGCGCGTAGGTCTTAAATGGAACGGTGATGTACTCGTAAAAGGTACACTTATAAAAGATCACAAAAATGACACGATGATTTACGTGCGTGAGCTAGCCACAAGTGTTTTTAGCTTACAAAAAGTATTAGATAGTGATCTTGAACTGGGAGACATAAGCCTAGATGGTGTGCGATTTTATCTGACTAAATATAAAGGCGATACCTCAGATAATTTGTCATTGTTTTCACGCAAGTTTGCTTCTCAAAATCCTCAAGGCAGTACAAATTTCTTTCTCTCATCAGACGATGTAGAAATTACAGATGGTAGATTTATGTATATAAACGAGGAGCTTGATGACCCCTTTGTGCTAGATTATCAAAACCTCTCTACAGACTGGCAAGATTTTGTACTTAAGAATGAAACGGTAGATGCCCATATAAGAGCACTCTCTTTTGATGCCATAAAAGGATATCAAATTAGGACGCTAGATGGCCTATTTCACTACGATCCAGATTTAATTTCTCTTAAAGAATTTTCATTAACTACAGATGATTCTTCACTTGAAGGCGACATTATCTTAGACACCTCAGATGGTGCACTAGATGATTTTAACACTCTGGTAGAGGTGGAGGCCGCTTTCGCGAAAGCGGAAATATCAACAAATGATATACGCCCTTTTTATAATGATATTGCACCAGATATTATATTAGACATAAAAGGTAACCTCACGGGACACCTCAATGATTTTAGGGTTCCTAATCTTGAGGTCCGTGGCTTAGGAAAATCCCTGATACGCGGAAATGTTTTTTTTGAAAATTTACTAGACAGTAATGACTTTAGAATTTCTGGTAATTATCAAACTGTACAAACAAGTTATTTTGACCTTAAAAAGTTACTGCCCAAACCACTTGCTAGTCTACCTACAGAAATAACACAACTTGGAACAATACGTTTTACTGGAAACAACGCACTTACAAGTGAGGCTGTTGTTACAGAAGGTATTATAACTACAGACCTAGGTACAGTAAATCTTGATCTTGCAATGACAGGCTTACAAGATGCAGATAATGCTGGTTATGAAGGTACCGTGATAGTAGATGATTTTAACCTAGGTAAGTTATTTAATGACGAAAGGCTAGGTAATGCTACATTTAACCTAGATGTAGATGGTAAGGGATTTATACAAGAAACGGTAAACACAAAGCTCTCTGGGACAATTGCAAGCTTAAATTATAATAACTATACATATAAGGATATTACAATTTTTGGAAATCTTAAAGCTCCAGTTTTTGACGGAGAAGTACTCATAGATGATCCTAATGCTCGGGGTAAGTTTAATGGTCTTGTAGATATTTCAAAAGATGTAAATAGTTATGACCTAGAGGCACAAATAGATTATGCAGATCTGGTGACTCTCAATTTTATTAACGATAGCATCTCTATTCTTAAAGGTAATGCTGTTGTAGATATGAAGGGTACAGGTATAGAGAATATGTATGGCCGTATCTCTTTTGAGGATGCTAGTTATCAAAATAAAAATAACACTTACAGCTTTAAAGATTTTGAGATTACTTCAAAGTTTGATAAAAAGCAAGTGCGCACCATTGCTATAAACTCTACAGATATTATAAGTGGGGAGGTAAGTGGTATATACAAGTTTAGTGAAGTGGTTCCTCTTTTTAAAAATGCCATAGGTAGTCTGTACACAAACTATCAACCTGAGATTCTTACAGAAAATCAGTTTATGGATTTTGAGTTTACGATTTATAATAAGATTGTAGAAGTCTTTGTGCCAGATTTAAAACTAGAGCCAGAGACTATTATAAGAGGTAGTGTGGTGGCAGACGACTCTGAGTTTAAACTCACTTTTAAGTCACCACAGATAGATGCCTTTGGGTATATGGCAGAGGCTATTGAGGTGCGTGTAGATAATAAGAACCCACTGTTTAATACTTATGTCGCTGCAGATAGTATAAACGCAGGATTTTATGCGGTATCAGATTTTAATCTCATTAATGTGACACTTAAAGATACACTCTTTATGCGCTCAGAGTTTACAGGTGGTAAGCGCAATGATGACTCTTTTGACCTATCATTATACCATACTATTAATGAGGAAGGAAACTCTGTATTAGGTTTTAAAAAATCTGAAATCGTTTTTAAAGACAATCCTTGGTTTATTAATGAGAAAAATGACCAGAATAACAGTGTTGTCTTTGATAATAACTTTAAAGACATAGATATTAAAACGCTTGTGTTAAGTCACAAGGATGAACTCATAGACCTCAAAGGGCAAATACGTGATAGCACCTATAAGAACATAAAAGCAAATTTTAAAAACGTAGACCTTGCCAAGGTTACTCCAGAGCTCGATAGTCTTAATCTAGGAGGCCGTATTAATGGACAGCTAGATGTACTTCAGAAAAATGGAGCTTATTTGCCAGTTACTTCTCTAGCCATTTCAGACTTCTCTGTAAACGAGACTAACCTCGGGCAATTAGATATAAACGTAAGAGGTAATGCAACTTTATCAAAATATGAGATCGAATCTCGCCTTGCTCGTGAGGGACTAAAATCTTTTACCGCAAATGGTACTATTGATGCGTCAGGCAGTATACCTATTATAGATATGGCCGTGGGTCTTCAAGATCTTGATCTAAGCCCATTTAACCCTATGGGACAGGGCGTCATAGATAGAATACGAGGCCTAGTGAGTGGTAATGCAAAAGTAGAAGGTGACTATCGCAACCCCGAGATAAATGGTAATTTGACCTTGAAAGATGCAGGTTTACAAATTCCTTATCTCAATGTAGATTATGATTTTAAAGGTATCTCAAATGTAGTGCTAAGAAAACAAGAGTTTGAGTTTCAAGCTGTACAACTAGAAGATATCAAGTATAAAACATTAGGTGTTCTTAACGGTAAAATAAGCCACAAGTCTTTTAATGACTGGAAACTCGATTTAGGAATAAGTGCCTCTCGAATTGCCGTTCTAGATACCGAAGAAGATCTAGAATCGCTCTATTATGGTACAGCTTTTCTAGAAGGTGAGGCATTTATAAAAGGCCCCACAGATAATCTCGTGATAGACGTCTTTGGAGAAACAGCAAAGGGTACCGTTTTTAAAATCCCTATCGACGACTCAGAAACTCTAGGAGACAATTCTTATATCAAATTTTTGAGCCCAGAAGAGAAAGAAGCTCGTATTAATGGTGAGAAAATTATCACAGAAGCTGTAAAAGGTCTTTCTGTAAATTTTGACCTAGACATAGATCCAGATGCAGAGGTAGAGGTGGTTGTAGATAAAACTAATGGAAGTACCTTGAGAGGTAGAGGAGTGGGTACCTTACTTATACAACTTGATACTAATGGTAAGTTTATAATGAACGGGGATTTTATTGCCACCGAAGGGGTATTTAATTTCCGTTATGGAGGCTTTGTGACAAAAGATTTTATATTACAACAAGATGCAAACATACGCTGGGATGGTGATCCAGCAAAAGCCATACTAGACGTAAGTGCAATTTATAGAACGCAGGCTAACCCAAGTACATTACTAGAAACTTCTACCGTAAATAGAAAAATACCAGTAAATGTAGTAGTAAACCTTAAAGGAGAGCTGATAAAGCCAGACCCCACTTTTGACATTGAGTTTCCTGGAGCTGGTAGTACAGTGGTGTCAGAGTTAGAATTTTTATTACAAGACCGTAATGCAAAAGAGCTCAACGCTATATCTCTTGTTTCACAGGGAGCGTTCCTAAGTTCGGCTAGTGTAAATACCGCTACAGCAGCTGTAAATAATCTTCTTGAGACTACGTCTTCTATACTATCTGGTATTCTCTTTAATGATGACGATAGTATTTTTGACGTGGGAGTAGATCTTGTGCAAGCAGAGCGCGACCCCACAGCAAACATCCAGTCTGCAGGTAGAGTGGGTGTGACCTTATCTACTCAAATTACAAACCGAGTTCTCATAAATGGTAAAGTAGGAGTGCCTACAGGAGGTATTAGTGAGAGTGTGATTGTGGGTGATGTAGAGATCGATTTCTTACTCAATGAAGACGGTACACTGCGAGCAAAAGTTTTTAATCGCCAGACAGATATCCAGTTTATAGGTGAGACAGAAGGATATACGCAAGGAGTAGGGCTATCTTATGCTGTAGATTTTAATACTTTTAAAGAACTCTTACGTAAAGTTTTTAAGGGCAAAGTAGAAGAAGCTGTACTTCAAGCTCAAGGCGAAAGAGATGTGCCAAAAAAGATTGGACCAGACGGCGTTCAATTTAATAAATAGGAAAAGTCTTTTTTACGCTTTCGCGAAAGCGTAATTCTTCCTCATTTTATCAGTTTAAGCTTCTTTTTAATGTATCATTATTAAGAATTCCAAAAAACTTTTCAACCGAAAACGTTTGAAATTGACAATCCAATAAATTACACCCCAATTCATTGATTTTTCTACATTAAGTTTGCTAAATTTAATCTAAAATTGTGCTTATATGACTAAAAAAATCACCAAAATAGCAGTTATGACCTCTGGAGGAGACGCCCCAGGAATGAATGCTGCGGTAAGATCTGTTGTACGTACTTGTGCTTATCACGAGTTAGAATGTGTAGGGATACACAGAGGGTATGATGGTATGATTGAGGGTGATTTTATTCCGCTAGACGCAAGAAGTGTACGTGGTATAATTAATAAAGGAGGAACCTTTTTAAAGTCTGCGAGATGCCAGCGTTTTAGAACTACAGATGGTAGACAGATTGCTCATAACCAGATGGTAAAGGCAGGTGTAGATGCACTTGTAGTTATAGGTGGTGACGGTACGTTTACGGGAGCGCTTCATTTTAATGCAGAGTTTGACTTCCCAGTGATAGGTATACCTGGTACTATAGATAATGATATAAGTGGTACAGATCGCACACTAGGATATGATACTGCCCTTAATACTGCTGTAGATGCTATAGATAAAATACGTGACACGGCACACTCACACGACAGACTCTTTTTTGTAGAAGTGATGGGTCGAGATGTAGGTCACATAGCTCTTAATGCGGGAGTAGGTGCAGGAGCCGAAGAAATTTTAATACCAGAAGAAGATATGGGTATAGAGCGACTAGTAGAGTCACTACAACGTTCTAAAATATCTGGAAAATCTTCAAGTATCGTTGTCGTAGCCGAAGGTGATAAAATAGGAAAGTCTGTTTTTGAACTTAAAGACTACGTAGATGAGAATATGGAAGGCTATGATGTACGAGTTTCTGTACTAGGGCATATGCAGCGAGGAGGATCGCCTACATGCTATGATCGTGTGCTAGCTAGCCGTATGGGAGTAAAAGCTGTAGAAAGCCTTATAGAAGGTAAGAGCAATTTTATGGTAGGTACCATACACGATAAAATGACACTCACACCGCTAGAACAAGCAATTAAAGGTGAGAGTAAAATAAATAAAGAATTAATCCGTGTGTCTGAGATAATGACCACATAATAATAGAGAAGAACAATGGCAAATTTAAAATTAGGAATAAACGGTTTTGGACGTATTGGACGTATCGTATTTAGAGCGACAGTAAAGCGTGATAATGTAGATGTAGTAGCAATAAACGATTTACTGGATGTAGATCACCTAGCGTACCTTCTTAAATATGACTCTGTACACGGACGTTTTGATGGAACTGTAGAGGTAAAAGATGGACACCTTGTTGTAGACGGTAAAACTATACGTGTTACTGCAGAGCGTGATCCTAAAAATCTTAAGTGGGATGAAGCTGGAGCAGACGTTGTGGCAGAGTGTACAGGTATCTTTACAACTCTAGAAACGGCAAATTACCATATAGAAGGAGGAGCAAAGAAAGTCGTAATATCTGCGCCTTCTAAAGATGCACCTATGTTTGTAATGGGAGTAAATGACGCAGATCTTACTGCAGAGCACACTGTTGTGTCTAACGCTTCTTGTACTACAAACTGTCTAGCACCTATGGCAAAAGTTATAGAAGATAACTTTGGACTTGAAGAGGCGCTTATGACTACAATACACGCAGGTACTTCTACACAGTTTGTAGTAGACGCACCTAGCCGCAAGAACTACCGCTTAGGCCGTAGTGCTTTAAATAATATTATACCTACATCTACAGGAGCTGCAAAAGCAGTAGGGAAAGTATTACCAGCAGTAGATGGAAAACTTACAGGGATGGCTTTCCGTGTACCTACGGCAGATGTTTCTGTAGTAGACTTAACTGTGAAGACTTCAAAAGCAACTTCTGTAGAAGCTATCAAAAAAGCATTTAAAGATGCTGCCGAAGGTTCTATGAAAGGTGTGGTAGGTTATACTGAAGATGCTGTAGTATCTCAAGATTTTGTAAGCGAGACACGTACTTCTGTATTTGATGCAGATAGTGCTATTGAATTAAACCCAACTTTTTTCAAACTTGTATCTTGGTATGATAACGAGTTTGGCTACTCAAACAAACTCGTTGACCTTGCAGAAAAAGTAAATACACTTTAAGATGCAGTAACACGCTTTTGTAGCAGTTTATACGGAATAACCAACTTTAAATAAGCTGGGTATATATTGCTGCAAAAGCGTTTTTATATTATTTTTCTTCATACACGTATTATATGATTTTAGTTGTAGATAGCGGTTCGACAAAAACAGATTGGATTGCACTAACTGATGATGGTAAAAGTCTTTTTCAAACACAAACCTTAGGGTTAAACCCTCAAGTATTGTCTCAAGAGATATTGAGAGAACGTATTGTAAACAACTTTGAGCTTTATAAACATAGAAAAGATGTAAAAGCACTTTACTTCTATGGAGCTGGTTGTGGCACAGAGCGTCCTCGTGTATTAATGAGAGGGGTTTTTGATGAGATATTTACAAAAGCTACAGATATAGTACTTAAAGAAGATACATTTGCTGCGTTATATGCTACCGCTACAGAGGGAGAGAAAAGTATCGTTTGTATACTAGGAACAGGTTCTAACTGCAGTTACTTTGATGGTGAAAACATTATACAAAAAGTAGTATCACTAGGATATGTAGTGATGGATGATGCTAGTGGCAACTATTTTGGGCGTCAACTCATACGTGATTATAAATTTGGAAAAATACCACAAGAACTAGCTCAAAAATTTGAGTCTGAGTATGACTTGAGTTCAGAAAATATAAAGAATCACCTCTATAAAAACCCTAATCCTAACACGTATCTAGCAACCTTTGCTCGTTTTATTATTGAAAATAAAGATGAGGAGTATTGCCAAGGCGTTATAAAGGAAGGACTTTCTGTATTTGTAGAACACCAGATTGTTCTTCAGTTTCCAGATGCAAAAGACATACCTATACACTTTGTAGGTTCTATAGGTTTTTATTTACAAGCAGAACTCAAAGAAGTATTGAATAGTTTTGGGCTGACAGCTGGTAAGATTCTTAAGCGACCTATAGATGGTCTTGTTGCACATCACAAGGAGCACATTCTAGTAAAATAGTCTGTTTTTAGTAATAAAAAGAAAGCAGCTGGAGTATATGAAGTTTTAATGCTGTTATACAGAGAATTATAACCCATAAAACAACACGTATCCAGTTTTTTGAAACAAGTGACCTAAGATCTCCATCTGTGTGAGTATTTTGGGTCACTTTTTTATGTAACGGTACAAATATAAGTGCAGTGGTAACCCAGGTAGATAAAACAAAGACTAGATAAATAGTCCCTAGCATATACAAACCACCAGTAAATACAGTATAAACGGCTAGTAAAAGTTGTATGACCATAAGCGGTCCTACTATGACAGCAATCTTACCTGTATATTTATTATGCCAGCTTACAAGATTATCACGGTTGTAGTGTAAGAAGCTGGGATAAATAATAAGTTGTACAATTAAGATAAGTACGACTAGAGCCGCATCTACAGCAAGACCTACAAGGCTTAGTGAATCTATCATAATTGTGTTACTCGTGTAAAAATGCGCTATAAATCCTTACGATACGTTCTTCTACGTTTGTGAAGCTTGTGCTCGTAATTTTTCCAGAGTTGTTGTATGGCTTTATTTTCTTCTAGTTCTGGGTTTGTTTCAACTTGAGTAATCCCTCTAGAGTTAAATAATTCTTGCATTTTTTGAAAAATAACAGCCGTTACTCCTTTGTTTTGATATTCTGGATCAATGCCTATAAGGTAGAAGGCAGCAGTGTCATTTTTCTTTTTTGCTTTTAGTAAGTGATAAAACCCAAATGGAAAGAGCGATCCATTTGCTTTTTTAAGCGCTTCATTAAATGACGGCATCGTGATGGCAAAGGCTACTAGTTTACCCTCTTTATCTTGTACACATTTTATAAAATCTGGGTGAATATATTTTATATATTTCTCCTTATAATGATCTATTTGATACTGCTGTATAGGTACAAATGTGCTAAGAGTATTATATGTTTTATTAAGTAGCCCAAACATCTCATCTACATAAGGCTTTACATCTGCAGAGGTTTTAAACTCTAGCGGGCTAAGCTCATAGCGCTTTGCAATAATATCTGCAAACTTCTTGACTTTAGGATTTTGCTTTTCTGGTGGGTCTATTTGAATTTTATATTCAACCCATTCGGCAGCTTTTTCAAAACCAAGTTGCTCAAAGTGATCCTTGTAATACGGGTAGTTATACCAAGTAATCATTGTGTTGAGATACTCAAATCCTTCTATAAGCAATCCTGCTTTCTCCATATTAGAAAAACCTACTGGCCCTTCCATAAACTCAAGATTGTTCTCTTTTCCTATCTCTGAGACTTTGGATAGCAGTGTTTTGGTTACTTCTATGTCATCTATTACATCAAACCAGCCAAAACGCATTTTTGACTTCTTTTGCTCGTTGATTTCTATATGATTTATGATAGCACATATTCTTCCTACGGCTTCTTGTTTTCCGTTTTCCGCTTTCGCGAAAGCGAGAAAATAACGTGCTTCTGCATTTTTAAACACAGGGTTTTTTGCAGGGTCCATACTATCTAGCTCATCTGCCACAATAGGAGGTACCCACTTAGGTTCATTTTTATATAGGGAAAATGGGAACTTAACAAATTGTTTGAGTTCTTTTGGGGTAATCATTTCCTTAAGCGTAATCATCTGCAATATTTAGGGGTATTATTTAATGCCGTCACCGTCAGGATCTACTGCATCTTTACGTTTTCTGTTTTTATTAATGCGCTCTGCTTGACGTTTTGATGAGCTTTTTTTATCACCATCTGCATCTCTATCTTTTATAATCTCATCCTTCTCGTGTAAATCTAGTCTGTAAGAAACTCCTGCAGAGACGTTCCAGCGTGTAGGGGTGTCTTTAAAGTTTGCTAGACCACTAAGGTCTACTTGTAGATTTTTTGTGATAAGATATGCAGCTCCTGCTCGTACAAGATAATCTGCATAGAGATCACCGTCTATAAGCTGGTACTCTGCAAAGCCAGCAAATTTTGAATTAAAGGAGTGTGTTAAGGTTGTAATCCAAGAGTTAGTAGGGTATGTGGTACCCGCTCTATCTACTATAATATTATTTACCCACACCCAGCGACCCCAGTTATGCTGGAGTATAAGCGCTAAGTTAGGACTTATACCATCCTCACGTATAGAATTAAACTGACTGTTTGTAAAATCAAAAACTCCTCCAGCATATACGGTAACGGCTGGTATAAGTGACTTCCACTTAAAACGTCTGTTTGCGTGGTAGCTGTATAGATTTACCTCATCACTAGCATATTTATAGGGATCATAAATAAGGTATTTGGCACCTATTTGTACCGTCTCGAGTCCTGCGATAATATCTGGCGAGGCAGATCCAGATATAAATGATACCTCGTTGCGCTGGTATCTCATCAATCCGTTAAGCTCTAGTTTTTCAAAAAACAAGCCATAGCGTAAATTGAGATTATACCCCAGTATATCTGTATCTGTTTGTAAAAGCGAGTGGGTGTCATTCCCAATGTCAAAACCCGTTTCTACCTGTAAGACACGAGTCCCTACACTAAAAGCGCCTTGAGATTCTCCAGGTCTGTTTGAGTTAATTGTCTCTGTGTATTGTGCTGTAATGGAGCTTGTTGTAGCGACACAAATTAATAGAGTAACAATAATACGTACGGTGTGCATAAAGGTTATGGGTTAGACGTTCAAATATAGAAGAATTTATCTTTTTTTTAGGCTTCTACATCTCTTTGTTGCAAGCTATAATTACTAATTTTGAAAAAAAAAGTAAAGATTATGCTGCTAGTTGCAGAAATTCCAAGTTTTATTAAAACGATTGCCATTATACTTCTGGTATATTTTGGGCTTCGTTTCTTGGCAAAATTAGCTTGGCCATACATTGTTCGTTACATTACAAAAAAAGCTGGTCAGAAAATGGAAAACGCCTTTAAAGGCTTCCAGCAACAGACTCAACAATATGGGCAATCACAACAGGAGCCTACAAGAGATGTCCCAAAAAAATCTTCAGAAGTAGTAGGAGAGTATGTAGACTATGAGGAGATAGATTAATGTTGAGTACGCTTTCGCGAAAGCGTAAAAACCACATTTCTACCACCATTTTTTAGAGTCATTACGCACTTCAAGATTGCAAAGCACTTATCTTTGCGCTATGTCTACACTTGTACAAATAAATGTTCTCCCACACCAGGCCGAAGATGATGACTACATCGCAGAGGTTGCTTTTAAAAAAGCGCGACTTCGTGCAGACGATGTGCGTGAGTGGGATATACGTAAGCGCTCTATAGACGCTCGTAAATCACCGGTAAAAATATCACTACAAATAGAGTTTTGGAAAAAAGGCGAGGAGCGACCTAGTATTCCTCCATTTGTACCACAAGATGTTTCTAACGCTCCAGAGATAGCTATTATAGGAGCTGGTCCTGCGGGGCTGTATGCAGCTTTACGCGCGGTAGAAGGCGGACTAAAACCCATAATTTTTGAGCGTGGTAAAGATGTAAGAGCAAGAAGACGAGACCTTGCAGCTATAAATAAAGACCATATTGTTAATCCTGATTCAAATTATTGTTTTGGAGAAGGAGGCGCAGGCACCTACTCAGACGGAAAGCTTTATACACGTTCAAAGAAGCGTGGTAATGTCCTTAAAGCCCTAGAGTGGTTTGTACACTTTGGCGCGGTAGAAGATATACTAGTAGATGCACACCCTCACATAGGTACAAACAAGCTTCCTAAAATTATTACAGCAATGCGTGAGGCTATTATAGCACACGGTGGTGAAGTACGTTTTGATACGAAGCTTACAGATCTCAAAGTGGTAGATAACCAGATTACGGCAATACAAGTAAATGATACAGACTGGCTAGATTTTGATAATGTGATACTAGCGACTGGTCACTCTGCGAGAGATATATTTTACTTATTGCATAGGCGTAATATTAAGATAGAGGCAAAGCCATTTGCCATAGGTGTGCGTATAGAGCACCAGCAAGAACTTATAGATGATATACAGTATCACTCAGATGGTGATAACCCTTATCTGCCACCAGCGTCTTATAGTCTGGTACAGCAGGTAGACGGTATGGGAGTCTATTCATTTTGTATGTGTCCAGGTGGTATTATAGCACCTTGTGCAACAAGTCAAGAAGAGGTAGTGACAAACGGCTGGAGCCCATCTAAGCGTGATAATCCTTATGCAAACTCAGGTATCGTGGTGAGTGTTACTCCAGAAGATTTACCTAATTATAAAAAAGATGATCCCTTTGTATGTCTTGATTTTCAAAAGTCTGTAGAGCGTGCTTGCTGGGAAGCCGCAGGAAAAACCCAAGCAGCACCGGCACAGCGTATGCGTGACTTTGTAGATGGTCGCGTCTCAAAAAACTTCCCAAAGACGTCGTATCAACCCGGTATAGTCTCTGTAGATCTCAATAAAGTTTTACCAGATATTTTATCCAAACGTTTAAAGAAAGCGTTTAGAGCTTATGGTAGAAAGATGAAGGGCTACCTTACTAATGATGCTGTAATACACGCACCAGAGAGTAGAACCTCATCACCCGTATCCATACCACGTGAGTGGGAAACTCTAGAGCACGTAGAGGTAAAAGGCCTTTATCCTTGCGGGGAAGGAGCTGGATATGCTGGGGGTATCATCTCTGCAGCCATAGATGGTATAAATTGTGTTGATAAGATTATTGAAAAGAAGCAGGCGTTAAAGTAACTCAAGTCTTACAAGTCCGTTTTTAAAATCCTATTTTTACAAAGTGAGTAAAAAGGTAAAAATAATAGAGTGTCCTCGTGACGCAATGCAGGGCATAAAAGATTGGATTCCTACGGAGTCTAAAATACAGTATATCCAGTCATTACTGCGTTGTGGTTTTGATACGATAGACGTAGGTAGCTTTGTGTCTCCTAAGGCAATCCCTCAGATGAAAGACTCTGCAGAAGTATTGCATAGCCTTGACCTCTCAAAAACAGATAGTAAACTCCTTACCATAGTCGCAAACCTGCGTGGTGCGCAAGATGCTGTACAACACGAGATGGTAGACTACCTAGGTTATCCTTTTTCTATCTCAGAAAACTTCCAGATGCGTAACACGCATAAAACCATAGACCAGTCTATAGATTTACTACAAGACATTATAGAGCTCGCAGACTCAAAAAATAAAGAGCTTGTAGTCTATATATCTATGGGCTTTGGAAATCCTTATGGAGACCCGTGGAATGTAGATATCGTAGGGGAGTGGACAGAAAAGCTAAGTAGTATGGGAGTGAAAATCTTATCACTTTCAGATACAGTAGGAACCTCAGATCCAGAAACTATAGACTACCTTTTTTCTAACTTAATACCAAGGTACTCAAACATAGAATTTGGTGCACATTTACATACCACACCTACTACCTGGCACGAGAAGGTAGATGCCGCTTACAAGGCGGGTTGTGTGCGTTTTGATGGAGCAATACAAGGTTTTGGCGGTTGCCCTATGGCAAAAGATGATCTTACCGGTAATATGCCTACAGAGAAGCTAGTTTCTTACTTTGCATCTGTACAAGCATATGATAATATCAACACGATGAGTTTTGAGAGCAGCTATAACGAGGCGCTCAAAATATTTCAAAAATATCACTAGAAGAAAATAGTTTTAAGGACGCTTTCGCGAAAGCGTAATCTTACTCTGTACGAGCAAATCTATAAAAGGCAATAGACGCCACAAGACCCACTGCCGAAAAGATGGCTAGCATCCAAAAAACAGCAAAGTGACCTTCTTTACCAGGAATACCATCAAGGTAATAACCTATCATAGGCCCTGCAAAAATATCTGGAGTATAGCCTATAAAAGAGATAATACCCACCGCCGTACCGGTTAACTCAAGCGGTATTTTACCCTCTTGCATAACAGCAAAGTAGAGGACTCGCGCTGCATAAACTCCAAGAGCTGTGATGATGATGGTTAAGAAAAAAAGTATGGTAGTATCTTCACTAAGTATGTCTGAGGCAAAAAGTATGGCTCCTATAATAGATAGTCCAAAACCTATACAAAGGTAGAGAGAGGCACGCGACCTATCTGCCAGAAAACCAACGATAACCCCCACTAGCGGTCTTATAAATAATAAAAATGTACCCGTCTTTGCGGCGTCTACCTCGCTATAATTCATCACATCTTTTGCATATAGAGAGAAGATGTCTGTGATTTTATAACCTACATAGGCACATAAAATAATGATCATAAGTAACCACACAGATGGGAGTTTAAGGACTGTTTTTATAGCATCTAGTGTAATGGTTTGCGTATTTTTTTCTTGTTGAGGCACATTAGTTTTTAAAAATAAGAGTACAATAATACCCACCAGAGCAACTATTGCAGAAGAGGCATATACAATAGTTTTGAAAGCTTCTACTTGTTGTGCACTTGTAAGTGCGACATTATCTTCTACTATAAAAAGTGAGAAGATAACAACTCCTAGCAACCCAAAAGATGCGCCTACCAGACCACGACCTCCGTCTAGAAAACCAAAGGCTTTACCTTGATTACCAGCTCCACCCCATACACGCGTAGCTTTAATCATCGCAGCCCAAAATAAAAATATAGTCGTAAAACCCCAGAAGCCGTAAAGTACCTGCAGTGTGAGCAATGATGGATTACTAGCATACACTATCCCGCCCAGAGCTGTGAGTATAAGACCTATACCCATTAGGTTTTTTGGTGCATATTTATCGGCTAGTGGGCCGCCTGTAATGTATGATATTAAAGCTACAATCCCGTAAATGGAGAAGCAATAGCCTAGTTCTGTATTTGTAATTTGAAATACGTCAAGCACTGTTGCTCTAAAAACTCTTGCTAGTACAAAAGGAAGTATAAATACTGCCTCGCCAGCTAGTACAAGTAGTATAATGTAAAAAGGAGATTGATAAGGTGTGGTACTTTGCACAGAGCTGTGTATTAAATAGCTTGATAGTTTTTAGAGCTATTACGCCTCATATAAGCGTCGAGTAAGCCGTTTGTTTTCTGTTGGATTTTATTACGCAAAAAGCCTGTCCAACCTAATAGTAACCCTGGAGTGCCCAGTGCCTGCTTTGACCACGTGTACATATCAAAGGTGTCGTGATGTGCTATAATTTTTCCATCTTGAAGCTCAAACGCCGCCTGGACGTGGTTTACAACCTTTCGCTTTTTTTGGCCATAGGTGTAGTGAGCTGTCCATTTTGCTGTAGCTGTATTACCAGAAACTTGGATATCACTATAATCTATAGTCATAGCGCCGTTTGAGCGTTCTATAAGCATATGCCACATCGCTTTTGCTCGATTGCCTTGAAGCTCTCCAAAAGCAGGATCTGAAAATACTATATCATCGTGATAGCAAGCAGTCATATCGCTCGCATTACCTTCTTGAAAGGCTTTGTAAAATTTTTCTATAACATTCATATTTTTTTGCTTTCGCGAAAGCGTCATTAACTTTATATGGCTACTATAACGGTCTGCTGTTCTGGTAATCTAGGTATACAGCGATTAGACAGTAAGATACTTATTAAAAAAGGCAATTGTTCTATCCCAGGCTAGGGTAGCGGCTTTCTCATCATATCTTGGTGTTGTATTATTATGAAAACCGTGATTTGCACCCTCATAAAAGTATGCCGTGTGTGGGATGTTATTTGCTTTAAGCACTTTTTCATAAGCAGGCCAGCCAGCATTTACACGCTTATCAAGCTCGCCATATTGCAGTAGGAGCGGAGCCTTAACTTCTGCGGCTTGCTCATCATCTGGTTGTCTACCATAAAATGGGACAGCAGCAACGAGATCTGGAATAAGCACGGCCATCATATTAGAAATCCACCCGCCAAAACAAAAACCTACCACAGCTACCTGACCATTACAATCTTTGTGATTTTTAAGATGGTGATATGCGGCAATAAAATCTTCAAGCATCTCCAGTCTATCTCGCTTGCGTTGCATTGCACGGCCTTCATCATCATTACCAGGATAGCCGCCCAGCGGTGATAATGCATCTGGAGCTAGTGATAAGAAACCTGCCTTTGCAGTGCGCCTTCCTACATCTTCTATATAAGGATTAAGACCTCTGTTCTCGTGTACCACTATAACTCCTGGTAATTTACCAGAAGTATTTACAGGTTTACTGTATAGCGCCTTGATAGATCCACCACCTTTTGGTGAGTTATAGTTTATAAAAACACTTTCTATGGTAGGATCATCTTTTGAGATGGTTTGTGTCGTCTCATAATCTGGACTTATAAAACTCAAGAGCGCTGGAAGGGTCACCGCACCTACAGCAAATACCGATAATCGCTCTATAAAAACTCTGCGATCTATTTTATTGTGAGCATAGTCATCATAAAGGTCAAAAACTTCTTGTGAGATATCTTCTTTGCGTAGCGGTTTCATATAATAGGTGTTTAATTATTATGAGTTAATCAAGTCCTCCTTTTCTTATAGGAGAACGAGGTGTAGGCCATTCTCTTTGTTTACCAGACCTTCTATCTAGTGGGAGCACTGCTTGCTCACGAGAGGTAAATTCTGGATCTTCACTAGCCATATATGTAAGTATTGCAGTAAGGATTACATTATTGCGTACATCATCAAAAACTATCTTGTCATAAGTGTCACGGTTGGTGTGCCAGGTATAATTCCAGTATGACCAGCTCAAACTACTGAGACTAAACCCTGGAGCTCCAGCCGCTTGAAATGAAGCATAGTCTGACCCTCCTCGTGCTGGCGCACCAGGAAATGTAGTTTCTATCTCATCTGTTATTTCCTTAGGTACAGCATTTAACCATCTGTTTAAATAATCGTAACTACGTAAGAACCCTCCACCATTAAGGCGCACAACACGACCTGTACCATTATCTTGATTAAATGATGCTTGTACTTTTGCCACAATTTCTGGGTTATCTTCTACAAAGGCTCTTGAGCCATTAAGCCCTTGTTCTTCACTTCCCCAATGACCTACTAGTATAGTACGTTTTGGGTTAGGATAGATTTTTTTAAGTACACGCATAGCTTCCATCATTACAAGAGTACCCGTTCCATTGTCCGTAGCTCCTGTACCACCATCCCAAGAGTCAAAATGAGCCGATAATATGACATACTCCTCTGGCTTTTCTGTCCCCTTTATTTCTGCTATGGTATTAAATGTGGGTACGGTACCCAGTTCTTTTGAGATTGCTGTAATATTTATTTTAGGAGTATTACCAGATTCACTTAGTCTATAAAGCATACCGTAGTCTTCTAGTTCAAGATCTACGGTAGGTATTTCTTTTGTTCTAGCACTAAATATCTTATTAACTCCAAAACCTCTTGACCAGTTAGAAGTCACGATGCCTACGGCTCCTGCATTTTCTAATGCTTCTGGTAAACCTCTACTAGTGTATCCCGTGCGCTGTATGTTGTCATTCCATAAGTTTGATAGAGAGTCGCGTTGTTTTTTCATTTTAGAAAACGACTTTTCGGTAGCAAACTCTTCCCAGTTATAATCTGGGCGTCCCGTGATTTGCGGTTTTGAAATAAGAACAATCTTACCCTTTACAGTTGGTAGCCATTTTTTAAACTCCGTTGCGTTTTTAATAGTAGGTAGGGTAATAACCTCTGCAGTAACGCCTTCCTTTGAAGTACTTGGATTCCACGCTAGTTGCGTACCTCTTAAACTCTGTACTCTGGGCTCGAGCATATCTATGTGAGAAATTCCTCGTTCCCATCCTCGCCATTCTCCCCATTGCTCATTACGAGCCTCAATACCCCAAGATGCATATTGTTTTACAGCCCAGTCATTTGCAGCTTGCATTTGTGGTGTACCCACAAGTCTTGGGCCAAGCACATCTGTGATCTGGTGGGCAAGCGATTCTAACTGTGAATTTTGTGTGGCTTCCTTTATTAAAGCCTGCACCGTAGCATTGTCTCTTTGAGCTGTGAGTATTGTGCCCATAAGCATACAAAGTACAAGTGAAGTAATACGTATTTTCATTTGGATTGATTTTAGACGTAGAAGTTACGAATGATAAATCAAACTCAATTAGAAAAAGATGCAATTAACCTCATATATGCTTTGTAATGACTAGCTGGTGCTTAAAGTTTACGCTTTCGCGAAAGCGTAATTATCCCTACTCATTAGTGATAACCACGTTCTCACCATTATCTTGGTATGTGATTTTAAAGCGATTTGTTTTAAGGTTTGCTTGTAATAGCACCTTGTTTACATCATTAGACCACGTGATATGCATTTCGTTTGTAGTGCTGTTTGTTATGGCCATCGTACCATTAAAAGCGGGAGATGTATTACGTAATCTAAGCATCTCTAGTTGCATCTGTACCACTGGTTTCTGTAAGCCAGATGTAATATCTTGTTGAGTAAGTGTGGTGCGGTTAATTTCTTTATGACCGCCTGCTCCTGCAGCATCTGCAGCGGCATAGTCATTTTTACCCGCAAAGAGGTCTAGGTACCACACCTGTGGGATACCTGGCATAAAAATTTGTAACGCTCTTGCCAGTAGTAGCTTATTATCATCTTCACCTAGCGCACTGTAAAAGGTTGCATTTACTTGGTAGTATGAGATTTTATTACCCTCTGGGTCGTATATATTTTTAACACGACCACCACGGTCAAGTATCGTATCTATAATATGCTCAATCTCTTGGTCTTTAAGTAGTCCTTGGTGTGTATTTCCTTCTTTATCTATGATGCCCTTAAGGTCTAAAACAGGAATCCCGTCGTGGCAACCTAGCATATTTACGGTCTTATAGCCCTTTATAACGACTTCTTTTGCCCATTTTGTGAGCGCCGTATGATCGCCAGTCTCAATAGTATGAATCACTAGACCCGGAAAGAAAAAATCATAAATCTGATATCCCTCGCTTGCCACCTCGTCGTGGAGACCTAGTCCATACTCTGAGTGTATTTCTGGTAAAAGGGTAAGATCATACTTTTCGGCAATCTGGCGTATGCGCTCCAAGTAGGTCCAGGTGCCAGGTTTATTAAAAAAGTTAGTTTGTCCTACTTCTTTATGTAAGTAAGCAAAGGCATCAAGACGTAGTATCTTACATCCAAAACTAGCCACTTTGCGCAGTGTTTCATCATAAAAATCCCACACTTCTGGCGCATTTGCATTTACATCCATCTGGCCTAGATATGATCTATTTTTGTGTACTATGTTTAATACATCTTGCTTGTGGGGTTGTACGCTTTCGCGAAAGCGTAATTCCTCTAGTGTTCCCCCTGCCGCTATGGTATCATTTATAAGCGTTATAGTGTGATCTCTATCATCTTGTGATAGACCTAGATGTGCTATGTCTTCAAGAGTAATGGGGTGTAGGGTGATTTTTTGGTAAAAAGTATTCCAGTAGGGGCGCTCTGTGCCGTCTGGAAAAAGCACGTTAAGTACAGGTAAACCCGGCTTGCGCATAAATAGCTTGTCGAGATATTGCTTTTCTGGAACTGCAACGCCATCTTTATAACTTGCGGTATGATTTTTCCAGAAGTTGTTCCAGTCTATAAAGAAGTCTTTATAAGGCGACGCATCACCGTTTTTTAATATATCCTTAAACTGTGGAGAACCCACAGAAAGGTGATTGAGCACAATATCAAATTTGAGCATAATATCTAGCTCTTTAAGTGCGTCAAGATCTGCTTGAGAGACAAGCTCTTTATTAATATTGTAATCTACGATAGAAAACCCTCTGTCTAGATCACTATTAAAAAAGGTGGGTAAGACGTAAAATAGTGAAAATACATCCTTAAGCGCTGGTTTTTGAAGCAATGCAACAATATCACTCAGGTTAGTACCTATGCTATCTGGATATGCGTTGAGCATAACGCCGTTAGGGATTTGCGAAGTATGATTTGCCATAGCTATATTTCTTTATTTAACAGGTAAAGACCGTGTTTGAGTAGTTAAAAATAAGGAATCTTGACTAGTCACAAATAGATATACATCTACAATTATAAAATTGTATGTTATAGTACTAATAGGCCTATTTCTTTAAGTGTCTCTATAGGTTTTGAAAACCAAAAAAGCTCAAAGTGCTCAAATTGTTCTTCATACGAGTTTTTAAGTTTTGATAAAGTCATTAACTGTTCACTCTGAGGGCTTAGAGCCGGAAGTATAGCAACAACCCATCTTGCTTCTTCCTCACTAAGAGTAATGGTAAACTCATCACTCGTGGTGTGAAATAGGAGCGTGGCAAGCTGTCTCTTTTTCTTTGAGAAGTAACTCACGATAGGCGTTGTACCTATCCAAACTATTTTTGCGGTAGGCTTTACCTTTAAGTCTGTTTCTGTATTAAGACAATCTTCTATGTAGTATGGGTCAATAGTAGGTTGTGGTATATCAAAATCAAACCAGTCTTGTAACGGCATATCAAAGCCTATACCGTGCATATAATTAAAGAGCGATTTCTTGAGTCCGTAGCTAAAGCTAGCGTGGTCTATCCCTGTGCTATCTGTAAAGTCTACATCATTATTTGCAAAGGTAATCTCGTTATAATGGGGTGTCACGCCATATGCTTCTGGATCTTGCCCTACAGGACTGTGAGCTGTGAGCGCAAACTGATGCCAAAATCCAGATTGTATAATACCTAGCTCAAAGAGCTGTCTCACCATCTCAAGGCTATCTACCGTTTCTTGTACCGTCTGTGTGGGATATCCATACATAAGGTAGGAGTGCACCATAATATTTGCCGCTGTAAAGTTGCGAGTAACTTGTGCCACTTGTGCAACCGTCACGCCTTTGTCTATAAGTTTAAGTAGCCTATCTGAAGCTACCTCAAGCCCTCCAGATACGGCAATACATCCAGATTCTTTAAGAAGTAGACATAGATCTGCAGTAAAGTTTTTTTCAAATCTAATATTTGTCCACCAGGTTACTACAAGCCCTCTGCGCAGTATTTCTAATGCAACGGCCTTCATAAGAGCCGGAGGTGCGGCTTCATCTACAAAGTGAAAACCGTTTTCGCCTGTTTGAGCGATAAGCGCTTCCATACGGTCTACAAGCGTGCGTGCTGCAACGGGTTCATAAATCTTTATGTAGTCTAGTGAGATATCACAAAAAGTACACTTACCCCAGTAGCAGCCGTGTGCCATTGTGAGCTTGTTCCATCTACCATCGCTCCAGAGGCTATGCATAGGGTTTGCAATCTCTATCACAGAGATATACTCATCTAGTAGCAAGTCATTATAATCTGGAGTTCCTACTTGTGCTTGCTTATAGTCTTGTCTTGCTGTGTTATTTTTATAAACCACAGCACCGTTTTCTATGAGAAAAGTACGCTTGTAGGTGGGGTTTTCAACTTTATGTATCACTGCATCTATGAGTAGTGCAACGGGTAGCTCGCCATCATCTAGCGTGATAAAATCTATAAACTCAAAAACTCTGGTATCTGTAACAGAGCGCAGCTCTGTGTTAGGAAACCCGCCGCCCATAGCCACTTTTACCGCTGGGTAGTTCTTTTTGATGTATGCCCCACATCGTAGGGCGCTGTATAAATTTCCGGGAAAAGGCACAGAGAGTAGTACGAGTTTTGGAACGCTTTCGCGAAAGCGGGCTTCTAGCAACCCAATTGTTATCTCATCTATATATGTGAGTTCTTGCTGTAGCTCGTCATATAACTGGTCAAAGTTATTTGCGCTTTGACCTAAACGTTCTGCATACCTACTAAAACCAAAATTTGGGTCTACACATTCTACGAGAAAATCTGATAAATCTTCTAGATACAAAGTGGCAAGATGCTTTGCCTTGTCTTGCATTCCCATCTCACCAAAAGCCCAAGAGAGATCATCTAGTTGCTCAAAGCGAGAGGCGCGCGGTAAGAAGTTATCTGTGCAAATTTGCCTAGCAAGCGTCTGGTTTTTGCCTTGCAAGAAGGCAATTACTTCATCTAGCGGTTGCACGTACTGTGAGCTAAGTGCGAGTATGCGCTGTGCATTTTCTGAGAGTGCTAGATCTTGCGTTTTTACACTATCAAATATTTCTTGAAAGCTATCACTGGTAAATACATTAAGTATTACCTCAATACCTAGATCCATCTGGTAGCTTGCGATATCTATAGTATTAAGAAACCCTTTTATGTATGCTGTTGCCGGGTACGGCGTGTTGAGCTGTGTAAAAGGTGGTGTTATGAGTAATACGTCTTCCAATAGATTGAGAGGCTCTTTTGTGAGTTGCAAAGATAGTTTAATATCTTACTATCGTTGCGCTGCTATTATTTCTCCTACGGCTTTTTGATACTTTACCGGGTTGCTTGCTTTTTTTATAGCCTTAAAAACCTTTTGTGGGTTATGTGTAGCCTGTGCAAAGAACTCCCAGAAGCCTTGCATTTTCATTTTGATAGGTGTGGGGCCAGAGAGGGCAGCATCATATTGTGCATAAATCTCATCGTGAAATTCTCTAAAAATTGCCCACCTATTTTCTGGGTAGACAGTACTATCTGCCTTAATCATACTAGGTAAAAAAGGATCTGCGATAAGACCACGCCCTATCATAAAGTGCTCTATAGATGGGAAGCGCGCTCTCATTTTTCTAAACTGTGCTACCGTTGTGATATCACCATTGTAGTATAATTTGTGTTTTGCCGTGTCTATACATTTTTGAAAACTCTCCAGATCTACCCCGCCTTTATACAATTGCTTACCTAGACGTGCGTGTATAGCGACACTTTTAATCGGGTATTTTTCAAGAATAGGAAATGCGTTTATAATCTCTTCTGGACTTTCATATCCCAGACGCATTTTCATTGAGATGGTAACATCTGTCTCTGTATGCGCCCTGTCTAGTATATGGTCTATCTTTTCTGTATTGCAAATAAGTCCAGATCCCATACCGCTTTTTGTGACCATAGGGTAGGGACAACCTAGATTCCAGTTAAGTTCTTTATAACCTAGCGACTGTATATATTTAATCACAAAAATAAAGTCATCTGGGTCTGCCGTCATTACTTGCGGGATGACCTCTAGCGATGTGTTTACTTCTGGATTTAAGTCTCGCTGGTAAGAGCCTTTTATGACTTGTTTTTTATTAAGTCGTATGTAAGGAGCATAGTAAGTGTCTATACCTCCAAAATATTTTTGTTGTGCATTGCGAAAACGAAAATCTGTAAAGCCCTGCAAGGGCGAAGAAAGGAGGTGGTAACTCATTAAAACTAGTATCTGCTGCGAAGATAATTTTAATAC
>JAHDEV010000001.1:75850-88420 GCA_020628615.1 Dokdonia sp.
ACCCCTTCTGGAAAAGAATCCATATAATTAGACACTATAAATCCTTGCATTAAGGCACTATTCTTAATTAAAAACACCTGCGGACTCACACCTGTAGGGACTTTATTGTCATTATATACGGCAATTGCACCACAGTTTATAATACGTGCTTTCTGGTTAATATTAAAGAATACAGCGTCTGAGAGTTCTCCCCCCACGTTATCCCAGTATACATCTACACCATCTGGGCAGGTTCTCTGTATCGCAGCGTTTAGATCATCTTCTGTGTTGTAATTGAACCCATCGTCATAGCCAAAATCTTTCTTGAGCTTTTCTATCTTTTCATCAGAGCCTGCAACACCTACCACGCGGCAGCCTTTTATTTTTGCTATTTGCCCTACGATACTTCCTACGGCGCCTGCTGCACCAGATACGAGTATGGTTTCTCCTTCTTTAGGTTTTCCTATTTCTTTAAGGCCAAAGTATGCAGTAAGACCGGTCATACCTAGCGTACCAAGATATGCGGGTAGGGGAGCATTGTCTTTTGATACCTTGTGTAATTCTTCTCCAGTAGATTTCTGTACCTCTTTCCAGTCTAGCATCCCAGATACATAATCTCCTTCTTTAAAGTTGTCATTTTTGGTCGCTATAACTTTTGCCACTACACCAGAGTGTATAGGCTTATTAAGCTCAAAAGGCGGTACGTAAGATTTGGCATCTTGCATTCTTCCTCTTAAGTAAGGATCTACAGAGACGTACGTAGTTTCTAAGAGTATCTCACCATCTTTTATTTCTGGCACTTGCTCTTCTGTAAATTCAAAATCACTAGATGACGGTTTGCCGCTCGGTCTATTTTTAAGTAGTATAACTTTTGTAGTATTCATATCTATTTAGTTTTAATTTAAAGTACAAGTTGTGTTGTATAATTCCTATTCCCTAGGTGATATTAGGTTTTATTTAACGCCGGTTGTAAATATGAAGTTAAGGTACTTTTGAGATGGGTTTTATTACGCTTTCGCGAAAGCGGACTCATACCCTATAAATATAATTGTACTATTGAGAACAAAAAAAGCCGCCTGTCAAGAGGCGGCTTTACCGAGAATCTCACTTAAAATAGTGAGATGCAGGGGGTGGCTTATTCAAGAGTTACAACGAGATCATCTTGAGACACCATTGTTCCATCTGTCACGATTATAGATTGTACTGTACCATCTTTAAAGGCAACAACGGTAGTTTCCATTTTCATAGCTTCTATTATAAAAAGTGGGTCATTTTCTTTGACTTTTTGTCCTTTTTTGACTAGTACTTTGTAAAGAGAGCCTTGCAATGGAGCACCTATGTGGTTTTCGTTATCTGGATCAATTTTTACGTTTTCTACTTTTTTGATATTAAGGGAAGTGTCGTGTACCTCTACAAAACGGTTTTCTCCATTTACTTTAAAGAATACCGTGCGCATTCCCTCATCATTAGGAATACCAATAGAGAGTAACTTGATGATCACCGTTTTTCCTGGTTCTAGCTCAATAAGTGTTTCTTCACCTAGTTTCATACCAAAGAAGAAATTCTTAGTAGGTACGAGCGCTAGGTTACCGTATTTCTTATAGTTTTCGTGTGCTTGCTCAAAAACCTTAGGGTAGAGCATATATGATAGAAAATCTTCTATCTCTAGTGGCCTGGTAAACCCTTTTTGGAAGGTCTCTGTAAAGGTTTTGTACTCCTTATCAAAATCTACTGGCGCAAGGTGTGCATTAGGTCTATCTGTATAAGCTTCTTTATTTTTTAAGATAATGGCTTGTAGCTTTTTTGGGAAACCACCTACTGGCTGACCAAGATCTCCTTTAAAGAAGTTTATAACAGACTCTGGGAAGGAAATGGTATAACCACGCTCCATCACATCTTCTGGTGTGAGGTTATTGGTCACCATAAAAATGGCCATATCGCCTACTACCTTAGAGCTAGGCGTAACCTTTACTAGGTTGCCAAACATTTTATTTACAGCGGCATACATCTTTTTTACCTCTGTAAATCTATCTGCAAGGCCTAAGGCAGTTGCTTGTGGGCGCAAGTTTGAGTACTGCCCACCTGGTATCTCGTGCTGAAAGACTTCTGCCGTTCCGGCTTTAAGCCCAGACTCAAAAGGGTAGTAGAGCTCACGCGTATCTTCCCAATAATTTGAAAACTGATTGAGTTTTTCCATATCAAACGAGTGTTCTCTATCTTGATACTTAAGCATCTCTACCACAGCATTAAAGTTAGGTTGAGAAGTTAATCCAGAAAGTCCTCCTAGAGCTACATCTACCACATCTACATTTGCCTCAATGGCTTTGAGGTAAGTAGCTGTTTGTAAAGAAGACGTGTCGTGTGTGTGTAAGTGTATAGGTACATTTACAGTGTCCTTAAGTGCTGTAACAAGTTCTGTCGCTGCATATGGTTTTAATAATCCTGCCATATCTTTAATGGCAATCATATGTGCTCCAGCATTTTCTAGATCTTTTGCAAGTTGTGTGTAGTACTTGAGGTTGTACTTAGTTTGCTTAGTATCTAGAATATCTCCCGTATAACTTATGGCACCCTCGGCTATTCCTCCTGTAAGATTACGCACGTATTGTATACTAGGTTCCATTGCTTTTACCCAGTTAAGAGAGTCAAAAATACGGAAGAGGTCTACACCATTCTCCCAAGATTTCTCTACAAACTTTTCGATAAGGTTATCTGGATATGCTTTGTAACCCACACCATTAGAACCACGAAGGAGCATCTGGAACAAGATGTTAGGTACTGCCTTGCGTAACTCACGTAAACGTGTCCAAGGGCTCTCGTGTAAGAATCGCATACACACATCAAAGGTTGCACCTCCCCAAACTTCCATACTAAAGGTGTTAGGGTGATTTTTTGCAAAACTTGATGCTACTTTGAGCATATCATAAGAGCGCATACGCGTGGCCAGTAAAGACTGGTGTGCATCACGCATTGTAGTATCTGTAAAGTGTATTTTTTTCTCCTCTAGTAACCATTTACAAAATGCTTCTGGACCTAGCTCTGTAAGCATATCTTTTGTCCCTTTTGGAAACGGATCAGATAGGTTGTAGCGTGGTACTTTTGGGGTTGTAAATACTCTTTTGGGATCTTTTGTTTTTACATCACTATTACCATTTACACTCACATCTGCCAGAAACTGAACTACCTTAGAGGTACGATCTTGAGAGAGTTTAATGTTAAATAGGGAAGGAGTGTTTTGTATAAAGTTTACTGTAGTCTCTCCGTTTTTAAAGGTATCAGTCTGTATGACATTTTGAAGAAAGTGAATATTAGTCTCAACACCACGTATTCTAAATTCTTTTAAGGCGCGCACCATCTTACGTATTGCACCATCCAGCGTTCTACCGTGAGCAGATACTTTTACAAGCATAGAATCAAAAAATGGACTCACTTTATACCCTTGATAAATGCTACCGGCATCTAGACGTATACCCATACCAGAGGCGCTACGGTAGGTTGTTATCTTTCCGTAATCTGGTGTAAATTTATTAGTAGGATCTTCTGTGGTAAGTCTACACTGTATGGCAAAGCCGTAAGTACCTATAGACTCTTGCCCATAAATCTTTATTTGCTTATCCGAAAGCTTGTAACCTCCAGCCACAAAGATTTGTGTCTTTACAAGGTCAATACCTGTAACCATTTCTGTTACTGTGTGCTCTACTTGTATACGTGGGTTAACCTCGATGAAGTATATATTATCATCTGCATCTACGAGAAACTCTACAGTACCTATGTTGTTGTAATTTACCTCTGTAGCAATAGCTACAGCATACTTATAAAGGTTATCGCGTAGCGTTTGCGATAAGTTATATGAAGGAGCCATTTCTACCACCTTCTGGTGCCTGCGTTGTACAGAGCAATCACGTTCATAAAGGTGTCTTATATTACCGTGTGTGTCTGCTACTATTTGTACTTCTATATGTTTTGGGTTTTCTACATACTTCTCAAGAAACATTGTATCATCGCCAAAAGAGTTGAGCGCCTCATTACGTGCAGAGTCAAAACTAAGCTGTAAGTCTTCTTCTTTACGTATGATGCGCATACCGCGACCACCGCCACCAGAAGCCGCTTTGAGCATTACTGGGTATCCTATTTTTCCAGCTTCACTTAGGGCAATATCTAATGTATCGAGTGCTACTTTATTGCTTTCTATAATAGGTACACCACAAGTTTGAGCCACTTTTTTTGCGGTGATTTTATCACCTAGGGCATCCATTACTTCTGGCTCAGGACCTATAAAGATGATACCGTTTTTTGCACATCTTCTTGCAAATTCTGAGTTTTCAGATAAGAAGCCGTATCCGGGGTGAATGGCATCTACATTTTTAGATTTTGCTAGATCAATGATTTGATCCATATCTAAATAAGGTTTGAGCGGCTCATTATCTGCTCCTATCTGGTAAGACTCATCTGCTTTGTTGCGATGTTGTGAGTACCTATCCTCATAGGTGTAGATAGCTACAGTCGCAATATTAAGTTCTGTACAGGCACGTAGTACTCTAATAGCAATTTCCCCGCGATTTGCGACGAGGACTTTTTTAATTTTCATTATATAAATTAGGTTGTTGTGTTACGAAATCGTTGTAGTAGTAGGGTACAAAAAAAGCCACTTCGGTAGGGAAGTGGCTTCTGTTGATATTAAATTTTCGCGCAAGCGAATACATCTATATTTAAGTCATTTTCAATACGTAATCTAGTACACATAGTTTTAGTGACTTAAAAATATATATTATCCGTCAAAGCGGTATTTGCCATTTTCTTCAACATCTGCAGCAATCTGGTTGCGCAGTGCGATTACATTAGGCTGGTTTGTATACTTTGTAAAACGTTTAAGTCCCATAAGCATCATACGTTGCTCATCACCTTCGGCAAAAGAGATAATAGCTTCTTTTGCTTTAGTCTGGATGATATCTACAGCGTTAAATAGGTATAGTTGAGACATTGCAACTTGTGTTGCTTGACTCTCTAGACCAGTGCGCTTAATGTTTTTCTCAGTACGCAGTATAGCACTCTCTGCCATATAGATTTCTATAAGAATATCTGCAGCTGCCATAAGTAGTTGCTGATTTTTCTCTAGCTCTGTTCCAAACTTTTGAGCTGCAGATCCTGCAACCATAAGGAATACTTTCTTAAGGCTCTTGATAAGTGCTTTCTCTTCAGAAAGTGTCTCAGAGTAATCTGGAGTGTCAAAAGAAGGGATACCCATAAGTTCATCCTTTACGGCCATTGCTGGTCCCATAAAGTCTACGTGTCCTTTCATTGCTTTCTTTACCATCATACCTACAGCGAGCATACGGTTAATCTCGTTTGTACCTTCATAGATACGAGAGATACGAGCATCACGCCAAGCAGACTCCATAGGAGTATCTGCACTGAAGCCCATTCCTCCAAAAATCTGGATACCTTCATCTGTAGTATTCTGTACGTCTTCAGATACTGCAACTTTAAGGATAGAACACTCTATAGCATACTCCTCAACACCTTTAAGCTCTGCCTCTTGATGTGTGTTACCTTCTGCCTGACGCATAGCGATACGATCTTCAATGTTTTTTGCAGCACGGTAAGATGCAGACTCATCTACATATACGTTTGTAGCCATAAGCGCAAGTTTTTGCTTAATTGCTCCAAAGTTTACAATAGGTGTTTTAAACTGTACACGCTCTTTTGCATACGTTACAGCTTCGTTTATCACACGTCTCTGTGCATCAAGACAAGCAGCTGCAAGTTTAATACGACCTACGTTAAGTGCGTTCATCGCGATTTTAAAACCATTACCACGCTCAGAAAGCATATTCTCTACAGGTACTACAGTATCGTTAAAGAATACCTGACGAGTAGAAGAAGAGTGTATACCTAGCTTCTTTTCTTCTTCACCTAATGTGATTCCATTAGAAGGATCATTTTCTACGATAAATCCTGTAATGTTTTTATCATCTTCTATTCTAGCAAAAACGATAAATAGGTTACAGAAACCAGCGTTAGAAATCCACATTTTTTGTCCAGAAATCTTGTAGCTCTTTCCATCTTCAGATAGAACGGCCTTTGTTTTTCCAGAGTTTGCGTCAGATCCTGCACTAGGCTCTGTAAGACAGTATGCTCCAAACCACTCACCGGTAGCAAGTTTTGGTACATATTTCTTCTTTTGCTCTTCGTTACCATAAAGAGTAATAGGCATTGTACCTATCCCAGTATGTGCTCCAAAGGCAGTACTAAAAGATCCAGTAGCTCCAGAAATGTAATCACAAACAAGCATTGTAGATACAAATCCCATCCCAAGACCATCATACTCTTCTGGTACAGCAACACCTAGTAAACCTAGTTCACCAGCTTTGCGCATAGTCTCCTCTGTGTATGCATAATCTTTCTTTTCAAAACGCTCCCAGTGTGCCCAAAGATCACGGTCTACAAACTCTCTTGTAGATTCACGCATCATCTTTTGCTCTTCATTAAGATCTTCCATTGTGAAGACATCTTCACAAGCCGTTTCCTTTACGATAAATTGACCACCGCGTAGGATATCATTTTTTGTTGTTTCTGTGCTCATTGCTATTGCTAATTAATTTTTTTCTTTCTCTATAAGAAATATGTACTATAATTTTTTGTTTTTACGCTTTCGCGAAAGCGGAATTACTTCAAGAATTCATAAATCCCTGCAGCTCCCTGTCCGGTACCTACACACATTGTTACCATACCGTATTTACCTGACATATCACG
This sequence comes from Dokdonia sp., assembly GCA_020628615.1. Classification (GTDB taxonomy): domain Bacteria; phylum Bacteroidota; class Bacteroidia; order Flavobacteriales; family Flavobacteriaceae; genus Dokdonia. Next base: position 82,583 of record JAHDEV010000001.1, read on the forward strand.
CTTACGCATCTCGTCAAATAATTGAACTGAAAGTTTACCTCCAGTACATCCTAGTGGGTGACCTAATGCAATCGCACCACCATTTACGTTTATAATATCTGGATCAAGTCCTAACTCGCGTATTACTGCTAGTGACTGCGATGCAAATGCCTCGTTAAGCTCGATAAGCTCTATATCATTTTGTTTAAGTCCAGCTTGTTTAAGTGCTTTAGGAATCGCAGCTACGGGACCGATACCCATAATACGTGGTGGTACACCTGCAGCTGCATAGTTTACCATACGTGCGATAGGCTCGATGTTGAGTTCTTTTACCATCTCCTCACTCATTACCATTACAAAGGCTGCACCATCACTCATTTGTGATGAGTTACCAGCGGTAACGCTACCACCTTGAGCAAATACGGCTCTAAGCTTTGCAAGTGCTTCCTTGTTTGTACCTGCACGAGGACCTTCATCCTTTGTCACTGTGTAAGATTTTGTTGCTTTCTTACCATTTGCATCTATATATGTTTGCTCTACATCTATAGGTACAATTTGGTCTTGAAAACGATCTTCGGCTAGTGCGCGTAGGGCTTTCATATGTGAGTTGTATGCAAACTCATCTTGATCTTCACGTGAGATGTTAAACTCATTTGCTACTGCCTCTGCGGTGTTACCCATTCCCCAGTAGTAATCTTCGTGTCCAGACTTTACTACAGTATCGTAGTTAAGTTCTGGTTTAAAACCTGTCATAGGTACAGAAGACATAGACTCTGCTCCACCGGCGATAATACAATCACCCATACCGGCTTGAATCTTTGCTACTGCCATCCCTATAGTTTCTATTCCAGAAGAACAAAAACGGTTTACAGTTACTCCAGGTACGTCTATAACGTCTAGTCCCATAAGTGATATAAGACGAGCCATATTAAGACCTTGTGATCCTTCTGGCATTGCGTTACCTACAATAACGTCATCTATTCTTTTTTTATCAAATTCTGGCAGCTCCTTCATCATATACTGAATCGTTTCTGCAGCAAGCTCATCTGCTCGCTTGAATCTGAAGACACCTTTGGGAGCTTTCCCAACGGCTGTTCTATATGCTTTTACTATATATGCTGTTTTCATTTTAGTTTGCTTTTGGCTATAAGCTGAAAGCTTTAAGCGGTTTATCATTGCCTATTGCTTAGCGCTTAAGGCGTATTGCAGAAACTTTAGTTTCTTAATGGTTTTCCTTTTTGTAACATATGCTGTATACGCTCAAGTGATTTTCTCTCAGTAGCTAGAGATAAGAACGCTTCGCGCTCTAGATCTAGTAAATACTGCTCAGAAACTCTTGTAGGCTCAGATAAATCTCCTCCGGCCATTACATAAGCAAGCTTGTTTGCAATTTTCTTATCGTGTTCTGATATATAGTTAGACGCTTGCATAGAGTCTGTTCCTACTAAGAACATACCTAGTGCTTGCTTACCTAATACTAGTACATCATTACGTTTTACAGGTTGTGTGTATCCCATATCTGCCATTTGGCGTGCAACAGCCTTTGCTGTAGCAATCTGGCGATCGCGGTTTACAACTACAAGGTCTTTACCGTGCTTAAGGATGTTAAGATCGTACGCCTCGTGTGCAGAGGTAGAGACTTTTGCCATACCTATAGTAAGGAAGTGCTCTTGTAATACGTTAAGTTGTACATCACCTTTATCAAACTTATCTGATGCTCTAAGGGCCATTTCCTTAGATCCACCACCACCTGGTATTACACCTACACCAAACTCTACGAGTCCTATGTAAGATTCGGCAGCTGCGACAACTCTGTCTGCGTGTAGTGTCATCTCACAACCACCACCTAGAGTCATACCGTGAGGTGCAACTACAGTAGGGATAGCAGAGTAGCGTAAACGCATACACGTATCTTGGAAATATTTTACAGCAGCATTAAGCTCATCATACTCTTGCTCTACAGCAAACATAAAGATCATCCCAATGTTTGCTCCTACAGAGAAGTTTGTACCTTGATTACCTACTACGAGACCATCAAAGTCTTTTTCGGCTAGATCTATGGCTTTATTTACTCCTGCAAGCACATCACCACCTATAGAGTTCATCTTAGAGCGGAACTCAACGTTTAAGATTCCATCTCCTAGATCTTGTACAGATACTCCCGTGTTTGAGAATACTTCTGTTTGTTTTCTAATGTTATCAAGAATGATAAATGAATCTTGACCAGGTTTTTTTACATGCGCTTTCGCGGAAGCGGAGTATACATGCGTAGCACCATCTTTTACAGAGTAGAATGTCTCTATTCCAGCAGCAGTCATATCTGTTACCCAAGAGGCAACCTCAAGACCTTCTGCTTTCATTAGTTCGATACCTTTTTCTACACCTACAGCATCCCAAATTTGGAATGGTCCGTGCTCCCAGCCGAAACCAGCCTTCATAGCATCATCTATCTTGTAAAGCTCATCTGTAATCTCAGGAATACGATTTTGTACATAAGCAAATAGGTGTGCAAAAGACTTGCGGTAAAACTCACCGGCTTTGTCTTTACCACCTACAAGCACTTTAAAGCGATCGTAAACGCTGTCTATATTTTTAGTAAGCTCTAGGGTAGCAAATTTTGCTCTCTTGTTAGAGCGGTACTCCATAGTGTCAAGGTCTAGTGTAAGAATTTCTTTCTTACCAGCCTCATTTACACTCTTTTTATAAAAACCTTGACCAGTTTTTGACCCTAGCCATTTGTTTTCCATCATTGTACTAATGAAGCCTGGAAGCTCAAAAAGAGACTTGCGCTCGTCATTAGGACAGTTTTCGGCAATACCGTTTGCAACGTGTACAAGGGTGTCAAGACCTACAACATCTACCGTACGGAAGGTTGCAGATTTTGGTCGTCCTATAACTGGACCTGTAAGTTTATCTACCTCTTCTACGGTCATACCCATATCTTTTACAGTATGGAAAAGTGACATAATAGAGAAGATACCTATACGGTTACCTATAAAGGCAGGTGTATCTTTTGCAACAACAGAGGTTTTACCTAAGTACTGCTCACCGTAGTTATTTAAGAAATCAAGTACACTCTGGTCTGTTTTAGGCCCAGGTATGATTTCAAATAATTTTAAGTAACGTGCTGGGTTAAAGAAGTGCGTTCCACAAAAGTGCTTTTGGAAATCTTCACTACGTCCCTCAGACATAAAGTTAATAGGGATACCAGATGTGTTTGAAGTAATAAGTGTACCTGGTGTTCTATGCTTCTCTAGGTTTTCAAAAACTTGTTTCTTTATATCAAGTCTTTCTACTACCACCTCAATGATCCAGTCTACATCTTTTACTTTTGCGATGTCATCTTCAAGATTACCCGTTGAGATTCTTTTTGCAAAAGCTTGGTTATAAATAGGTGACGGCTTACTCTTAAGTGCTGCAGTAAGCGAGTCATTTACCATTCTATTACGTACAACTTTGTCTTGAAGTGTAAGTCCTTTAGCTTCTTCTTTTGCAGTAAGCTCACGAGGAACGATATCTAGCAAAAGAACGTCAACACCTATGTTTGCAAAATGGCAAGCAATACCACTTCCCATTATTCCACTACCTATGACGGCTACTTTCTTTATTCTACGTTTTGCCATTATTTTATTGCGGTTTCTTTTTGGTTAAATACTCTTCTATTTTGAATCAAGTCATTAATGGTCTCAATGACTTCGTAAAAATTATTAATCTTTTCTTGTGATATATTACCACGCACAGCTTCATTAAAAGTAACAACGCGGTCTTTTGAGAAATCTCTTTTTTCAAGTCCAAACTCTGTAAGGTGTATAAGAACACCTCTACCATCTGCAGGATTAGGTTTACGTTCTATAAGACCTTTTTCCTCCATAGTCTTGAGTGTACGTGATAGGGAGGTAGCTTCCATTCCCATACGAGGCCCCAGTGCTGTAGAGGGTGTGCCCTCTTCTGGATCTATGCTAAGGAGTGCAAACCCTACTGCCATAGTAACATCATACTCGGCAGCCTGTTCATTATACATTTTCATAACTGCTTGCCAGGTGGCTCTTAAACAGTAATCTATAGTTTTATCTTTCATATAGTACTTCACAATGTGATTGTAAAGATAATAAAATATACTATGCACGCACAGTAATTAATGCAAATTTATATGAAACTTTTAAGAATATGGTAGTTACGCTTTCGCGAAAATGAGAACATCATAAATATAAGCCATATTATTTAATAAATATGAAGTTAACCATTTAGATAATTACAAGTACAATCAATAACGTTAACATATTGTGTAATAAAGCAACAACATTTACAATTGAATGTTATTTTTGTATCTTAAATACCTAAAAGAAAGTTTACAAGTTATATGATTGCACCAGATATTCCTCAGAATGAAAAACAGCGTATGCTGTCGCTTTTAAGTTTAGGTCTACTGGATACAGAGCAAGAAGATGATTTTGACTACATAACAAAGCTTGCGGCCTACATTTGCAAGACACCAGTAGCGCTAGTAACACTAGTAGACGAAGATAGACAATGGTTTAAAAGTAAGGTAGGAATGGCTTTATGTGAGACCTCACGTGATAGCTCTTTTTGTGCACACGCCATCTTAACTCCAGATGAGATATTAGAAATACCAGATGCGACAAAAGATGTGCGCTTTATAGATAACCCGCTTACAAAGATGGAAGACCCAGTTATTTTTTATGCGGGTGTACCACTACGCACAACAGATGGTATGGTAATGGGATCTTTATGTGTGATAGATCATAAACCTAATAAACTTAGTAAAGAGCAAAGAGCTGCCCTAATAACACTTGCAAAACAAGTTGAAAGATTATTTGAGTTAAGACTAGTTAATAATCAACTTGAGCAAACCAAGGCGAGTCTTACAAAACATAATACACTGCTCAAAGATTTTGCAGGCACCGTTTCACACGATTTAAAAATGCCTCTCGCAAACCTTATTCTCACTTCAGATATATTAAAAAAGAAGTACACAGAGGCTCTAGATGAGTCTGGTGTAAATTACCTAGGTTATCTCAAGAAGTCTTCACTCTCTATGAGTAACTATATTACAAACATACTTGCCCATTATGAGAGCACGGCATATGATAGAGAAGATGCCCACGAGTTTATGTTTAATGATATGCTTGAGGATCTTGTAGACCTTTTAAATATAAATTTTGAATGTGAGTTTCACTTTCCAGAGGTAAACATAGAACTTAGATGTAATAGATCTGCTCTTGACCAGATATTCTTAAACTTAATAGGTAATAGTATTAAGTATAATGATAAGGAACACACGGTTATTCATATAGATGTTATTGAGCAAGACAATCATTTTGAGTTTTCTATTAAGGATAATGGTAGAGGAATAGAAGAAGAAAAGTTAGAAGGCATATTTACTTTATTCAGTACAGTAGGGCACCTAGATAAAAATGGAGAGAAAGGCCACGGTATTGGATTATCTACAGTAGAAAAACTAGTGCATAATCTCGGTGGGACCATAAGTGTTTCTTCAGTGCTAGGTGAGTACACAAAATTTACGTTTACAGTTGCCAAAAGTTAAAGTATATTAAATATTCGGTTCTGGTGCGCTTCTTCTGTTAGTAAAGCGTTAATAGATATGGATGTTGCTGTATACTCTATTACCTTTAGATCACACTATCCAATCTAACCAATAAATGATCAAAATTTACAAAGCATTTCTTGTGATATTATCTTTTGTAATCACAAATTCACTCGTTGCTCAAGACTTACCCGTAGCAACAATCCAGAAGAATATTGAATCTTTTAAAGAAAACCCACGAGGCCCTTATAAAAAAATAGAGTGGTTTTGTGAAGATGGTACGATGCGAGAAG
>JAHDEV010000224.1 GCA_020628615.1 Dokdonia sp.
ATGAGTGGTACTTCATTTCTATTCATAACCGCACCAAAGGTTTGCTCGCCTATGGTAATACAGTTAGGTGATGCTTGGATAGCCATTCCCATCCATTCTGCCATGCTTGCTGTTGTTCTATCTACTAGCAATACTACTTTTCCTTTAAAGTAGTTCTTATTTTTCTTTCCCGCTTTAAATGGGTCCATGATAAAACTTGTCGCCGCATTTGCTCCATAGTTTCCATAAGCAGGTTTTACTGCGGTTAATGCTTTTAAAAATGTTGTTCTCTCTGGATACAGATACTTTGCGATATCTGCAGTACTTATATTCCTCGGATAGTTACGAAGATCTATGATGACACCTTTAAAATGCTCAAAATCGCGAAAAGCTTCTTTCAGTTGGTTTTTATCAATCTTATTTAGATTTATATATCCAATCTTATCACTTATTTCTTTCCAATCCTCACTTTCAGAAGGCTTTAAGCGTTCATACTTTTGGTAAGGATATGCTAAAGGGCTTAATTGGACATACTGATCTTTGTTCTGACCATTTGTTTTTAAAACACTAACAAGAACCGAATCTTTAGCCGAGGCTAGTAAATAGGTTTTTTCAATAGCGCGCCTTAGATAATTCTTGTTTGAGGCGCTTATTACATCAGAAAATTTAGAGTTGTAATAGGTTTCAAGCTTAACGCCATCCACGGCATAAATTACGTCGCCTTTAGTTAATGAGTCCTCTTGAAATATCTTTGTATTGTACACAGATGTAATCACTAAGGAATCATTAATGATTCTCCCGCCAAAGTTCGGGAACTTGTCTAATGAATCTAGCGTGTAGCTATATTGATAATTGGAATGCGAATCGTTGAGCTTGCTAAATAAATGCTCCTTGGCTTTTTCAAAATTCTCTTTTCCTTCAGTGCTAAAAGCTGGTATTAATTTGCTAAGAGTTTGTTCCCACGGTGTATCGACTAGGTATACATTCACATTCCAATAATTCATCGTATTCCAGAACGAAGCAAGTAAGAGTAGCCTATGTGCATCATTATTGTAATCAAAATCTACTAGAGCACCGTCATTACTAAAATCAATAGAACTGCTTAGTTTTTTAATGTCAGCATAATAACTTTTATAGTTGGCGTTATTTTTTAAGTCGCTTAGTAGCTGCGATAACTGAACGCTATAACCAGACTCAAGAATCCACTTGAAATTATAGTTTTTGGTAAAAAGCTCTTGTTCAAAGTCCTCTTTTATGTCAAAATCTGAGGTGCCATAACTTTCTATCCAAGCAATCATTTCCTTGTCAAAAGCTTCCTTTGTAACTAATGAGGGCAGTTTTTGATATTCCTGAATAAATTCTTTATTGACGTTATAGGCGCCGTTACTTATATCTGGGTGGTAATATTTTAGTAAGCCCCAGATTTTAATAAAATGCTCCACTTTTTCATGTTCATCTATTTGACTAAATGAACTGGTAAGATGTAAGCAGAGTAGGAGAACTAAAATTTGTTTCATGAAGGTATTAATTGTTTCAAGCACGCTTTCGCGAAAGCGTAATTACTCAAACAGCACTGAGTTAATGGGTAGACATTTTTCTATTCATTGTAATTTCTGACTACATCACCTTTTTTTAATGTACTTGCATCTACGGCATTGTCAAATGTATACTCGGTAGATATGAGGCCATTAGTTGCAGATGGAATTTTAACGTTAAAATGTAAATGCTCAACGGTGGTAAAACCCGTCATTCCGCTAATCGCGATGGGTTGCCCTTTTTCCACATAATCACCAAGCTCAACGATGGCTCCATCATAGTTTAAGTGTACATATTGAGAGTACAAACCGCTGTCAGGATGGTAAACGGTTAGGAAATTACTTCTATCATTATCTCTCCATTGCTGGCTTGTACCATAATCTTTGTATTTCTCAATCAAGCCTACCACATATCCATCATCTACACTTACGATGGTATCCCCTATGCTTAGATCAAAATCAATAGCATACTTACTCGTGATTTTATTATGAGAAAAGCTGTTGTTAAAGCCTTGTATGATTTTGTATTGTTTGCCCTTTGGAAATGGTAATCCTATGCTGCTTTTATTGATTTTACGCTGTAAATCCCCATATTCAATGCTGTATTTTGGTTTTACAGTAGATTCTACATCAGGATAATGAATCTTAATGATGGTGTCTTGCTGGTTTCTAAGGGTTACATGCCCGAATAGTGTTGCTAGGTCAGGATACGTAGTATCTTTAACAAGCCTGACGCTTATGGGACACATAAGAGGGTTCTTTAATTGAAAAGATATGGTGTCATTTTCATACGCATCTTTAAAGCTTAATTGAGCAGAGTGCTCCACTTTAGGGAAATTGTCTAGGCTATTGCAAGCTGCAAGGCAAACGATAGATAGTAAAAGAATAAGTTTTTTCAATGTTGATTTTTTAATTAATATCTCAATCATAAGCTTACATA
>JAHDEV010000225.1 GCA_020628615.1 Dokdonia sp.
TTGCTATAAAAGCATACCAAAAGAAAGAATTTAAACCTGGTAAAAAGTCTGGCGACTGGGACCCGTATAACTACCCTGGGCGTCGCACCATCAAGTGGGATGGAGATAATATGCGCGTGACTAATTATGAAGAGGCAAATGCCTGGGTAAAACGTGAGTATCGAAAGGGATGGGAGATTTAAAAAATAAAAAAGTCTGTAACCTAATGGTTACAGACTTTTTTAAATCATATAATTTTACCTGACTTAAAACTCAGCCTTTCTCTTTTCAAGAAATGCCGTGGTTCCTTCGGTAAAGTCTTCTGTGCCAAAACACCCGCCAAATTCTTCTATCTCTGTATCAAACCCATCTACACCATTTTCATAACCTGCATTTACAGCATTAATCGCTGCGGCAATGGCCATAGGTGAGTTGCGCATAATCTTTCCGCCTAGTTTATTTGCTAGAGGTAATAGTTCCTCTTGTGCAGTGATGTGATTTATAAGTCCGTACTCAAGTGCCGTATTTGCATCTATCATCCCGGCAGTCATTATCATCTCCATCGCACGCCCTTTACCTACTAGTTGTGGCAAGCGCTGTGTACCTCCATAACCTGGTATCACACCTAGACTCACCTCTGGAAGTCCCATACGAGCATTATCACTAGCGATTCTAAAATGTGCTGCCATTGCCAGTTCTAGACCACCTCCCAGTGCAAAACCGTTTACGGCTGCTATGACTGGGGTACCCATTTCGGCAACGTAGTCAAAAAGTAATTCTTGTCCCTTTCTTGCAAGCTCTGCACCTTGCTCTTCAGAGAAATTTGCAAATTCAGAAATGTCTGCTCCCGCTACAAATGCCTTCTCTCCAGATCCGGTAATGATCACAACGCGTACGCCTGTATCTTCTTCCGCTTTCGCGAAAGCGGTATGAAGCTCCTCTATAGTCTCCTTGTTAAGAGCGTTAAGTTTTGAAGGTCTGTTTATCGTGATAGTCGTGATGCTATCTGAAGTTTCTGAAAGTATGTTATTGTACATAGCTATATGTTAGTTTATAAAAGTCTTTTTTATACGCCAAAAATGCGACGCTTACACTTATTTATTTTGGGAAGATAACTCTAAAAACAGTGCCTTTTCCCTCTTGTGTTGTAAAGGTAATTGTTCCTTTATAGGTCTCCACAATATTTTTTACCATTGCGAGACCCAGTCCCATACCACTGGTTTTGGTCGTAAACTTGGGTTCAAAAATCATAGGTAAATTATCTTCAGAAATGCCGGTCCCGTTATCTGTTACAGTTATTTCTACTTGTGTATCTAGGTCGTTTACCTCAACTAAGATTTTTGGATCTTCTGTGGTCATTGTGGCTTGCACCGCATTTTTTACCAAGTTTGTTACCACTCTAATAAGCTGTGTACGATCAAAATTTGCAAAAATCTCCTCTTTCGCAGAAGCGAAATCTATATAGCGCTCATTAAAAATATCTACAGAGAGCTTTACGATATTAGGCACATTGAGAATCTCGCTTTGCTGTGCTGGCATATCGGCAAAGTTTGAGAAAGCACTCGCTATGCTGCTCATAGTATCTATTTGCTGTATGAGGGTACTGCTATATTCCTTTATCTTCTGGTTAACTTCTGGGTCTTCTGGGTCAAACCTACGCTCAAAGCTCTGTACGGTGAGACGCATAGGCGTGAGTGGATTTTTAATCTCGTGAGCTACTTGCTTTGCCATCTCTCTCCAGGCGGCCTCACGCTCGTTTTGCGCAAGTTTTGCAGCACTGCCCTCAAGTTGGTCTATCATCCCATTATAAGCGTTTACAAGGGTTGTGAGCTCAGAAGGGAGCTCTGTGGTATCAATTTTCTCGTTGCGCTTATCTAGTTGGGTTTCTTTTATGTTATCCTCTACCGTTTTAAGCGTTTTTGTAATATACCTCGCCAGAAAATAAGCGAGTAAAATTGCGGTTAATACCATAAGGATATTTACCACCACCAGACGCCACAATATCTCTCTGAGTTCCTTATTAATAAAAGCCTCACTGTCTTCATACTGTATCTCAAGTATGGCGAGTGGTCTATATTTAGGGTCATTTATATAGCTATAAGAGAGTTGTTGTGATACCTCACCATCCAGCTGATTTACATATCGTTTTTCTTCAGAGTTTTCTAAGTTTTCTAAGGTCTCTAGGCACAGTTTTTTTTGTGCAGGACTATCAAATAATTGATCTGTAGATGATATTAATGGTTCTCCATCTAGATCATACATTGTAAGGTTCTCACCCTGTATGCTAGCAATCTCATATATTTTTTCCTTAAAGATATACGGAATTCTATCTGTCTTGAGCTCCCAGCTGGTGTTGTCTAGTACAAAATCTATGGTTTTCTTTATGGAAGACTCTTTACGTTCTAATCGTTCCTCATTATAGTCTCTTATTTGCTCTTTGTATTGAAAGTAAG
>JAHDEV010000034.1 GCA_020628615.1 Dokdonia sp.
TATTAATCGAGATCAGCTTTTCTCCTTCAGCCATATATAAATTGATTAGATTTTAAGTCAAATTTTTTACAAATAGCAATGTAACCATTTTCGTTATTTTTTATGGGGTTACGCTTTCGCGAAAGCGCACTATTTATCAACAAATTTTAACACGTTCTTTTAATAACTACACAACCTATTATAGGGCAAACTGTCAGGTATTTTTGGTAATTTGGACTAAGCACTTTAAGCGGAATGATTTTTGAACCAGTTTGCTTAAATTTACATAAGAACGAACGAGGATAGATATGGATGATAATTTTTCGCCAAGAGTAAAAGATGTTATAGCTTATAGTAAGGAAGAGGCGTTACGCCTAGGCCACGATTTTATAGGTACAGAACACTTGCTGCTTGGTTTACTAAGAGATGGTAGCGGTAAAGCGATAGATATTTTAGGAGCTCTAGAAATAGATCTTGAGCACTTGAGACGTAAGGTAGAAATCTTAAGTCCAGCAAATCCTAATGTGAGCTTGCAAAATAATGATAAGAAGAACTTACATCTTACAAGACAGGCAGAGCGCGCGTTAAAGACTACATTTCTAGAAGCAAAACTTTTTCAAAGCTCTGCAATTAATACGGCTCACCTCCTACTTTGCGTACTGCGCAATGAGAATGACCCTACAACAAAGTTGTTAAACCGCCTCAAGGTAGATTATGACAACGTAAAAGACCAATTTAAACTAATGATGGCAAACGAAAGCGATGAATATATAGAGCCTATTAAGTCTGAATCATTTAGCGATGATGCAGATAATAGCGATGAAGGACAAAAAGAAAATCCTTTTAATAGCCCTACTACGCCTAAAGGAGGTAAGAAAAGTAAAACTCCGGTTCTAGATAACTTTGGACGTGATCTTACTGCAATGGCAGACGAGGGTAAACTAGATCCTGTAGTAGGCCGTAGCAAAGAGATTGAGCGTGTATCACAGATATTGAGTAGACGTAAGAAAAACAACCCTCTCCTTATAGGTGAGCCTGGAGTAGGTAAATCTGCCATAGCAGAAGGACTTGCTTTACGAATTGTACAACGTAAGGTATCTCGTATCCTTTTTGACAAGCGTGTAGTTACTCTTGATCTTGCTAGCCTTGTAGCTGGAACAAAATATAGAGGACAGTTTGAAGAGCGTATGAAAGCCGTGATGAACGAGCTTGAAAAAAATGATGATATTATCTTATTTATAGATGAGATACATACCATAGTAGGTGCAGGAGGAGCCACAGGATCACTAGATGCCTCAAATATGTTTAAACCTGCGCTCGCTCGAGGCGAAATACAATGTGTAGGTGCCACAACACTAGATGAGTTTAGACAACACATAGAGAAAGATGGGGCTTTAGAGCGCCGTTTTCAAAAAGTGATAGTAGAACCTACTTCTGTAGAAGAAACAATTGAGATATTACAAAACATTAAAGGTAAGTATGAAGAGCACCATAATGTCTCATATACAGATGAGGCGCTAGAGGCTTGTGTAAAACTTACTAATAGATATATGACCGATAGATTTCTTCCGGATAAAGCTATTGATGCTCTAGACGAAGCAGGATCTCGCGTGCATATTACTAATATTGATGTTCCAAAAAAGATTCTAGAATTAGAAAATAAGCTAGAAGAAGTAAGGGAGCTGAAAACTTCTGTCGTTAAAAAACAAAAGTATGAAGAGGCCGCAAAGCTGCGTGATGATGAGAAAAATTTAGAAAAAGAGCTTGCAATCGCACAAGAGCGATGGGAAGAAGATTCTAAACTTCATAAAGAAGTTGTCTCAGAAGATAATGTGGCAGATGTAGTGAGTATGATGACGGGCATCCCTGTAAATCGTATCGCACAAACAGAAAGCAACAAACTTGCAGAACTACCAGCAACAATAAAAGAAAACGTAATAGGTCAAGATGAGGCTGTAAAAAAGGTTGCAAAAGCAATACAACGTAACAGAGCTGGATTAAAAGACCCTAATAAACCTATCGGTTCATTTATATTCTTAGGTCAGACTGGTGTAGGTAAAACGCAACTTGCAAAGGTTCTTGCAAAAGAGCTTTTTGATAATCAAGATGCACTCATCCGTATTGATATGAGTGAGTATATGGAGAAGTTTTCTATCTCAAGACTCGTAGGAGCACCTCCTGGATATGTAGGTTATGAAGAGGGTGGTCAACTCACAGAAAAAGTAAGACGTAAGCCTTACTCTGTAGTTTTACTAGATGAGATAGAAAAAGCGCATCCAGATGTATTTAATATGTTACTGCAAGTGCTAGATGATGGCTTCTTAACAGATTCATTAGGTCGCAAAATAGATTTTAGAAATACTATTGTGATAATGACCTCAAATATAGGAGCTAGAAAACTTAAAGACTTTGGTCAGGGAGTTGGTTTTGGAACAGCATCACGTAAAACTCAAGCAGATGAAAATGCGCGTAGTATTATTCAAAATGCATTAAAGAAAGCATTTGCACCAGAGTTTTTAAACCGTATTGATGATGTAGTTGTATTTAATGCACTTGAACGTGAGGATATACACAAGATTATTGATATTGAACTAGAAAAGCTTTTCAAGAGAATTAAAGGCCTTGGCTACAATTTAACTTTAAGCGAGAAAGCAAAAGATTACATAAGTGATAAAGGTTTTGACAAAGATTATGGAGCAAGACCTCTTAAAAGAGCTATACAGAAATATATAGAAGATGCACTAGCCGAAGAGATTATAAACTCTAAGCTAGAGGAAGGAGATAATATTTTTATGGATTTTGATACAGATAAGGATGAACTTATTATAGATATCAAAAAAGGAGAGACCACAGAGTCTTAATTGCACCTTACAGTAACTAAAGCTCCTTAATGAATGTATATTCATTAAGGAGCTTTTTTTATTATGCACGAATAGTTAAAATTGTGACAATTAAATAGTTATGTTCTATTTTTGCCTTATCTTTTATTACATATTCCCCAACTTATGAAAGAATTACAACTCGGTATTCAACTAGAATTCTCGTTTGGCAAAGTCACGGTCTATGAAGACTATGTATATGTCATTATGGATGAAGGTGTAACTGTGCACACAAATTTTAATGATGTATTAATAGCTGTTGCAGAAACCCACTTTGCAGGAAGGAATTTTATTTACATCACCCACAGAATTTATTCTTACTCTATAGATCCTACTATTTATTTAAAAACTGCCAAGGTTAAAAACCTGAAAGGTTTTATAGTAGTTAGTCCCAACAAAGACTTTAAAGATGCTCAAAATATAGAAAAATTATTTTTCTGTAAACCTTTCGCACTGTTTTCAACTATGGAAGAGGCTCTTATTCATAAAGATATAATGCTTTTAGAGTAGCATATTTTTTATAGGAAAATTCTTTACTATTTGAATTGAATTCATCAATTTTGCGGCTCAATAAATCCCCCTACATCCGTTGAAAATTACTAAGAAATTTGAATTTGGAGAACTCCATATAGAAGATAATCTCGCTATTGGAATTATGAAAGAAGGCTCCCATATAGACCCCGCATCTAACCGGTTGCTCCTCTCCTATTGTAACGAAGTTTTTGAAGAAAAACCTTTTGGTTATTTATCTCATAGACAAAATTCGTACTCAGTAGACCCTACTGTTTATATAGATGCTGCAAATCATTTTGGACTGAAAGCTATTGCCGTTGTTTCTCAAAATCCCGTCATTGAGACAAATGTTATTATTGAAAAACAGTTTTTTAATCAACCCTTTGAGACATTTAAAACGGTTGAAGATGCAAAAAACTGGCTATCACAAGTTTTAATATAAATCTTCTGGATCTATATTAAGGCTATTTATAAAGGTTTTACCCAGTTTTATATCGTTAGCAAAGATTCTATCCTCATTTGCAAAGGGTACAACTTCTCTATAGCTTTTTGTAAAAGACTGAAGAAAACTTGACGTATGAAGTGGTTGTCTATAATGCAATGCCTGTACCGCATTAAGTAATTCTATAGATAGTAATGTCTCCACATTTTCTACAACTTTAAGAAGCTTTGTAGCAGCATTTGCTCCCATACTTACGTGGTCCTCTTGTCCATTTGATGACACTATTGAGTCTACACTTGCTGGAGTGCAAAGCTGCTTGTTTTGGCTTACAATGCTTGCTGCAGTATATTGAGGTATCATCATACCACTATTGAGGCCAGGGCTATCTACTAAAAATGGTGGTAAGCCTCGTAAACCTCCTATTAGCTGGTAAACACGTCGCTCACTTATACTCCCTAGCTCAGATAATGCAATACATAAATAATCTAAAGCAAGCGCTAACGGCTGGCCGTGAAAATTTCCACCACTTATAATCACATCGTCTGCTGGAAAAATGTTAGGATTATCTGTGACGCTATTAATTTCTGTTTTAAAAGTTTTACTAGCAAAGTCTATGACATCTTTGGTAGCACCGTGCACTTGAGGTATGCATCTAAAAGAATATGGATCTTGTACATTTTCTTTTTCGGTTGCGGCAATTTCACTATCCTCTAGAAGTGACATAATACGTGCTGCAGTCTTAACTTGTCCTTTATGCGGTCTTACATAATGCACAAGTGGATTAAATGGAGATAAATTACAATTAAAAGCATCTATAGATATTGCTCCTATTATATCTGCCAGATAAGATAGTTTGTGAGCCTTTAAGAGTGCGTTTACACCATAAGCACTCATAAATTGAGTACCATTTAATAAGGCTAGGCCCTCTTTAGACTGTAGTCTTATCTTAGTGAGCCCATTACAATTTAAAGCTTCTAGAGATGGTATTATTTTATTATCAAGCCAGACTTCCCCCTCTCCTATTAAAGGTAAAGCAAGATGTGCAAGGGGGGCTAAATCTCCACTTGCGCCCAGCGAGCCTTGATCATATATAACAGGTAATATATTGAGATTGTAAAAATCTATAAGTCGTTGTACCGTATTAATGTGTACTCCACTATGACCATAACTTAAAGATTGTATTTTGAGAAGTAGCATTAATTTTACGATATCCTTAGAAACGTAATCTCCAGTACCACAAGCGTGAGACCGCACTAAATTCTCTTGTAGCTTAGTTAAGTTTTCATCACGTATAGCAACATTACACAAGCTTCCAAAGCCTGTATTTACTCCATATACTGGTGTTTTGCTTTCTTTTATTTTCTTATCTAGATAAGCTCTCGAGGCATTAATGGTATGTACGCTTTCCTCACTTAATCTAAGTTTTTTGTCTTCATTTAGAATAGAAGAAATTATCTTAAGGTCAAGAATCTCACTACTTATATAGTGTATTTGAGACATATGGTGCTATTTTTTACGCAATTTCGTAAAAAACAATGATATAATTAAGAATTATACAATGAAGCTTATAACATCCAGTCGAGTCAAGGTAAATGAATATGTGAATTTTAGAATAAAAAGCAAACAAACTTTACTTTGCTAAAATATTTAAAACATTAATTTACAGGTTCTTAAATGCTCATTTTTCAGTCTAATAGAAAATATAAAAAAATGTATCAGGATAGACAACACCTTAGGAATATCGTAATAGCCTAAGGTAAACTAAAATGATAATTTTTGTAATTACGCTTTCGCGAAAGCGTAAAAAATAGAATAGGGCAAGCTAATCTAACTTTTTCTCAAGCATTTTACTCACTTTTGAATCTTTGAAAACATAAGTATATAACCACATAAGCGTAAATGATGGAATAATATCTACCCCCGGGATAAGCTCCTCTACAAAGGTAACTACTCCTCCTACCTTACCAGCCGTACCTTTATATAATCGAGTCATAAGCCAGGCAGAAAGTGGTGCCCACGCAATATCTGCAAAGTCACCTATAACAGGTAAAACCCAGCTCGAGGTCACTATACCTAGCCCGTCTATGAGCAGTCCAATAAGTAAAAGTTTAAATTTATTAGTTTGATTATCCATAAGTGTATTAAATATAACACTTTAGTTTAATCAAAATACATTCCAAAAATGATTAGTCTAGATTTGAAGATATTAATTTTAAGAATTCATTACGTGTTTCTTGTTTTTCAAACTGACCTCTAAAACCTGAAGTTGTGGTAGTAGAATTTTGTTTTTGAACCCCTCTCATCATCATACACATATGTGAAGCTTCGATAACAACTGCAACTCCCTTAGGTTGTAAGGTTGTATTAATACACTCTAAAATATCGTGTGTAAGTCGCTCTTGTACCTGTAGTCTACGAGAAAAAACATCTACAATACGAGGTAGTTTACTTAGACCCACTATATGTCCATTAGGTATATAAGCTATATGAGCTTTACCGAAAAATGGGAGCATATGATGCTCACATAGTGAGTAGAGTTCTATATTCTTCACGATAACCATATCATCATAGTCTTCCTTAAACATTGCACCTTTGAGTATCGCGGCAGGATCCATCTCATAACCAGAGGTTAAATATTGCATTGCCTTTGCAGCTCTCTCTGGAGTTTTTACAATACCTTCTCTTGTGGTATCTTCTCCTAAGCTCTCTATTATAGAAGAAAAATTATTCTTTACATCTTCAGTTACTTCGATGTTGTACTCTTCAAATTTTCTGTATGGCATTCTCTAGTTTCAAAATTGTTTAACCAAAGATACGATTTATTAAACATTATAATTTTCATATTTAACAATTTATTTAGAGTTTACTCATTATGACAACTCTAGATTTGTTGCACCAAATAATCTTTTTTATGCGTTTTTTTGTTTTAGGACTTCTTAGTCTGTTCTATTCTAACTATTTACTTTCCCAAGGTAATAAAACCTTGAACGCAGAGCGCATAGACGAGGTTCCTAAAATAGACGGGATACTAGATGATAATATTTGGAAATCACTTCCCACGTATGGCGACTTTCATATGTTTGAACCTGGCAATGAAGGAACTATAGAAGAAAATCAGCGCACTGAGATTAAAATGGCATATGATGATAAAGCCATTTACATCGCAGCATACTTGTACGACCCAAATCCTAAAGATATTGCAAGTCAGTTTAGCCAGCGTGATGAAGTATTTGCTCAGGCAGATCATTTTATGGTAGCGCTTAACACCTACAATGATGGTATAAATGAAACTAGATTTTATGTAACAAGCGCAGGAACTATAGGTGATCAAAGAGTAACCCAAAATACGAGAGACTTTGGCTTTAATGTGGTTTTTGAATGTAAAGTTTCTAGAGATGATAAAGGCTGGTATGCTGAGTATCGTATTCCTTATAACGCTTTACGTTTTCCTGAGAGTGAGGTACAAAACTGGAGCGTAAATTTTTATAGACGACTTGTAAATAAAAATGAAACTCATACTTGGAGCAGAATAGAACGTGGTATAGGTAGAGATACACAGTATAACGGAACAGTAACTGGAGTACGCAATATTGATCCTCCCGTACGACTTACATTTTTTCCCTTTGTGCAAAGTGCTATTAATGCTCAAGATGGAAATACAGAAACAAACTTTGCTGGTGGACTTGACATTAAATATGGTCTTACCGATAGTTTTACACTAGACGCCCAGCTTATACCAGATTTTGGCCAAGTAGCTTTTGACAATGTAGTACTTAACTTAGGTCCTTTTGAGCAAACTTTTGGGGAGAATAGAGCCTTTTTTACAGAAGGTATTGACCTGTTTAATAAAGGAAGAATTTTTTTCTCGAGGCGTATAGGTGGCCCTGCAACTGGAAGCGTAACTCTAGAAAATAGTGACACTGTAAGCGAAGAAATTATAGACTACCCTGCTAAGGTTAAATTACTTAACTCGATTAAAATATCTGGACGTACCAAAGGTGGCCTAGGTATAGGTTTTTTAAACTCAATAGGTAGCAAAACCTTTGCTACTGTAGAGCGTACAGAAATTGATGAAGATGACACTAGTAGCATTATTGAGACCTCACGTCAAGAGGTACTTATAGAGCCATTATCTAACTATAATGTTTTTGTACTAGACCAACAGTTTAATCAAAACTCTTCTGTGTCACTCATAAATACAAATGTAACAAGAAGCGGTAGCGGTTTTAGAAATGCAAATGTTACAGGTGGTGTATTTGACATTGCAGATAAGGACAATAACTATAATATATCTGGTAGAGGTATTTTTAGTAATGTGAGAGAATCTGGTGAGACTACAACTGGTTTTCAGTCTGAATTTGATTTTAGAAAAATATCTGGTAACTGGAGGTATCGTGTGGGTCACGACTTTGCAAATACTAAACTTGACATAAATGATCTAGGTGTAAATTTTAGAAACAACTTCAATAATTTTACTCTAGGAGGTTCTTATCAACTTATACAGCCTAAGGGTAAATTTAACAACTATAGATTTGATGTTACTGTGCGCCACCAGCGGTTATACAAGCCCAGCGTAAAAACTCGTAACAGCATACGCTTCAACTCATTTTTTGCTACAACAAAGCGTCTCGCCTTTGGAGGTAATCTAAGTCTCAATGGTAAAAATCAAGATTATTTTGAGCCACGTGTAGATGGTAGATTTGTAACATTTGAGTCTAACTTAGGTGGTGGAGGCTTTGTCTCTACAGACTTTAGAAAGAAATTTGCATTTGATGCTGGAGGAGCGGTAAGACAGTGGTTTGGAAATCAAGATCAGTTTAATTATAGTTTTAATTTTTCTCCTCGATATCGATTTTCAGAAAAATTGCTTGTGATTTTGGCCACAAATTACTCGAGCAGAAAGAATAATTTTGGTTGGGTAGATAATACAGATACTGAAGTATTTTTAGGTCTAAGAGATGTAGTGTCTTTTGAAAACAGAGTTACTGCAAACTTCAATTTTGACCCCTATAAGGCCATAAACTTGAGTTTAAGAAACTTTTGGGCCGTGTCAGACCATAGCAGTAATATCTATTATACCCTCAATGAAGACGGCTCAAGGTCTCAAATTACAGATTATGATTTTGATGAACGTAGAGATCCTAATGCAAATTTTAATGTATGGAATTTAGACTTAAGCTTTAGATGGAGATTTGCTCCAGGAAGTGAGGCTTCCCTACTCTATCGTAATCAAATTTCTAAGTTTGATGAGCAATCTACAATAGGATATAATGAAAGCCTGTCTAACCTTTTTCAAGAACCACTTAATCATACATTATCACTAAGAGTAACTTACTTCATAGATTATAATAATATTAAACACGTCTTTAAAAAGGTTTCTTAATTGTCCTTATAAGGTTATTGTAGTATTTTCACAGTTAAGTAATTTCTTATGGTAAAGGCACAACACATCTCAAAAACATTTGGAGATCTTAAAGTATTAAAAGATGTCTCACTTACAGTAAATAAAGGTGAAGTAGTCTCTATAGTAGGACAAAGTGGTGCTGGTAAAACGACATTACTACAGATAATAGGTACGCTAGATAATCCTGATATTACTACGGATGCCAGTCTTAATATTAATGGTAAGGAGATTATCGGTATGAAAGCAAAACTTATGAGCGCTTTTCGTAATGAGCATATAGGTTTTATATTTCAATTTCATCAATTGCTTCCAGAATTTACTGCATTAGAAAATGTATGCATACCAGCCTATATTGCAAAAAAAGATAAAGCACCTACTGAAAAAAGAGCAAAAGAACTACTTGACTTTTTAGGCCTATCACATCGTTATGATCACAAGCCTAATGAGCTCTCTGGAGGCGAGCAACAACGAGTGGCTGTCGCTCGTGCACTTATAAACAATCCTTCCCTCATACTAGCAGATGAACCTTCTGGAAATCTTGACACAGAAAGTGCAGATCACCTACATAAACTATTTTTTAAACTACGAGATGAGTATAATCAAACAGTGATTATTGTAACTCACAACGAAGAGCTTGCAGATATGGCAGATCGCAAACTTGTGATGAAAGATGGAAGATTTGTAACTTCTTAAAAGGCTACGCAGTTTGTACTTATTGTGCGATGGCTACACTATGTATTAATCTCTAATTTTAAGATGAACAAAAAGGAGCTCAAAATATTTTTAGACGAGAAGGCCGCTCAGTATGAAAACAATGATTTTATACCCCACGACCCTATCCAAATTCCGCACAGGTTTAATACTAAAGAAGATATTGAGATAGCCGCATTTCTTACTGCTACCATAGCCTGGGGTAATAGAAAGAGCATTATTAATAATGCTACAAAAATGATGAATATAATGGGCAATACTCCACACGATTTTGTTTTAAATTATCATCCAGATCAGGCATATCTATTTGACGGTTTTGTGCACCGTACTTTTAATAGTATCGATTTAGAAACCTTTATGCGTGCGCTTCAAAATATTTATACAAATCACGGTGGCTTAGAGCAGGTCTTTTTATCAGGAATTAAAGATGGTGATTTACAACCCGCAATCACTCACTTTAAAAAAGTATTTTTTGAGGTAGATCACTTAACTCGCACGCAAAAGCACGTCAGTGATCCGTCTAAAAATTCGGCAGCAAAGCGTATCAATATGTTTTTAAGATGGATGATAAGAGATGCAAGCCGTGGTGTAGACTTCGGTATATGGAAATCAATCTCTCCTGCCCTATTATCTTGCCCTCTTGATGTACATACGAGCAATGTTGCAAGGAAGCTGAGATTGCTTTCGCGAAAGCAAAATGATGGTAAAACTCTTGCAGAGCTAGATAAGGCCCTCAGAAAAATGGATCCTAATGATCCTGTAAAATATGATTTTGCACTATTTGGACTCGGTGCTTTTGAAAATTTTTAATTTATCTTTAATTATTCTTTGAGCGGCGTGTTATGTCGCTATATTAAAACCTACTAACTAGTTTTATCTATACTTGTGAAGAAACCAGAACAACCCGTAAATGAGCAAGAACGACTCAAGGCATTACATTCTTATGAGTTACTTGACACGCTTCCAGAAGAGGCTTATGACACTATCACAAAACTAGCTTCATATATATGTGACACACCTATATCTCTAGTCACACTCTTAGATGCAGATAGAAATTTTCTAAAGTCTAGATTAGGTATAGATATGTCTGAGTCACCTAGAGATATTTCTTTTTGTGGGCACGCAATACTCACAGAGAAGCCTATTTTTATAGTAGAAGATGCACGTGTAGATGAGCGTTTTCAAGATAATCCGCTTGTAAAGGATTTTAAAGCAATATTTTATGCAGGGGTTCCTCTCAAAACGGCAGATGGTCACGCCCTAGGTACACTTTGTGTGTATGATCACAAGCCTAGGATACTTGACGAGCAACAGCAAGAAGCGCTACTAGGTCTTGCAAAACAAGTAATTTTACTATTTGAAGCCCATAAGCAGAATATAGAATTACAAAGGTCGCAAGAAGAGGCGGCTTTACGTAACGATAGACTAGAAGATTTTGCAAGGCTTATAGCTCACGATTTAAAATCACCACTCGCGAGTATAGAAGGCTTAGTAAATTTATTATCTGAAGATTATGCAGAAGATAATGATGAAGACTTTGCAATGTTTATGGGGCATCTCAGCACATCTGCAAAATCTATGAGAAATTACATAGACGGTTTATTAGAGTATTATAGAGCAGATACTTTACTCGCAAAAAGAGCAGATACAACTCTTGAGACTATTGTAAACGAGGTGAAAAATATTCATAAATCTGGTGATATTATAATCTCTCTTGCAAATACAATAGATCTCAAAGCAGTACCTGTAGTAGCCATAGAACAAATTATATCTAACCTTATAGATAACGGTGTTAAGTACAACACAAGTGATCACCCAGAGATAACTTTAAGTGGTGCAATTACTAAAGATTTTTATAGCATCTCTGTGGCAGATAATGGTGTGGGTATACCACAAGATATGCAAGAGACCATATTTGAACCTTTTAAGACGATGGGTACAAATGATCGTAATGGTAATAAAGGTACCGGGATGGGTCTGGCTACCGTAAAAAAGCTAGTTGAAGCTTTAGGTGGTGTTATTACCGTAAACTCTATAGTTAATAAAGGAAGTATTTTCACTTTTACCATTAGGCGATAAAGTGTCTTTTATCTATTTTTGAACAAATCAGAAAACCCTTATGCAGTTTAGACATCCAGAACTACTTTATGCCCTGTTCTTGCTGCTTATTCCTATTCTCGTTCACTTATTTCAGTTACGTAAGTTTAAGACAGAGTCTTTTACAAACGTTGCATTTCTAAAAAAAATAAAGACTCAGACACGTAAAAGCAATTCCATAAAAAAATGGCTTGTATTACTCACTCGTATGGCAGCTCTAGCAGCAATAGTCATTGCTTTTGCTCAACCATTTATTACAGAGACTAGCGAGGCTACCTTACCTAAAGAGACAATAATCTACTTAGATAACTCTTTTAGTATGCAAGCAAAAGGTCCATCTGGCCAACTTTTAAGAACTGCTGCTCAAGATCTCATTACAACTATAAAGGAAGATCAAAAGTTTACATTGCTTACTAATGACGCTACCTATAGAAATATCACTATTAAAGATATTAAAAACGAGCTACTCCAGTTACCCTTTACTTCTACTCAACTATCTGAAGAGGCAATTACTCTTAGAGCTCAGAAGGAATTTACAAATGATGCATCTACAAGCAAACGACTTGTCTTTATATCAGATTTTCAAGATAATGCCAGTGCATACCAGCAAGACGTTGCTTCCATCACAAAAAGTTATATTCAAGTAGCTCCAGTCATAAAAAACAACGTAAGCATCGATTCTATTTATGTTTCTTCACGAAAACCTTCAGGTATTGAGCTCTCTGTAACTATCTCAACACTAGAAAAAAGAGAGACTAATACCGCAGTATCTTTATATGATGGTAATAAACTACTTGCAAAAGGAACTGCTTCGTTTAACGAAAACCTAGATGCTACCGTAGTGTTTGATGTAGATGCGACTGCTGGTATAGAAGGTCGCGTGGAGATAGATGACCCATTATTACCCTATGATAACACACTTTTCTTTACGATTAACAAGGATAGACCTATACGTGTACTCGTTATTAACGGTGGTAATTCTAGCTATTTACAGCGCATCTTTACAGCTCCAGAGTTTGAGTATATAGCCACCAGCGTTCGAGATTTAGATTACAGCATCATACCAGATGTAAACTATATCGTAATTAATGAAGTAGAAGACATATCACCATCATTAAGTGGAGCTATAAACGCTTTCGCGAAAGCGGGAGGAATATGTACCATTATACCTAGCAGTACAACATCACCTAGCTCGTATAACACCTTACTGCAAAATGTGAGTTCATTACAAACAAGTAACACTAGTAAAGAGAAAAAACTAGTAACAACGATAAACTATGACCATCCTATTTATCGAGATGTTTTTGACACAAGAATAGAAAATTTTCAATACCCATCTGTAAGTGAATCACTTGTAATCTCTGGAGGTGATCCTATTTTAAAATATCAAGATGGAAGCAATTTTCTTACTACACAAAATGGCATTTATACCTTCTCAGGAAGCATCGCTCAAAAAAACTCAAACTTTAAAAGTTCGCCACTCATAGTACCTACTTTTTACAATATGGCTAGGCAGAGTCTACAGCTACCAGAGTTATATATGACTGCTGGTGTGACTAATGTTTATGATATACCTATCGTACTGCAAGAAGATGGTATCTTATCGCTAGAACAAAATACCAGTGCTATAAATAACCTCATACCCTTACAACAGTCTAAAGGTAGCAAAGTGCAAATTACTACTACACAAACCCCTGCAGTTGCAGGTATTTATAATGTAGTCTCTGGCTCAACAAGGGTACAGCAAGTAAGCTATAATTACAACAGATCAGAAAGTAACTTGAGGTATGTACAGCTAGACAAAAACGATAACTACCACACCAGTGTTACTAGTTTATTTGATGCCTTTGAGACTAGAGATAACATACAATCTCTTTGGAAATGGTTTATTATTTTTGCCTTACTATTTCTAGTATTAGAAATCCTGATTTTAAAATTCTATAAATGAAAGTACTCATAAAGAACGCCACAATCATAGATACCGAGAGCTCGTATCACGGCTCAACGCAAGATATCAGGATTAAAGATGGTGTGATTATAGAGATTAACCAGAATCTCACTAGTCTTAAAGGAGAAACCATCATAGAAAAAGAAGATTTACATATCTCACAAGGCTGGTTTGACACGAGTGTGAGTATGGGGCAACCTGGTTATGAAGAGAGAGAAACTATAGATAACGGGCTTAACGTAGCAGCTAGAAGTGGTTTTACAGCAGTGGCGCTCAACCCAAACACACACCCTATAGTAGACACAAGCTCTGATGTTACTTTTGTAAAAAAAATGGCCGAAGGTCACGCAACATCATTATATCCTATAGGTGCGCTTACGCGAAATAGTGAGAGCGTAGATCTTGCAGAGTTATATGATATGCAACAATCTGGTGCCGTAGCTTTTGGCGACTACCAGACACCTATTAAAAATCCAAATCTCCTTAAAATTGCATTACAATACACACAGGGATTTAATGGACTTGTATTGTCATTTCCGCAAGAACAGCAAATAGCTGGTAAAGGAATGGTAAATGAAGGTGTGATGAGCACAAGAGTAGGTCTTAAAGGTATACCTGCCATTGCAGAGAGTTTACAGATAGCAAGAGATTTACATATTTTAGAATATGCAGGTGGTAATCTTCATATACCCACGGTCTCTACAAAAGAAGGAGTTGACTTAATACGAGCTGCAAAAAGTAAAAAACTTAACGTCACTTGTAGTGTTGCAATTCATAATTTATGCCTTACAGATGATCTTATAGAAGATTTTGACACACGTTATAAAGTCTTACCTCCTCTTAGAAATAAAGAACACGTAGAGGCTCTAGTAGCAGCTGTAAAAGATGGTACTATAGATGCCGTTACAAGTGATCACAATCCGCTGGATATAGAGCGCAAAAATGTAGAGTTTGATAATGCTATGTATGGAGCAATAGCTCAAGAGGCTACATTTAAGGCACTTCTTACCATCGTGTCAGAAAAGAAAGCTGTCACATTGCTCACTGCTGGAAGAGCAATATTTACAAAACAAACTAGCCCAGTAAAAGAACAAGCTACAGCAAACCTCACACTTTTCTCAACAAAAGGAACAAGTATATTTAAAAAAGAACACATAAAGTCTAGTTCTCATAACGCCATTTTCTTGAATCAAAAAATGAAGGGAGAAGTATATGGTATTATAGCAAATAATCAAGTAGTACTTAACTAATGGATGAAAACACAGTATTTGAAGGTAAAACAGCTGCCGTTGTAAGCTACATTACCTTTGTAGGTCTTATCATAGCTTATTTTATGAATAGCGAGTCAAAAAATGAATTTGCAGCCTTTCACTTAAGACAATCATTAGGTTTAACATTAAGCTACTTCTTAATTATGATGCCTCTAAGCTATCTTAATATACCTATGGCATCACTTGGGTTTCTTGTACTATTCTTTGCCCTATGGCTTTATGGTATCATCTCTGCCTTTCAAGGAAAGAGACAACTGGTACCTTTAGTAGGATCATTTTATCAAAATATTTTTGGAGGAAATAACTAGTCTTAGACTAACATTACATATATGAAGCTCTCACTAGAACACATAATTAGAAAACCCGTAAGTACAACATCACAACCTGCTCCACTCCTACTATTATTGCACGGTTATGGGAGCAATGAGGAAGATCTTTTTAGTTTTGCCGAAGAGTTGCCAGATCATTACTTCATAATTTCTGCTAGGGCTCCTATACCTATGCAACCGTATGGTAATGCCTGGTATCATATAAGTATAGATCCAGATGGAGTAAAATCATCAGATAATGATGGTGCACGAGAATCTAGAGATCTTATTGCTCGTTTTATAGATGAAGCAATTACAGCTTATAAACTAGACAAGCATAATGTGACGCTATTAGGTTTCAGCCAAGGAACCATCTTAAGCTATGCTGTAGCTCTTACCTATCCAGAAAAAATTAAAAATGTGATAGGTCTAAGTGGCTATATTAATGAGGACATTATTGAGCTTAAAAGCAATCCCTCTTATGCGCACCTCAATGTATATAACTCACACGGTACGGTAGACCAAGTTATACCTATAGATGCTGCTCGCAAAACACCTCCATACCTTGAGAAAGTAGGCATAAGCACTACTCTAAGTGAGTTTCCGGTAGGTCACGGCGTGCACCCTACTAATTTTTATGAGTTTAAAAAATGGCTTGAAGAGCAGGAATAATTTAGTTAGGATAAACTAAGCTTTCTACACGATTGTAATCTACAGAGCCATCTTCATTTACGAAATACTCCACCAGTATTTCTCCCCATTTTTTACCATCTGAGAAGTCGGCTATAATCCATCTGTGATTTAAAACCTGTACACGATTGATTTGAAAAGGTCTCCCGTCACCTACAAAGTTTATAAGATCATTACCCTTTGCAGTATTCTTTGCATATAAACCGTCTACTATAGCTGGTTTAATATCTTCCACAACAAGGTTATCATTATCAAAGTATTCCTTTGTGTTTTCATTACCTAAAAGTGTAAAATACTCTGTATTTGCAAGCCTACCTTCTAGAGCGCTATAAAGAGAATCTTTCTTGGCTATCTTTTGCTCTAGTTTCGTTATTCTCCTACCTTGATATTCAAGACCTTTGCTACTGTTTATGTATTGAAATATGATATATAATGCAGCAAATAAAAATAGGTATAAAAAAATATTTCTTCTCATAATTAAGTAGTTAGGGTAAGGCCATCATAGGCTATACAAACGTTTTCTGGGAGCTTTGCTTCTGCTTCTGCGTGAAAACCTAGATGATGACTTATATGTGTTAAATATGCTTTTTTCGGATTAATTTTAGCTATTAATGATAGTGCCTCATCAACGTTAAGATGCGTTCTGTGTGGCTCCTCACGTAAGCAATTGATAACAAGTATTTCAAGGTTTTTCAGTTTCGCTATCTCCTGCTCTGCAATAGTTTTTACATCTGTGAGATAGGCAATTTTTTCAAACCGATAGCCAAATACTTGCAAATCTCCGT
The DNA here is from genome assembly GCA_020628615.1 of Dokdonia sp. Lineage (GTDB taxonomy): Bacteria > Bacteroidota > Bacteroidia > Flavobacteriales > Flavobacteriaceae > Dokdonia. The sequence goes on from JAHDEV010000034.1 coordinate 17,028, forward strand.
GATAAACTTCTACAGGGGTTACCATAATATTACCCAGAGAGATAGGTTCATTATTTTTAACCTCGTGAGAAGTTACACTTGGGGCACCGGGGTATCTATTTTCTGTAGTGAAGATATATTCAAAACGTTCTTCTAGATTTTTAATCACTCTTTTATGACCGTAAATAGGCATATCACCTTGTCTAAAAACAAAAGGTCTTATATCATCTAGCCCCGCAACGTGGTCTGCGTGCTCGTGGGTAAATAATATACCGTGCAAAGGAGCAGGATCGCCTGCTGGTGTGCGCTTTCGCGAAAGCGTACTCAACATTTGTTGTCTAAAATCTGGCCCACAATCTATCACATAGTTATACTCGTCCCACTCTATGAGCACAGACACGCGCAATCTTTTATCACGTGGGTCATCACTAAGACACACGGGATGCGTGCTTCCTATAATGGGAATGCCTTGTGAGGTGCCAGTACCGAGAAAGGTGATTTTCACGTAAGTGTAAATAGATTATGAAACTGTGGTAGCTAATAATTCTCTCACAAAAATACAGTTATTTTTTTGGCTAGTAGACCCTTTTTGTATCTTTGGTTAACCATTAAAAGATGGAAAAAACAATACTATGGCTGTTACAATTTTAGGAGATAAAGACTTTGAAAAGGTACCTCCCCTCAAGAACAAAGTTCTTAGAGTAAATCTTAACAATAATATATACGGAACATTTGCAGAGATAGGTGCTGGACAGGAGACTGTGCGTCACTTTTTTAGAGCAGGCGGTGCGAGTGGTACCATTGCAAAAGCAATGAGTGCTTATGACAAAGACTTTTCTGATGCTATATATGGTGTAGAAGATGACGGTCGCTACGTGACCGAAAAGCGTCTTAAAAAAATGCTTTCTCACGAGATGAAGCTTATAGAAGACCGTATATCTCGTTATAAACAGCCAGATAAAATCTTCTTTACCTATGCAAATACGGTTGCTACCATAGATTTTGCAAAGAAGTATAAAGGACACGGATGGGTAGGTATACGTTTTCAAATCTCTCCAGAAGGTGAGTTTAATGAGATTATTTTACACGTTCGTTTTCACGAAAATGATGCTCGTTTACAACAGTTAACTTTAGGTACACTGGGTGTAAACCTTATATATGGTGCTTTTTATAAACACGATAATCCTAAAAATTTATTGCGTTATCTGTATGATCACATAGACCAAGATCAGATAGAGATAGACACGATAAACTTCTCTGGACCTCAGTTTGAGCACGTAGATAACCGCCTTATGAGTTTACAACTTGTAAAGAATGGTATGACAGAGGCCGTAATGTTTGATGCAAACGGTAACAACATCTTACCAGCAGCTTTACTTTACAAGAAAAACGTACTAGCGCTACGTGGTAGCTTTAGACCAGTTACTAAGGTTAATATGGATATGTTTGAAAAAGCATATAAAATGTTTGTAGAAGCAAACCGTGTTAATGAGAAAAAGACAGAGGCCATTTTTGAAATCACTTTATCAAACCTGCGTGCAGAGGGTGATATAGATGAAGAAGATTTTATGGCTAGAGCACGACTGCTAGGCTCACTAGGGCAAACAGTGATGATCTCAAACTTTAAAGAGTACTACCGTGTAGTTGAGTATTTCTCAAACTATACTAAGGAGCGTATGGGTCTAGTAATGGGCGTAAACAATCTCATAGATATATTTGACACAAGCTACTACCGTCACTTGAGTGGAGGTATACTAGAGGCTTTTGGAAAACTGTTCTTTAAAGATCTTAAGGTATTCTTATACCCTATGAAAGATCCAAAAACTGGAGAGTACACTACAAGCGATAATCTTAAGGTACACCCACGTATGAAAGAGCTTTACAAGTTCTTTAAACTCAATGGTAAGGTACTAGATATAGAAAATTACGACCCAGCAATCACAGATATATTCTCAAGAGAGGTATTACGTATGATATCAGACGGTGAGTCTGGTTGGGAAGATATGCTCCCAGAAGGCGTTTCTGAACTTATAAAGTCTCGTAACCTTTTTGGATATCAAGCATCTGCATTACTAGAAGCAGATAAATAGCATCAACATTATAGCAATAAAAAAAGCCTTAAGTATTTAACTTAAGGTTTTTTTTGATTTTAATACACTTGCTAGTCATCTAGCAGTTGTGCCGCGTGATCTTTAGTCTTTACTTTTTTGATAACATCTGTAACTACACCTTCTTCGTCTACTTTAAAGGTCATACGATGTATACCGTCATATTCTTTACCCATAAACTTCTTAAGCCCCCATACACCAAAGGCGTTTATCACCGTCTTATCTTCATCTGCAAGAAGCTGGAAAGGAAACTCATACTTAGTTGCAAAATTCTTCTGGCGCTTCTCTGAGTCTGCGCTTACCCCTAGTAGGTGATAGCCCTGGTCTTGTAATTCCTTATAATTATCTCTAAGATTACAAGCCTCTGCCGTACATCCAGGCGTACTAGCCTTAGGATAAAAGAATACAATAAGCTTCTTCCCTTTAAAATCAGAAAGACTTACGCTATTTCCATCTTGATCTGTTGTAGTAAAATCTGGGACCTTATCCCCTACTTCTAATGTATTCATCTTCAATTTAAAATTTATTGTGGATGTGATATCGCATTTCACATCTCACAATGGTTAATTACCTTTACATAACAATAGGATCATCTCATAAAGACCATCACTTTTATAAAGTTACGAGTTATCTCTATTAACAAAAAGAAATACACTTTTAAGGTGCTATAAATTCTCAATAAAGCAATGACTAAGCAAGAAAAGGTTGACTTCACTATAGATACACTACAAGAGCTTTATCCTCAAATCCCTATTCCTCTAGATCATAAAGATCCCTACACACTTCTCATAGCCGTACTTATGAGTGCACAGAGCACAGATGTGCGAGTAAACCAGATTACACCACTATTATTTGAGGTGGCAGATAATCCTTATGATATGGTAAAGCTTACCGTAGAAGAAATAAGAGAGATTATAAAGCCCGTAGGACTATCACCTATGAAGGCAAAAGGTATACACGGATTGTCACAAATGCTTATAGAAAAATATAATGGTGTTGTACCTGCTAGCATAGAGAAGCTTACAGAGTTTCCCGCAGTAGGTCATAAAACTGCGAGCGTTGTTGTTGCTCAAGCCTTTGGTATACCAGCTTTTCCTGTAGATACACATATACATAGACTTATGTACCGCTGGGGTTTTACAAATGGTAAAAACGTGGTGCAAACAGAAAAGGATGCAAAGCGCCTCTTTCCAGAACATCTCTGGAATGATCTTCACCTCCAAATCATCTGGTACGGCCGTGATTACTCACCTGCTAGAGGTTGGGACTTAGAAAAAGATATCATTACAAAAACCATAGGCCGTAAGACAGTGCTTGCAGACTATGAAAAAATGATGGCCAAAAGAAAGAAGAAGAAATAAGTTTTACGCTTTCGCGAAAGCGTACTCAAAACCCATAAAAAAACCCCGATGACTAGTCGGGGTTTTCTCAAAGTTTAGTTGATGAGCGCTTCAAACTTCATCGATTTATAATGTATAACACTTAAAGCCTTAGAGTAGTTCAAGAGATAATCTACAGTCTCTTGTTTTGGTTCATATGGGGTCGTCTTTTTATTACCTGACGAAGGTTTAGAGTAAAGTTTTGCCATTCGGATTTTCTTTGGTTCTTATCAAGAACGCAAAAAAGTATGGCTTATTATGTTAATTTGTTAAAACTATGTTATTTGTATCAATCACTTTTCTCAAATTGATCAATGCATAACGCATTCTTCCCAGTGCAGTATTAATGCTCACTCCCGTGCGCTCTGAAATTTCTTTAAAGCTCATTTCTTGATAAATACGCATTTTAAGTACTTCCTTTTGATCTTCTGGTAGCTCTTCAATAATACGCTTTACATCTCTGTTTACTTGATCACGTACCATTTGCTTCTCAGCATTAAGGCTATTATCACTCAGTACAGAAAATATTGAAAACTCACCTGTGTTATCAAATTTAGGCATACGGTTATTACGTCTAAAGTGGTCTATCACAAGATTGTGAGCAATACGCATTACCCAAGGTAAAAATTTACCCTCTTCATTGTACTTTCCTTTTTTGAGCGTTTTAATGACTTTAATAAAAGTATCTTGAAAAAT
>JAHDEV010000035.1 GCA_020628615.1 Dokdonia sp.
CTTGCATATAGCTCACCTGTAGGTTGCTCTGCAAAGCCTCCTATATCTGTACCTGTAAAGCTCATACCAGAGATACACATACGCTGTACCTGTATATTTGCTACCCATAGGTGCTCCCAGCTTGCGATATTATCTCCCGTCCAGCTACTTGTATAGCGCTGTGCGCCAGAGTATGCAGATCTTGTGATTACAAATGGTCTCTTAGGATAGGCAAATTTCTTTACTCCCTCATAGGTGGCTCTCGCCATCTGTGTACCATAAATGTTGTGTGCCTTGTTGTGACTACAAGGATGCCCATCGTAATTATGTCTCACATCTGCCGGAAAAGTTTTTCCTGGAACCTCCATCACTGCAGGCTCGTTCATATCATTCCAAACACCTTTTACACCTACTTCTTGTATGAGTTCTTTAAATAATCCAGCCCACCAGTCACGTACTTCAGGGTTTGTATAATCTGGGAAGTTACATTCACCTGGCCATACCTTACCTTTCATATAAGGACCATCTGCACGTTTACAGAAATAGTCATTTTCTATCCCTTCTTGATACACCCAGTAATCTTTATCTATTTTAATACCTGGATCTATAATAACGACTGTTTTAAAGCCGTCATCTGCAAGCTCCTTTACCATACGTTTTGGATCGGGGAAGTAATCTTTGTTCCAAGTAAAACATCTCCACCCGTCCATATAATCGATATCTAGATAAATACCATCACAAGGTATTTTAAGCTCTCTAAATTTACTGGCTATCTCCTTTACATTACTTTCTGGAAAATAACTCCATTTGCACTGGTGGTAACCCAGTGCCCATAATGGTGGTAGCTCTGGCACCCCTGTTAGGTTAGTATAACTACCTACTACATCTGCCATTTCTGGACCGTAAATAAAGTAGTAATTCATCTCACCACCTTGTGCCCAGAAACTTGTTACACCCATACGCTCTTGACAGAAGTCAAAAAACGTTTTAAAGGTGTTATCAAAAAATATTCCGTAGGCTCTCTTTTGAGTAAGACCTATATAAAAAGGAACTGACTTGTAAATAGGATCTTGATCCTTGCCAAAGGCATACTGGTCTGTTGCCCAGTTGTGCACTCTCTTACCTCTTAAGTTTGAGTGCATAGGCTTATCGCCCAGCCCATAATAGGACTCTGCGTGTTGTGCCTTTTTACTCATTTTTACAATATTCCCTCCGTACTCAAAGCTCTCTTCATAGTGAAAACCTAGCTCGTCTTCGTTTATGAGATTGCCCTCTATATCGAAAATGGATGTTTGTAAACTATTTTTCTCTATTCTTATTTTGAGCTTTGCAGTATGCACAAAATAATAGGCATCATCTTCCTTAAGCTCAAGGTGGTTGTACCCTCGTATACCATCTTCATCTATCGCATAAGAGAAGTCTGGCTCAAAAACACCACCTGTTCCAAAACGAAATCTTATCACACTGTCACGCAATACCGTGAGCTGGAGAATTACTTCATTTTCGGTTGTAAAATATAATATATCTGCGTCCTTTTTAAAATCAACGACTTTATTTGGAAACTGGTTGCCTTTTTGCTGCAACTCTGTATTTGTAATCATATTTCTAAAATTTGGAGATTTCAAAATAAGGCTAACTCTTTGAGTTACCTCGTTAATACTTAAATACTTATTAACTCTAACGTTTTCGTACTATAATAAGCGATGCTGATTTCCGCTTTCGCGAAAATTATATCCCATTCAATCTCTTTTGACCTTATAATTATGGCATTATTAATCTGCCTTTAATTCAAAAATCACTCCCGATAAGGGCGGTACTGTAATAGATGTACTATGTGTTTTCCCGTTCCAGCCTTCGGCTATAACAGTTAGGTCTACATTTTTATAAGCCCCTGTACCCGAAAACTCTAGTGCGTCGCTGTTGAAAATTTCGCGAAAGCGTCCCAAAAACGGTAAGCCTATGCGGTAATCTTCTCTAGGTACTGGTGTCATATTAAACACACACACGACTGCAGTTTTTGGGTCATTACCTTTACGTATATAACTCAGTACGGCATTCTTACTATCATCGTGCGCAATCCACTCAAAACCTGAGGGGTCAAACTGCTTTTCATACAGTGTAGGTGTAGTAGTATACAATCTGTTTATAGCAGCAAAGGCCTTTTGCATATTGCTGTGTATCTCATAATCCAGCACATACCAGTCCAATTGATCTTGAAAATTCCACTCTGTACCTTGTCCAAACTCGCTACCCATAAAGAGTAACTTTGCTCCGGGATGGGTATACATATATGTGTAGAGCAATCTAAGGTTTGCAAAGCGTTGCCACTCATCACCAGGCATACGACCTAATATAGAACCCTTGCCATACACCACCTCATCGTGTGATAATGGTAGCATAAAGTTTTCTGTAAAACCATAAGTCATTGAGAAGGAAATCTCGTTATGATGATGATTTCTGTAAATAGCATCCCTCTTAAAGTAGTTAAGTGTATCGTGCATCCATCCCATCATCCACTTCATACCAAAGCCTAAGCCTCCAGAAAATACAGGCTTGCTCACCATAGGAAAACTCGTAGACTCCTCTGCTATAATCTGGATATCTGGAAAAGCGCCGTAAAGCGCCTCATTAAGCTCTTTAAGTAAAGAGATAACGGCTAGGTTTTCTCTACCTCCTTGATCATTAGGTTCCCACTCTCCATCTTCTCTACTATAATCTAGATATAACATAGATGCCACTGCATCTACCCTTAGACCATCTACGTGGTATTGCTCTAGCCAGAACATTGCGTTGCTTATGAGAAAACTACGCACCTCGTTGCGTTCATAATTAAAGATGAGTGATTTCCAGTCTTGATGATATCCTTTTTTTCTATCTGGATGCTCGTAACAAGCTGTCCCGTCAAAGTTACCCAGCCCGTGCGGATCTTCTGGAAAATGTGATGGCACCCAGTCTAAGATCACACCTATGTCACTTGCGTGTAAGGCATCAATAAGTGTCATTAATTCTTCTGGATATCCAAATCTTGAGGTAGGTGCAAAGTAACCAGTTACTTGATATCCCCAGCTAGGGTCATATGGATACTCCATAATAGGCATAAACTCTACGTGTGTAAAATTGAGCTTTTTTACATAGTCTACAAGTGTTGTTGCTAGCTCTGAGTAACTCAGGCTGCGATTACCTTCTTCTTGCTTGCGACGCCAGGAGCCCAGGTGTAACTCATAAACAGAAATAGGCGCATCTAGGCCGTTGTGTTTATGACGCTTATCCATCCACTTTTTATCCTTCCAGGTGTGGCTAGTTTTATAAACTACAGATGCTGTTTGTGGAGGGTGCTCTGCTCTACGTGCATAAGGATCTGCCTTTTCTGTCACGACACCGTTGTGTGTAGCGTGAATTTTATATTTATATAACTCTCCGTGGCCGATATCTGGTATAAAGCCTTCCCATATACCACTACTATCCCACCGCACGTTAAGCTTGTGCTCTCCGTCTTGCCAGTGATTAAAATTTCCTACTACAGATACTTGTTGAGCACTAGGTGCCCATACTGCAAAGTAGGTTCCTTTTACACCTGCTCGCTCGCAAATGTGACTCCCTAGTTTTTCATATAACTTGTAATGCTTGCCTGATTTAAAAAGATTAATATCAAAATCTGTAAGTAAGCTATGTGCTAGTACCTTGCTCATTAAATAATAGTTCCAGAAGGTATGGTAGCCCCGTTTCTAATAACAACAATACCGTCACGTACTACGTAAGTATCTGTCTCAATGTCTTCAAGGTGCTTACCACCAGTGATGCGCACGTCGTCACCTATTTTTGCGTTTTTATCTACAATACAATTTGTAAGAAAGCAGCGATCACCTATCCCTACGTGAGGAACTCCTTTTGCTCTGGCTTGATTTATTTCTTCTAGATCTAGAAATCTATTACTTCCCATCACATAACAACTCTCTAAAACAGTGCCTTTACCTATACGTGATCGTATACCTATAATGGAGTTTTCAATACGGCTGCCGTGCACGATACTTCCTTCTGCTACGATAGATTTTTCAAGTGTGGTTCCAGAGATTTTTGTGGGAGGTAATACACGAGGTCGTGTAAGGATGTTTTGTCCTTTGTTAAATAAATTAAACTTTGGTAAATCTGATGTAAGATCAATATTTGCTTCAAAAAACGAGTCTATATTTCCTATATCTGTCCAGTATCCCTCGTAGGCATAACTTAACACCTTATGATTCTCTATAGACTGAGGAATGATTTCTTTACCAAAATCATTTGTATCTGTTCCCTCTAGCAACTCAATAAGCAAATCCTTATTGAATATATAAATACCCATAGAGGCTAGGTAATGTTTACCTTGTGCTGCCATAGCACCTGAGACTGGTGACTCCCAGTCTGGAAGTAAATCTGCAGATGGTTTTTCTATAAAGGATGTTATCGTATTATCATCTGCGGTTTTGAGAATTCCAAAAGAAGTAGCGTCTTTTGCATTAACAGGTAATGATGCGATACTAATCTTTGCATCTGCTTCTATATGCGCCTCAAGCATAGCATTAAAATCCATCTGATATAGCTGGTCACCAGAGAGTATCATTATATACTCAGACTCATACCCTTTAAAATGGTGTAAACTCTGCCTTACTGCATCTGCAGTACCTTGAAACCAACCTTTATTATGCGGTGTTTGCTCTGCCGCAAGTATATCTACAAAAGCCTCAGAAAAGTAAGAAAACTGATAGGTGTGTTTGATATGCTTGTTGAGCGATGCAGAGTTAAACTGCGTGAGAACAAACATTCTCTTTATATTAGAATTTATACAGTTTGAGATAGGGATATCTACAAGGCGATACTTACCAGCAATAGGCACGGCAGGTTTTGAACGCTCTGCTGTGAGTGGATATAGTCTTGTTCCTTGACCGCCTCCTAATATAATGGCTACTACTTTTTTATTCATTTCAATTGTTTTTTGAGGTTGGATTACTTGCTATTCTTAATTGACTTATCTGTTTTTACTACTACTGGCTTGGGTTGTAATTCTTCATAGAGAGTCACATACGTTCCTGCTGTATTCTCCCAGCTATGATCTATCTCCATCATTTGTTTTTGATTTGTTTTAAACTGTTTTTCTTCTCTAAAAAACACTTCGGCTCTGCCTATGCTATATACAATATCAAACACAGAAGTCTGGTCGTGACATAGACCGTGACCGCCATCTCCTATATCTACCACAGTATCTTTAAGCCCTCCGGTGCGTCTTACAATGGGTACACATCCATAACGCAAGCTATAGAGCTGGTTAAGACCACAAGGCTCTACTCTACTAGGCATTAATAGAAAATCTGCTCCGGCATAGACTTGGTGTGACATACGCTCCTCATACCCTATATGAGCATTAAACCTTCCCTTATGGGTAAATTTTAATTGTTCTAACTGTCCCTCAATTTCTGGCGCTCCGCTACCTAATAATATGATGTTTATATCATACTCATTAAGCGCTTGCTCTATGGCTTCTGGAAGCAGGTCTGCTCCTTTTTCCCATACAAGCCTGCCAATAAACCCAAAAAGCGGTTTTGAGGCATCAAGTCCAAACTCTTTGCACAGGGCCTCTTTATTTTCCTTTCTGCCGGAAGCCCTTGTACGTATTGTATAGTTTTTGACCAAATATTCGTCTGTTTTGGGATCCCAAGTTTCGGCATCTATACCGTTGAGAATACCTACGCATTTTTGTGCCTCACTTCTTAATAAACCTTCCAGTCCATTTGCCTGTTCCTTTAATTCTTCCATATATGATGGAGATACCGTGTTTACTCTCCAGGCGCATTTTATGGCAGCGGCCAGCGGATTAATCTGTCCATACCAGTCGAGAAGCCCATACCTATTTTCGCGAAAGCGTGGTAACATCGCTACACCACTTTTATCAAAATTACCTTGATACTGGGCATTGTGTATAGAGAGTACTGTGGGAACAGACATTAACTTGTCAAACTCTGGGCAATACTGCATCATAAACGGGATAAAACCTGTGTGATGATCGTGGCAGTGTATTACTTCTGGTAAGGTCTCAAAGGTGAGTATCCATTGCAAAGCCACACGCTGAAAGGCAATAAACCGCAGCGCATCATCTGGATGACCATACACCCCAGCCCTATCTGTAAGACCTTGCACACGTATCACAAATAACGGAAAACCCAACTCATTATCTACATCTATAACCTCTGCCAGGTACGTTGTACCATCTACTACAAGTTGGTGTGTAAATACTACCCTACCGGTAGCGCGCTCCACCCACTTTGTTTTATAATAAGGCATAATGACGGCCGCCTTGTGGCCTATGCGATTTTGATATTTGGGAAGTGCTCCCACAACATCTGCAAGACCTCCTACTTTTGCAACAGGATAACACTCGGCGCTTACGTGAAGTATTTTCATAGATAGTTGATAATAGTCTTGTTAAATTTAACGTAAGTATTTAATCTACAGGCATCCTTTGCAATAAAAAATGGTTAAAAAAGCCAATCTTTTGCAATTTCTACGCTTTCGCGAAAGCGCACACCCCCACAGCCCGTTCTCATACCGTAATTTTTAGAGTATCTTAACGACTCACTCCTTATGATTACAGTAACTTTACATTAAAAAGAACATACGATGAAAAAGATATTTATTTTAATGGCATTTGCAGCACTGTTTACCAGCTGTAAAGGATCTGCCCAAGAGACCAAAAAAGAAACTTTTGAGGTTACAAAAACAGACGCCGAATGGAGAGCGCAGCTTACACAAGAACAATATTATGTACTACGACAGGCAGGTACAGAACGTCCAGGCTCTAGCCCACTTAACTATATAAAGGAGGCAGGCACTTTTCACTGTGCTGCGTGCGACACTCCACTTTTTGAAACAGCGCATAAATTTGATAGTGGTACGGGCTGGCCTAGTTTTGATAGAGGTATAGAAGGTAATATCGCTTACAGCACAGACCGCAATCTAGGTTATACTAGAACTGAAGAGCATTGTGCAACTTGTGGAGGTCACTTAGGTCACGTTTTTAACGATGGACCAAAAGCGACTACCGGAAAAAGACACTGTATAAACGGGGATGCACTTGTATTTGTACCATCTTCAAAATAAAAAAATATGGCATACCCTATACAAAAAACCGAAGCAGAGTGGCTTGAAGAATTAGGTCCAGAACGCTATCGCATTTTACGTGAGAAAGGTACAGAGCGAGCTTTTACAGGTACTTATAATTTACATAATGAAGAAGGTGCCTATCATTGTGGTGCTTGCAAACAGAAGCTATTTGAAAGTGCAAGTAAATTTGACAGTGGTTGTGGGTGGCCTAGCTTTGATGAGTCTATACCTGGTACGGTAGAGTATGTACGTGATACTACACACGGTATGATACGTACAGAGATTTTATGTTCAAACTGTGGTTCACACCTAGGTCACGTTTTTGACGACGGGCCTACAGCTAGCGGGCAACGTTATTGTGTAAACTCTTTGAGCATAGATTTTGAAAAATAGTACTCTAAGTAAATGAACTTAAATCAATAAAAAACCGAAGCTAAAAGCTTCGGTTTTTGTGTTTTATATATGACGGGATAATCCGTATTTTTGATCTCCAATAATTAGACTTAAAAAATTCTAGATATGAGCAAATATGATGTAATCGTTTTAGGAAGTGGTCCAGGCGGATATGTAACAGCAATACGTGCAAGCCAGTTAGGCTTAAAAACAGCGGTTGTTGAAAAAGAAAGCCTAGGAGGCGTTTGTTTGAACTGGGGATGTATCCCTACAAAAGCACTTCTTAAAAGTGCTCAGGTTTTTGAATACCTAAACCACGCAGAAGATTATGGTCTTAAAGCAACAGGTGTAGATAAAGACTTTACAGCAGTTGTAAAACGCAGCCGTGGTGTTGCAGAAGGAATGAGCAAAGGTGTTCAATTCCTTATGAAGAAGAATAAAATAGACGTCATCAATGGTTTTGGAAAAATAAAGCCAGGTAAAAAGATAGATGTAGACGGTAAAGAATATAGCGCAGACCATATTATCATAGCAACGGGAGCTCGCTCACGTGAGTTACCTAACCTTAAACAAGATGGTGAGACGGTAATAGGATACCGCGAGGCAATGACACTTAAGGAGCAACCTAAATCTATAATTGTTGTAGGTTCTGGAGCCATAGGTGTTGAGTTTGCAAGCTTTTATAACTCAATGGGTACAGAGGTTACTATTGTAGAGTATATGCCTAATGTAGTACCTGTAGAAGATGAGGATGTGTCAAAACAATTTGAACGCTCACTTAAAAAAGCGGGTGTAAAAGTAATGACAGGCTCATCTGTAGAGAAGGTAGAAAAAACCAAATCTGGAGTAAAAGCAACTGTAAAGACTAAAAAAGGAGAAGAAACCCTTGAGGCAGATATCGTTCTTAGTGCCGTAGGTATTAAAACTAATATCGAGAATATAGGGCTAGAAGATGTAGGTATCGTTACAGACAAAGACAAGATTATAGTAAACGATTGGTACCAGACTAATATGCCTGGTTACTACGCCATAGGTGATGTAACTCCTGGACCTGCACTTGCACACGTTGCCTCTGCAGAAGGGATTACTTGTGTAGAAAAAATTGCAGGTATGCACGCCGAAAAAATAGACTACTCAAACATCCCTGGATGTACTTATGCATCACCAGAGATTGCATCTGTAGGTATGACAGAAAAGCAAGCAAAAGAAGCTGGGTACGAACTTAAAGTGGGTAAATTCCCATTCTCTGCTTCTGGTAAAGCAAGTGCTTCTGGAGCAAAAGATGGGTTTGTAAAAGTAATCTTTGATGCAAAGTATGGTGAGTGGCTAGGATGCCATATGATAGGAGCTGGTGTAACAGATATGATTGCAGAGGCTGTACTAGGTCGTAAACTAGAAACTACAGGTCACGAAGTACTTAAAACCATTCACCCACACCCTACAATGAGTGAGGCCGTGATGGAAGCCGTGGCAGATGCTTATGATGAAGTAATTCACCTATAAGCTTCTTATATTAAGAACATAAAAAAAGCCTTGCATTGCGAGGCTTTTTTTTTATACTTCCTATTTTGATAACTATTCCTCCATCAAGAAATTCTCAATCGCAAGATCATAACTCTTAAGACCAAAGCCTACTATGATACCTTTTGCATATTTAGACAAGTACGAGTGATGTCTAAACTCCTCTCTTGCAAAGGTATTTGAGATATGTACCTCAATTACCGGTATAGATATAGACGCCACTGCATCTCCTAGGCCCACAGAAGTATGTGTATAAGCCGCGCCATTAAGCACTACCCCATCAAAGCTTTCATTTGCCTCGTGCAATTTTGAGATAAGCTCACCCTCTATATTACTTTGGTAATAACTAAGCTCAGTATCTTTATACTTAAACTGTAACTGGGTAAAATAATCTTCAAAAGTTTCAGAACCGTAAATTTCTGGTTCGCGCTTCCCTAGCATATTAAGATTAGGACCGTTTATTATAAGAATTTTCATAAAGTATGGTTGATGTGCGCTTTCGCGAAAGCATAAAAATACAGTAATCTCACGCATAAAAAAAGCGCCTCATATCGAGGCGCTCTTCTACATTTTGTCTTTACAAGTTTTTAAAATGCAAATCCAGCTCCTATCATAAATACTCTATTACGAGCGTCTATGTCAAAACCTCCTAGATCTTCACTACTAAAAACGTCAGAGAGTCCTAAGTTGTAACGTGCATTAAAAAACAAGCCATTGTTTAACTTATAACCTAAACCACCTACAACACCAAAGTCTACAGTGTTTATGGCATCACTATTAAAGTTTATATCGCCAGAGTCTCCATCAGGATTAGAATCAATCTCGCTGTTTATGTTAAAACCTATTTGTGGTCCTACCTCACCATAAAACCCATCTACAAAATAATATTTTGCAAGCACAGGCACGTTAATATAATCTAGTTGAAACTCTACATCATCTGCATTTTCATTGCTTTGGATATCATACCCTTGCCCTGAATAATACACCTCTGGTTGAAGTGAAAATTTGTCTGTTAATGGTACCTCTACAAAGCCTCCTATATGAAAACTCGTTCTTGCATCTGGATCATCAAAATCATCACCTCCTACGGTTGCAAAGTTAACGCCTCCTTTTGCTCCAAACGACACCTCTTCTTGGGCCTGTACTGCTGTTACAGATAATAAAATGGCACTTGCTGCTACAATTAATTTTTTCATTTGATTTCTTTTTTTAAATTTTACACAAAGCTACCCAGCGAGTTGTTAATATGGTGTTACGCCCATTGTAAACAGTTGTTAAATGAATTTTACTAGCACAAAAAGTGAAGAGAGGTTTTAAATTATACATTGAGGTTGTATTTTCACTTACGTGAAATGGGAGACCGCAATAACTAATTATAAAAATTACCTACGCATAGAGCGTAGCCTGTCTGACAATACCATAGACAATTATGCCCGTGACCTAAAAAAGCTCACGCGCTACCTTGAGCAACTAGATAAGCCTATAGACCCTTTACAGATTACTCGTGAAGATTTACAAGAGTTTATATATACTATTGCAAAAGAAGTTCAAGCAAGATCTCAAGCACGTGTTATATCTGGTCTTAAAGGATTTTTTAATTATCTAGTTTTTGAAGATTACCGCACAGATAACCCTATAGAACTTATAGAATCGCCAAAAATAGGTCGCAAGCTACCAGATACCTTGTCTGAAGAAGAAATAGATGCTCTTATAGACGCCATAGACCTAGGTAAACCTCAAGGAGAACGCAATAGAGCAATGCTAGAAACCCTCTATTCTTGCGGGCTACGTGTGACAGAGCTTATCTCTCTTAAACTTTCTGATTTATACTTTGAAGAAGGTTTTATAAACGTTGTAGGTAAAGGAGACAAGCAACGTTTTGTCCCCATAAGCGAGCATACCCAGAAGTACATTAACATCTATCGCAACGAATTGCGCAATCACATAGATGTAAAACCAGAACACGTAGATATTTTATTTTTAAATAGACGTGGGAGACAGCTCACCAGAGCAATGATTTTTACCATTATAAAAGATCTTGCGGTCAAGGCGGGTATAAAGAAAAATATAAGTCCGCATACATTTAGACACAGCTTTGCCACACACTTGTTACAAAATGGCGCCGACTTAAGAAGTATACAGCAAATGCTGGGTCACGAGAGTATCACCACCACAGAGATCTATATGCACGTAGACCGTAATGACCTTGCCCGTGAGATGGCAAAATTTCACCCACGTGGTAAAGAATAGCTAGATTTAGCACTTACATTATATGATATGAAAAAGGTATTGCTACGCTTTCGCGAAAGCGTACTTACAACTAGTCTACAAGCATAAGTTCTTCTTGTCGTCCAGAGACGTATCTAAAACCGTCTTCACCCCAAAAGCCTGCTTCTTCTAGCATAATACGTATGTCTTTATTCCACTCTGGTATTTTTACCGTCGTATTAAGCTCTATGGCGTAGCCCGTATTTTCATAAAGTGGGTAATCGCCAGTACCGGGTACACCTCCTTGAGAATCCCACATACCTATTGTAGGCCCTGCAGCGTGACCATACATTCCTAGCGGATGCGTGTATATAGATGGTCTCAAGCCCGCCTCTTTACCTTCTTTGAGTGCAGCGAGTAAAATCTCGTTACCAGATCTACCCGTTTTAAAATTTGAGGTGAGTATGTCTTGTATCTTATTACCGTCTTTAAAGGCTTTTATTAAGAAGTCTGGCGCTTTTGTCTCTCCGTCTTTTGGCACATAAGCGTGCTGCTGGCAGTCTGTATTGAGACGTAAGTAAGTGATCCCAAAGTCACAGTGTATTAAATCACCTTTTTGTATCACCTTACCCTCTGGCCTGTTTGAGAAAGAAACGATGTGACTCTCTAGCTTCTCTTCTGAGCGCTGTATATCTACCGTAGGGTGAAACCAGGTCTCAAGCCCCATATCTGTTACACGCTGCCTTAAATACCATACCACATCATCTGTACTAGTTATACCTGGCTTTATAACTTTTGCGCTAAAAGCGTCCTTTATTATATCGTGTGTTATATCTACAAGCTGCTCAAAATAGCCTACCTCTAGAGCGGTACGAGTCTCTAACCAGCCTACGGCAAGCTGCTCTGCAGAGACTACTTTTGCTTGTTGCACAGGAGTTAGTCTACTTATAAAAGCATCATAATCTGTTTTTACAATACCATCTGCAAGTCCATAATTATCTGAATAGTTGAGACCTATTTTAGAAGGGTTGCGTTCTTTTATGATTTCTAGCAATCGCTCCCACTGGTCTGGCTGCTTTTCTTTATCCCAGGCAGAGATGATATTTTTGCCTACATTATAACGCGCTACGGCAAGTTTTTCTATAGTATTTGCCTCCTTATCTCTGTAAAAAACTAAGATGGTTCTCCTGCGGGCGTTGAGCCAGGTAGATGGTAACATTGTTTTAAGTACAGGGTCTTCATTATATTCTCTTGAGATTACTACCCACATATCTATATCTGCACGATCCATAAGCTTAGGCAGTAGGTTATTAAATCTATCTGCCAGCACCTCATCTATTACAGTTGCTCTATCTCTTTCTGATAAAACCTGACTGGTGCTAATGGTTGTTATAAATAAAAGCGCGAGTACTATTAATCTTCTCATAAGGTGATCTGTTTTATGGACTTAAATGTACTAAAAACAAAAAGGAGCATTTTAAAAAAAATGCTCCTTTTTATAAACTGAGATTAATAAATACTATTTACCATCTTCATCTTTATTCTTTTTACGCTTTTTCTTCTTGCGCTTCTCCTGTCTTTTCTCTTTATCGTATTTCTTTTTTTCTTTACCAAACTCCTCTTCGGTAAGGATTTTTTCTACTTGCTCTTCTGTAAATACTTCTTTTAAAGAGTTTTCAAATTTTTTGCGTTCTGCATTAATAAGCTCTCTTTTTGCATCAAATTTGAGATTCTCATCATACCCTATATCTACAGTGGCTGTATAATAATCTTTGAGGTAACTTTTAAGTACTTCTTTTGTAAAGACATCTATATCTAGTATTTCTTGATACATATCTGAACGTTCTATAATAAGTAAATTTACATCTGGCTTTTCTGGCTCTCCAGCGTCTTGTTGTCTTGCTGGTGGTGAGTAGCCACGTTGTCCTCTCTGTATGCTTCCGAGATTTTGCGCATATAGGGTAGACGAGCCAGCTATTAAAAAGATAAGTGCGAATAAACGAAAATTCATTGTTCTATATTTTTTGCAAATATGCATATTTATTTTTTCTTTTCTCTTTTCAATAATGATGCCTAACTATTTCTAATCCTTAATTACATCTAAAATTTCTGGCAAAATAGTAAGTGCCGTAAGTGCAATAGCACCCCCTAGATTTTTGTGCTCTGCGGCTTTTGCTTGCTTGCGTTGTGCTCTTTGTGCTTGTCTCTCCTCTTTTGGGGTTGTTGGGACTTTGGCTACCTCAACCTCTTGTGCCACAAGATTTGTCTCACTTACTTTTTTATAAACACTAGTAACAGACTTTGCTTGCGCCGGCTCTTGATGTAAACCACTACCACGTATCATTATCACGTTACTCACTACGTCTTCCTCATAATTTACTTCTGTAAGATCATATGCCAGAGCTATTCCATCTGCCCCACTAACCTCTTTAAATGAGCCAGAAAACAGCTTCTGTACTCCTTCCTCAATCACTTTACCTATGCTTACCTCTGTAAACGGTAATACAACTGCACTTACAGCTCCGTAGGTTCCTATAGCAATTTTATCTTCTGGCTCAAGTCTCTTAGAGAGTAGTTTTACACCTTGCTCAATATAAAATTTGTGATCTTGATGTATTCCTGCACTGCCTGTCTCTACTAGTATATAAATCTGAACCGGATCGTCTGCCGGATAATTATCTGCCGCATAGGTGATTAATTGTTCGGCCTTGAGTACAGTTGTTTGGGTTTGATCTTGAGTCTGCGCAGTCATTTGCATCATTACAAAAAGGACTACTGCCTGTGCTAGATATTTCATACTTGCTTGGTTTTAAATTCAGTATAAACTTATCTCAAATGTGATTTACTCCCTATTAGCAATGAGTAAACGAGCCTAGGTGTTGAGTAAAGTGGTATAAAAGTGATTACGCTTTCGCGAAAGCGTACTTAAAACCTATATCGTATCTAGATACTTTGTTAAAGTCTGACCTCGCTGAATTTTACCTGTGCTAGTGCGCTGAAATTGAGGAATCGAAATAACTTTACGAGGAAACTCATAGGGCTTAAACACTTTCATATCTTCCTCATTTATATCAAGCTCATAAGGTTGCTCTTGCTCTACAAAAAGAACTAGCTTTTCTCCCAAGCGATCATCTGGCATACCGGTGATGAAGTATGGCACATCAATAAATCTTGCAAGTTTTGCCTCTATCTGTTCGGGATGTAGCTTCACCCCTCCACTATTTATAACATTATCTATGCGACCTAGCCAGATAAATTTTTTATAGGTAACAATCCTTATAATATCATTAGTAACTACAGGGTCTGTACTTACATAAGGTGCTTTTATCACTAAACAACTGCGCTCATCTGCCTCAATAGTTACTTTATCTAGTACTTTAAAAGGTATAAGGCTGTCTTTATTCTTTTTTGAATTAACACGTCTAGCGGCTATATGAGTTACGGTCTCTGTCATACCATAAGTCTCATAGATCTTTGTAGCAAGCCCCTGTACTCTTTGTTTTAATGCGGGTGAAATTGCTCCTCCACCTACAATAAGTTTTGAGAGCAGATGCAATCTAGACAAGGAGTTATCTAGTTGAAAGGGTGTCATTGCACAAAAGTCGTATCGCCTATATATATTATCTAATGGGTTTGATTTAGGCTGTGCCATATCTATACGCCAGCCTAAAACCATTGCTCTCACAAGCATCATTTTACCTGCTATATAATGTGCTGGTAAACATAAAAGAGCTGTAGTTTTTTCATACACATCAAAGTGCTTTGCCGTAGCTTTTGCACTATTGATCATATGGAGCTTATCTATTTTAATAGGTTTAGGGTCACCGGTAGAACCAGAAGTTTGTACGGTTACGTACTTCTTCTTGTCTAACCACTCTAGTAAAAACTCACCTACAGATTCTTCATAAGGTTCTCCTTCTTTTATAAAACCATAAGCTTGGGCTTTAAGCGTAGCCTTAGTATGAGAAGATCCGTTAAGTTTAAACTTAGGGTGCAAAAATTTATGTCTATCTGTTGCATATAACATATGCATTAAAAATAAGTCTTACTTGTAAAATATAAGTTAGTAAGATGTAAACCTTGTATTAAATTATGAAACAGTAGTGGATGGTGGGTGTACTGCTCCGGTTAATTTTTCTTTCCAGTTAGACCATTTGTACTTTTTTGCTAGAATAAATAGAAATATAGGATAAACTATAAGTACTGGGAGTACAAGCTCTATACCTGTGTCTGCCTCACCTACAGATTTAAAAATAGCATCTGTTTGTAATGCTGAGTACTCATAGGTAAGTAGTGTTGCTGCTAGTAAATTATTTCCAAAATGAAAACCTAGAGCTAGCTCCATACCATCATCCATAAGTGTCATTATACCTAATAGTAAGCCAGTGCCTATATAAAAGACCATAGTAATAGGTCCCAACGCTGCCACTTCTGGATTTGCCCAGTGAAATATACCAAAAAGCACTGAGGTTAATATAAGCGGAAACCACCTATTGCGAACCATCACCCCTACTTGTTGCATCACATACCCTCTAAAAAGGTACTCTTCTAGACCTATCTGAAAAGGAAAAAAAACGAGCCCAATAAGAACCAATATGCCAAATTTTGTACTATCAAATTGTAGCACATAATCTTCTGGCGTCATATAATAGACTATTGCAAAACTTGCCACTGTATAAATAAACACCATCATAAAGCTAAAGAAGATACGACTCCAGTCTACTTTATTTCTTGCTGTAGTTAAGCTCAATATGCTGCGTTTATGTAGTGCCCACACTAGTAAAAACAGCACTGCCAGAATAGGAATAAATACGGCAAGGTTAAATGCAAGCAATAAGTTTTTTGACTTAAAAAGTCGCATCATATCATCCATCGCAGCTTGTGGGTCTACGTCTACAAAAAGGAAAAACAACAGGTTTGCGATAAAAATACCCATTGTAAGTAGGGAGGTTATGACAAATTTCCAAGTTTCGTTTTCTCCTTTATAGGCTTGTTCTATAAACATAAGTTATATTTTAAAATCCCAAGATAGCTCAGGGTTCATTTTTAAGGTTCCGTTTGTTACTTCTAGTGGCGAAGATATATTATTTGTAAATAGGCTCCCCGTACCTAGACCTTGAGGGCCTTTTGCACCAATTTTATAGGTCCACTGTGCGATGGCATTAAGCCCTATATTGCTCTCAAGAGCAGAGGTTATCCACCATCCTATGTTGCGCTTTTTTGCCTCTTCTATCCACTCTTCACTGCCTTTAAAACCTCCTACAAAGCTAGGTTTTAAAATTATATATTGCGGTTTAATACTGTCTAGTACCTTACGCTTATCTTCAAGGTTTGTTACACCTATTAACTCTTCATCTAGCGCGATAGGTACTGGAGTACTCGCACAGAGTGCAGCCATATCATCCCATTGCTTTGTAGCGATAGGTTGCTCAATAGAGTGTATATCAAGAGTTGCAAGTTCTTTTAATACGCTTTGAACCGTTTCTTTTGTAAAACCACCGTTTGCATCTACACGCAACGTAAGTTTACTAGCGTCGTGGTCTTTACGTATAGAAGATAATATAGCGAGCTCTTCTTTAAAATCTATGGCTCCTATCTTCATTTTAATGCAATTAAAGCCTTGCGTTAATTTTTCTGAAACTTGCTCACGCATAAAAGATTCATCTCCCATCCATACCAATCCATTAATGGAGATTGCATCTTTGCCTGTTGTAAATTCAGAAGGATATATATGATAAGGATCTTTTGCTTTAAGCGACATAAATGCCATTTCTACACCAGCTTGTATACTAGGAAAATCTCTTAGTGCTTCCCATAATTTATCTGGACCCTGTGAGATGTGATCACACGTCCATTTAAGCATAGACTCATACTCTGGAACGTCGTCGTAACTTAATCCTCTTAAAATACCACACTCACCTATCCCGTAAGAAGCGCTGTCCTTTATAATAATATACCAAGTCTCTTTTGTGCGTAACACACCTCTAGAGGTTCCACTAGGTCTTTTAAACTCTAGAATATGTTTTTTATAGCTTGCTGTCAATCTCTCAATTTTTTCTAGTAAAAATAGCTATTGTGTGTGACTCTTACGACTATATAAGCAGTCTTTAGCACGGTCTATATCTCGGTTATTATCGTTTTTGACATAGATATACTGTGTATGCATAACTAAAAATACGGCCTATAATTCACTATATCTAAACAAATAAACCGCAAAATCCTAATAATCAGTATTTTATAACAATATTTTTTATAACTTTTTTTTAATACCTAAATATTTGTCAAACTAAGAAAAATAGGTAGCTTTATTATACTAAAGGCGATAAATATGACTAAACTACCGACCAAAGGACAATTATTAGTTGCCGAGCCATCCGTATTAGGCGATGTTTCTTTTACGAGATCTGTAATCCTACTAGCAGATCATAATGAAGAGGGATCTGTAGGTTTTATACTTAACAAACCACTCGAAGTCACACTCGCAGATCTTATAGAAGGACTAGAAGATTGTGAGATGCCTATTTATAATGGAGGACCTGTAGAGCAAGAAAATTTGTACTTTATACACACCGCACCAGAACTTATAGAAGGAAGCCAAGAAATCTCTTCTGGTATTTACTGGGGAGGAGACTTTCAACGAGCTATAGATTTAATTCTGGCCAAAAAAATAAGCTGTGAAAATATAAAGTTCTTTTTAGGCTATAGCGGCTGGGGAAGCAAGCAGCTAGACCAAGAAATAGACGAGCATACTTGGGTAATCACAAAAAATAATTTCCGCAAGGAGCTTCTTAAGAGTAATCACGTTGCACTATGGAGTGATAAAATTCGGGAGTTAGGCGGCTCTTATGCCATATGGTCTAATGCTCCGGCAAATCCTCAATACAACTAGCCCAGGCGAGCCTTTACATTAAGTTTTTTGAGCAATGCAGTTGCCGTTTCTGATGTGTACTGCTTTTTGCGATACTTTGTAATAGGCTGTATTCCCTTAATCGTATTTGTTATAAAGAGCTCATCTGCCTTTTGCAGTTCAAAAGGAGAGATAGAGGCTTCTTCTAGCGTATACTCTTCCATAAGCTCAATAATACCCATTAACTGTTTTCTCACAATACCACGTAAACATCCATCTGTAAGTGGAGGTGTCTTTATAGTAGTTCCTTTTACAAGAAAGAGATTACCCTGTAAGGCTTCGGCAATATTTTTATCACTATTTACTAGCAGGCAGTTATCATAACCGTTTTCTTGCGCATAAATACTACCCGTAACGTGCACGATTTTATTAGTGGTTTTCAGTGTAGAAATAAGATCTGCGCTTATATAATGATCTTTATAAAGCTCTACTTCATAAGGTGCATCATTGAGTAGGTAAAATGGTTCTGAGTGCGCTTTCGCGAAAGCGTAAAACCCCACACCTCTCTCTTCTGGGAGATAAGTGCCGCCTCCAGATCTATAAACTGTAATACGCACACGTGCCGTCTCATTGATTAATCCAGCGGCTTCTATGGTACTTTTGAGCTGCTCCTCTAGATACTCTGGCGTAAACTCCATAGGGATATCCATACGCAAGATGCGCATCGAGGCCATAAGCCTGAAGTAATGATCTTCCCAAAAGAGAAGTTTACCATTTACTGCTTTTATAGTTTCAAAGAGTCCATCACCATAAAGAAAACCTCTATTAAAAGGGTCTAGACTAGTTTGTGCTGCTGCCGATATTGTTCCGTTGTGATTAATCATAAAAAAACCGCCTATTGTAAGGCGGTGCAAAGATATTAATTAGGCGCTAGTTAAACTGAGCCTATTACTTGTTTCAGTTCTGAAATTTGATTTTCCCAAAACATTTTACCTTCTTCTATTTCATCTTCTTCTGCATAGTCTGTAATCATAAGAGATACATCTTTTGTAATCTCATCTACTTGTATACGTAACTGGAAGAAATACTCCTCTCCCTCGTCATCTAGCCACTGAAATTTTATGTACTCTCCACTCTTTTTACTTAAAAGCTTAGCTTTTTCTTCGCTTCCGTCCCAGATAAAGGTATAAAATTCTCCTCTTGAATTTACATTGTCTGCAAACCACTCACTCATTCCAGAAGGGGTTGCCATATATTGATATAGTAAAGATGGAGAGGCTCTTACAACAAACTCAATCTCGTATTTTTTTTTCTCGCTCATAAAAACTTGTAATTGTATCGACAATATATTGATATTAATTTCGACAACAAAGCAATTAAATTAATTTTATTTGAGAAAGAGGTTTGCACTACCGCTATTATATTTTATATTTGCACCCGCTTAGACAGATGCTTTTATAGTTTTATCTTTAAAAACATAAATTTACTTAACCGGTAAATTAAAAATCTAAGTAAGATGGCGAGGTAGCTCAGTTGGTTAGAGCGTCGGATTCATAACCCGGAGGTCGGGGGATCGTGCCCCCCTCTCGCTACATATTAAAAAAACAGTTACATTTTTTGTAGCTGTTTTTTTTTGCTTTAAAGTATATCCAGGCTATCACTGCTAGTGATTCTTTTACACAAAAAAAAGGGTTTATGATATTTGTCATAAATCAAGTATTGTGCTCCTCCTATTTTTGAAAAAAAACCAAAAAATAGATGTGCACGCTTATATCAAAATATAATGTAGCTGGGCCTAGATACACAAGCTACCCTACCGTTCCTTACTGGGATAAACAACACTTTACATTAAAGGGATGGAAAGAGACTTTAGTAAAAAGTTTTAATGAGAGCAATGCTAGTGAAGGCATAAGTCTTTATATACACTTACCCTATTGCGAGCGTATGTGCACCTTTTGTGGCTGTAATAAACGTATTACAAAAAATCACAGTGTGGAGATTCCTTACATACAATCTGTACTCAAAGAGCTCACACTTTATGTAAAACTTTTGGGTAGCACTCCCCTAGTAAAGCAATTACATCTAGGTGGTGGCACTCCTACTTTCTTCTCTCCAGAGCACCTAGATAGATTGCTAGATGGAGTCTTTAGCCTCACCAATAAAGCCACAGAGTTTGAGCTAAGTTTTGAAGGACATCCTAACAATACCACAAAAAAACATCTTGAAATGCTACATAAACAAGGTTTTACCAGGGTTTGCTACGGTGTACAAGATTATAATGAGACTGTTCAAAAAGCAATAAACAGAGTACAGCCCTATCATAATGTAAAAACGGCCACCACAACCGCAAGAGAAGTAGGATACAGCTCTGTAGGTCACGACATTATTTATGGTCTACCCTTCCAAACGCAAGATGATGTGATAAGTACCATCTTAAAAACCATAAACTTACGACCAGACCGCATCGCTTTTTATAGCTATGCCCACGTACCGTGGATGAAAGGAAACGGCCAGCGTGGCTTTTCTGATCAAGATTTACCCTCTGCAGAGCAAAAGAGAAAGCAATATGAGATAGGTAAAAAAATGCTAGTCGAGGCAGGTTATGTAGAGATAGGTATGGATCATTTTGCGCTAGTAAATGACAGCCTTCACACCTCACAACAAGCAGGAAAAATACATCGCAATTTTATGGGGTATACCTCTAGTAAGACACAAGTAATGATAGGTCTAGGTGTATCTGCCATAAGTGATAGCTGGTACAGCTTTGCTCAAAATGTAAAAAATATCGAGGAGTACCAGCAACTTGTAGAAGACGGTATTCTACCTATTTTTAGAGGGCATTTACTTACAGATGAGGACCTTATTATAAGACAGCATATTCTTAACTTAATGTGTGAGTTTAAAACCTCGTGGACAGATAGAAAACTACACTTTCCAGAAATACCTGATGTACTTATAAAACTTAAGGAGTTAGAAAATGATGGTCTTGTGGTCATAAACACAACAGGTATAGAAATTACAGAAAAAGG
>JAHDEV010000036.1 GCA_020628615.1 Dokdonia sp.
ATAATGCACTTATGCTACCTGGAGGAGTAATTAATCCAGATAAATTAAGACGTAACGATGATGCGCTCATTTTTATAAGAGACTTTTTTAAACAAAGCAAGCCAGTAGCAGCAATATGCCACGCACCGCAATTACTCATCGAGGCAGATGTAGTAAACGGAAGAACGATGACATCATTTAACAGTATTAAAACTGACCTTAAAAATGCGGGAGCATTATGGGTAGATAAAGAAGTGGTAGTAGACGAGGCGCTTGTAACAAGTCGTAACCCTGGAGATCTACAAGCTTTTAATGCTAAGCTCATTGAGGAAATAAAAGAAGGAAAGCACGAATTACAACACGCGTAATTCAGGTTTGATTTGATTGATGATTGAAATAGCCACCACATTTTGTGGTGGCTATTTTTATTAATATAAGTAACTTAGATAATCTAAAGACATTATATGATTACAGCAGTACCTCAGGCTTCTCTCACTTTTCTTAAAGACCTTAAAAAGAATAATACACGTGAGTGGATGGCAGACCATAAATCTCGATATCAAGATAGTGAGAAGGTTTTAAAAGACCTTTATGCTACAATTAAAACTGGACTTAATGAAACTGATGAAATTGAGAAGCTCAAAATCTTTCGTATCAATCGTGATATACGATTTAGTAAGGACAAGACACCTTATAATGTGCATAGGTCTGCAAGTTTTAGTAGGGCGGGAGCGCACAGACGTGGCGGCTATTACTTACGTATAGAACCTGGCAATAAATCTGTGGTAGCAGGAGGATTTTTTAACCCAGAAAAGGAAGATCTCAAGCGCATACGCACAGAGTTTCATCTTGATGCTAGTGAGATACGAGATATACTTAATGATTCCGCTTTCGCGAAAGCGTTTCCTAATGGATTTGAAATCACAAATGCCGTAAAAACTGCTCCAAGAGATTTTGAGAAAGACGACCCAAATATAGACTTGATAAAACTAAAGAGTTTTTTTGTCCGTAAAGAATTTACGGATCAAGAAGTGATGGCTAGTGACTTTAGCGATCGTGTACTTAATCATTTTAGATTATTAAGACCCTTTTTTAATTATATGAGTGACGTGCTCACAACAGATCTTAATGGCGAGTCCATATTATAATTACTTCTTCCTTTTATTCTTCACGCGTTTTCTGTTTACAAAGTACACTACTATAAGTAGTATGGGTAATGCAATAAAGATGATGAGCTCTAGAGGTGATGTGGGATCTATAGGGCTATTATTTTGCGGCTTTGGTATGTTTGTAGGTATTTGCATTAACTAGCTTTAATAAGTACTTCATTTGGATTGTCAAAGAGTTGTACTTGACTTATAAGGCGTTCTCTTATGAGGTTTGCCATTCTTTTATTAAGTGCAGATGAGTTTTGTATATAAATAAGATACTCCTCTACAGTAAACTGTCCTATTATCATTCCTTTAAGGCTATTACGGAATTTCATATCCTTATTAACCGCGTTTTCGATATAATCAAGTCGCTTCTCAAGAGATAAGTTATAAAACACATTTTTCCTTTTTGAAATGTAGTTTCTAAACATCTCAATAAGAAGTGGGTTTTGCAATTTTACAACCGGGCGTAGTGTAATATTTTGAAAACGCTCCTCATCGCTCATTTGGTCGTTAATGCGAGCTTTTGGAATTTCTGGACGTATTCTCTTAATATCATTTGGTCTATCATTCATAACTCCTTGTGTTTTCTTTAAAGTTAGGTAATCATAATGCGCTTTCGCGAAAGCGTACTTAATACTTCTCAACACCTTATTAACGAGCAAAGCCCCCGATAAATCGGAGGCTTTGCAATTAACACTTAAAGTAATCTATAATTGATTAGTTAAGTTTAAAAGTTACTCTTCTTACTAACTGACGAGCAGGAGCAGAGTTTTTATCTACAGAAGCATCTTCACCATTACCTGTTGCAGTAAGACGGCTAGCAGAGATTCCTGCAGCTACCATAATATCTTTTACTTTTTGAGCTCTTCTCTCAGAAAGACGTTGGTTAGTCGATGCGTTACCAATCTCGTCTGCATATCCTACTAGTTGAGCAGATGCACCAGAGTTCTCAGTCATATACTTAATAAGGTAGTTGATAGACTCAAGGCTGTAAGTTTCAGGTTTAGTGCTATTAAACTGGAAGTATACGTTTACGTATCCATCTTCGATTAATTTTTTGATTACGTCATCTCCTGAAGCGATAGCTGGAGTAGAAGTAGGGATATCACCCTTCTTAGCATAACGGTTATCTAGTGTAGACTCTAACTCGTCTGGCACTCCGTTTTTGTTTTTATCTACTGCAATACCTTTAGTATTTACTGCCACACCAGAAACAGTGTTAGGCTCGCGATCTAAATAATCTGCAACACCATCTTGATCTGTATCGATAAGATCTGTCTCAACTTTTGCTAGACGGTTCTGTAAGTCTGCGATTTGCTCCTCAGCAACGTTTTTGCTTGAGTACCAATCTGCGTGTTTTTCAGCTTTACCTAGGTAAATGTTTATACCTGCAGTTGCGTTTACATAAAAACCATCAAAACCTCTTGTTCCACCAGCTTGGCGTCCATCAAAAGTTAAATCTTGACGTACATTACCTACGGCTGTAAGATCTGCTACTAAAGAAATTCTATTAGATATTCTTACTTGTGGAGTTACACCTACCATAAAGCTAAGCATCTGGTCTGCCTCTCCGAAATCTCTCTCAACAGCAGGAGCATCTGTAGTTAATGCAGAATATCCCATACCACCGTGTACAAGTACGTTAAAAGTGTTAGTCCACTCTCTAAAGCCAAGAATGTTACCAGCGTTTATTACTCCTTCTAAAGAGAAGTTGTAAAGTGCTGTGTTAAATTCACTCGCATTGTCGTTATTTTCAAAACTATTGTAAGCAATTCCTCCTTTAAGACCTACTTTCTCATTAAACATATAGCGTGCGCCACCTGTTATAGTATAAAGTGATGGAGTGTTTGAGTACGATCCAGAAAATGGACGAACTGGCTTGTTAACCCCTCCTGTAAGCTCTACAGACCACTTGTTAAAGTCAGTAGACATAGTCTCAGTACTTTCTTGTGCATTTGTTGCTAATTGCATTCCTACTAATGCGATTATAGCAAGTGTAATCTTTTTCATAAATGTTATTGTTAGTTCAAATTCAGCCGCAAAATTAATCTTAAAAACTGCTTAAACAAGGTTATTCGCATTTATTAACTAAGATTTACCATATTCTTAACACGTAGAAAATTGGATAAAATACCGTCATAAATTTGTACTAGTATTTACAAATATGACACGTAATTTCACATTTTATAAAGAATAGTTAAAATACCCATATAGCACGCGTTAATTATTATTAATAAACCGCTCCATTTAGCACTATAAAAATATTTTTATAAAAAAAATATGAAAAAGGAAACTACAACAGAGTATATGATTAATCCACTCATAGAGAATAGATGGAGTCCAAGAGTTTTTGGGACAGAAGCCATTTCTGAAGAACAGCTAAGAGTACTGTTTGAAGCGGGTAGGTGGGCACCAAGTTCTAATAACCACCAGCCCTGGGTTATCATATGGGGTGTTAAAGGGACAGACGCTTATGATCGTATATTTTCTTGTCTTGATGAGTTTAACCAGTCGTGGGCAAGTAATGCACAAGCTATTATATTAGGAGGTTATAAAAAGACTACTCCAGATGGTAAAGATAATTTTCACGCCTTACACGATTTAGGTCTTTTTATGGGTAATGTGTCTCTACAAGCACAACAGTTAGGTATAGCCTTGCATCAAATGGCTGGTGTAAATTATAAGAAAGCGATGACAGAGTTTGCTATGCCAGATAATTATCATATTGCCACAGCAACGGCTATAGGTTATTATGGAGGAGACTTAGATAAACTATCTGATGACCTTCAAGAAGAAGAGACAAAATTAAGATCAAGAAAATCTCAACATTCTTTTACTTTTAATGGAGATTTTAATGAGGAACTTTTTGAGAAATAGTTTTAAGCTTTTGTAACAAAAAGGAGCCACTTTAATAAAGTGGCTCCTTTTTTTAAGAGATAAAATTTACATTTTATACTTGCTGTTCATCATCAGTACTAGGAGCTATTTCTGGTTTATCACCTACAGGGTGCTTTTCTAACCCAGCCGAATCTACATTAATAAACTGTAAAACATCTGATGGAGTTTCAACCTGCATAGCTTTTTCACCTTTTATAAGGATAGGTTTCTGTATAGCATTACTATTATTCTGTATAAAGTGAATCCAGTCGTCATCGCTTAGAGTAGCATCTTTTGCAAATTCATCTACATCTGGATGATCTTTAGAAACAAGTTCGTCTATACTTGCTCCAAGCATATCTGCCACCTCACTCCACTGCGTGCCTGTAAGTCCAGCTTCTGATATGTTAATCAGATTTACTTTGGCTTCACTGCTTTTTGCATAGCCTATTACTTGTTTTCCTATACTTGACTCTTGAGAGTAAATCACAATGAGTTCATTATTATCTATTGCTAGTGTCATATCGGTTGGCATACTTTTAATTTTTAATGATGTTCTTGCATTTTTTCTTTCTTTTTTCTCAACTGTACTTCTACCTCTTTAATAGCTTGTTTTAAAGAAGGATAAAAGTCATCAGAGCTATGTTCGGCAAATAATCTTGGGCCAGGCATACTTATGCGCACGCCAGAAATTTTTCCGGTCTCGTCACTTGATGTATTTTCAAGTTTAAAAAACACATCTGCTCTGTGTATGAATTGATATTTATCTGCAAGTTTTTCTAATTGCGCTTTCGCGAAAGCTTCTAACTCAGCACTTGCAGTTACGTCGTGATATTCAAATATTATTTCCATAGTAATCTATTTTAATTTAATTAGTATTCTTATTAAAGCTTAGTGGAAATTCCTTTACTCCACCGTATAGCTTAATTTCTTGTATATCAGCAGGCATATAATACCCGTTATCTTCTAATGCTTCTTTTACTTTGCGCACCACATTACCCTTTGTGATCATTGCTTGTTTTCTAAAATCTTTAGTATCTACCCAAAAGAAAACTTTGAGATTTACCGTACTGGTAGCTAGCTCGTCTTCTATGACAAAATTTTCGTGTACATCATCGTTTATTACATTTGGCTCATCTTCAAGAGCTCTTAGTACCGTTTCCTTTGCACCTTCTATATTATCTTCGTAAGCGATACCTATTATAAAATCCCATCTGTAGAAGCCATCTTCTGTGTAGTTTGTTACGGGCTCTGTGAGTACATCACTATTAGGTATATATACATCCTTACCGTCAAAGGTTTTGAGCTTTGTATATCTTAAATCAAGAGTTTTTACTTTCCCAAAGTTAGATCCCACCATTACCGTATCATCTACATCAAAAGGCCTGTTAAATGCAAGTATGATACCTGCTATAAAGTTTTCGCCTATATCCTTAAATGCAAACCCTAGTACAACAGCACTTGCACCGGCAGCCGTAAGTATTCCTGTAGCAACACCGGCAAGACCTGCAGCGCGCAGTGCCAGCATTATAGTAATTATAATTACAAGATACTTGATAGCGGTGCCCAAAAACTTACTCATTAAGGGATCGTCTGTTCTAGCCGAAATTCTCTTTCTTGCAAAACGACCTATCCATCCAGCTATTAAAACGCCCAGCACAATAATGAGTACACCCATTGCTATTTGCGGTAACTGCTCTATAAAGCTATTTGTAGCATTTGTAAAAGCTTCGGTAATTGTGATTTGGTTAGATTGCAAGATTGTGGTCATATTTTTAGTTGGTTTTCTAAAATTACGTTTCAAGTTTCCAAACTTTCTTAAAACAAAACCAATTCACATTTTGTTAAGACCTTTTACCTATGTTGCGTTAAAATGCTCTTAACCATACACACAATCCTTTGTAAGCAATGTAACTTTATAAAAAATTAGTTTATGAATATTACCTCAACAAATCCATATAATAACCAAGAAGTAGCAACAATTAAGGCTTTTAATCTTAATGAGATAGAAGATACACTTTCACTTGCGCAAGAGACTTTTTTGCAATGGCGTACCACAAGCTTTTCAGAACGAGCAGCGCATTTACATAATGTTGCTTTAGAGCTAGAAAATAATAAGGAGGACTATGCAAAAACAATGACACTTGAGATGGGAAAGCCTATATCTCAAGCCATCGCCGAGGTAGAAAAATGTGCTTGGGTATGTAGATATTATGCAGATAATGCTCCAGATCACCTCGCACCAAAAACTATAGAAACAGACGCGTCAAAAAGTTATGTACGTTATGAACCTATAGGTGTTGTACTAGCCGTAATGCCCTGGAACTATCCTTTCTGGCAAGTGTTTAGATTTATAGCCCCTGCGCTTATGGCGGGTAATATAGGCGTACTTAAGCACGCAAGTAATGTGATGCAAAGCGCACAGAATATTCAGAAAGTTTTTGAGCGAGCAGGTTTACCCAAAGGTGCGTTTCAAAATATGCCCGTGGGTAGTGATCGTATAGAAAACATTGTGCGCGACCCTCGCATAAAGGCAATCACTCTTACGGGGAGTAAACCAGCTGGTGCTGCCGTGGCTAGTACAGCAGCTAGTGAGATAAAAAAATCTGTACTTGAGTTAGGAGGTAGTAACGCTCTAGTCGTTTTTGACGATTGTGATTTTGAGCAAACCGTCGCTACTTGTGTTCAAGCACGTTTTCAAAACACGGGGCAAAGCTGTATTGCTGGTAAAAGACTCTTGCTACACGATAAGGTATATGATAAATTTATGGACGCTTTCGCGAAAGCGGTAACACAACTAAAGTCTGGTGACCCTCTTGATAAAGATACTTATATAGGAGTAATGGCACGTGAAGATCTCGCTATAGAACTTGAAGAGCAACTTAAAGCAACGGTAGATGCTGGTGCCAAAGTACTCGTAGGTGGTCATAGACAAAAAGCCTATTTTGAGCCAACAATTGTTACCGGAGTAACGCCAGAGATGAGTATTTTTAAAGAAGAAACCTTTGGGCCAGTGATAGGGGTAACCCGTTTTACAGATGATCAGGAAGCTGTTGATCTTGTAAATCAGTCAGATTTTGGGTTAGGTGTATCAATTTTTACACAAGATACGGCGCGCATAGAGAAGCTTATACCACTTTTTGACGATGGTGCTGTATTTGTAAATGATATGGTTAAGAGTAACCCTAACTTACCCTTTGGGGGGACTAAGATTTCGGGTTATGGTAGGGAGCTATCGCTAGATGGGATACAAGAGTTTGTAAATAAAAAAACGGTTTATATAAAATAGGTATCCGCTTTCGCGAAAGCGTAAAAAAACAAATCCCGATATGCAGTTGCACATCGGGATTTTTTATGAGTGATTATCGTTTACTCTTTACTATCTAAAAAGGCTTCTTTAGTATCAAAGGTAATAGGCTTCATTTCTTGCTTTTCTAAGTATTTTTCAAACTTGGCTAAGCGTTTTGATTTAATTTTTTCAAAGTCTGCTTTTGCGGTATTAAAGCGTTCTAATAGTAAATTGATATTCTCCTTTTGAGCAGCACTAGGCGCCTCATAGTTTGAAGCAACATCACTGTACAGTGTACTTAGTTTTTCTCTAAGTTGTGGTGGGGCAGTACCTACGTAGTTGTCACCTGTGGTAACTACGAGTGTGTTTTTAAGCTCATTGAGATCATCTATAAGTGGTTGTGCCACCTTTGCTGCTTTTGCATTTGCCTCTATGGCATCTTGAGCGCTGTTTACCATCACGTTAGTTTGATACACCATATAGGCTAGATCTTCTTGAATATCAAAAAGTTGTTTTGAAGTTTCATATTGCTCCTTTCTTTCTGGTGCTGTAATAAATGATTTTGGATCATTTTTTACTTCAAAGGTTGTTTCATAGGTCTCCTTACCCTTTTTTAAGACTGCTTTATACGTTCCTGCCTGTACTCTTACAGGGGTAAAGCCTCCAAAGGCAAATGTCTTTGCCGCGGCAAGCTTAGGTGACTTGCTTGCATAGTTCCAAGAGACAATGTTTATTCCTTTTGATTTACCTGGGGCAAGGGTTGTTATCTCATTGCCCTCCATATCTTGTATGGCAAGCGTCATTTTACCAAAGGTGTGTCTCTTCTTTAGGTAGTACTTGATTTTGAGAGCATTCCCAGGGTTAGGGCCTACAAACTCAAGCTCTGTGCTTCCGCCGCCAAAACCGCCTTCTTCAACCATTGTACCTGGCTTAGTATCAAAAAAGTGTACATTTTTGTCTAGTATTTCTGGCTTGATATCTCTCAAGATACTTATGTCATCTATGATAATTACACCACGTCCGTGAGTACCAGCAACAAGATCATTAGTCTGTTTTTGTAAATCAAGAAAGTGAACAGCGGTCGCTGGAAAGTTATTTGTAAATTTTGACCAATTAAGACCTCCATCTACAGTGATGTATAATCCATCTTCGGCGCCTAAAAAGAGAAGGTTTTCATTTTCATAATCTTCTTGTATGTTGCGTGCAAACATTGTAATATCATCTGTGGTGATACTCTTCCAGCTTTTACCATAATCTGTAGTTTTATATACGTATGGTTTCATATCGCCACGTGCGTGCCCCTCAAAAACGGCATATGCGGTACCTTCACCGTGCACAGAAGCTTCTATGTGGTATACCCAGGTATTTGCCGGTAAGCCTGGTACATTTGCTACTACATTAGTCCATTTTGCACCGCCGTCACGTGTTATTTGCACATTGCCATCATCTGTACCTACCCAAATAACTTTTTCATTTATAGGTGATTCTGCAATGGTAAATATCGTGGTGTGTGTTTCTGCTCCCGAGTTATCTGCAGAGAGTCCGCCAGAGTTTTTTTCTTGTTTCTTTGGATCATTTGTAGTGAGATCTGGCGAGATTACTTTCCAGGTGTCTCCCATATCTTCACTCACGTGCAAGAACTGGCTTCCCATATAAAAGCGGTCTGGCTGGTGTGTACTTGTTGCCATAGGAGGGTTCCAGTTAAAACGTAGATCTGCGCTACCTTTTGCAGGTAGTGGTTTTACATTTTTTGTGTAGTTACGCTTCATATCATAACGCCACACATTATCTGCTCCTTGCATTTCAGAATATAATATTTCCTTTGTAGGGTGGGGTAGTACTCTAAATCCATCACCTACACCTACACGTGTCCAGTCTCTAGCTTCAATACCACCCGGAGAAGAAGATGGACCATACCAAGAACCGTTGTCTTGTAAACCACCGTAAATATTATAAGGCTCTGCATTATCTACAGAGATGTGATAAAATTGAGATAGTGGAAGGTTAGAAACTATTTCCATAGTAGTACCTCCATTCCAAGAGCGATATACACCACCATCTGTACCTACGTGCATCATATCAGAATTGTTTATATCAAAAACAATGTCGTGTATATCTGAGTGCATATTACCTAATGACTTAAAAGTATTACCACCATCACGAGAGATAGAACCGCTAAGCCCTCCCTTTACAACTACATCAGGGTTTTTTGGGTCTACTACAATTCTTGAGAAGTAAAACGGGCGTACAGTAAGTGAGAAATCACCATTAGTACGTTTCCAGTTTGCTCCGCCATCTTCAGATCTGTATAGTCCTTTATCTTTTTCTTGTTCTGACTCAATCACCGCATAAACAATGCTAGGCTCACTAGGTGATACGGCAACGCCTATACGTCCCAATTTACCTTCTGGAAAACCATTGTGTATTTTTTTCCAGGTCTTACCTCCATCTATAGATTTATGCAGGCCAGAGTTAACACCGCCAGAGTTAAAATCCCAAGCCGTACGTCTAAACTCCCACATAGATGCATAAAGTGTGTTTGGATTACTTGGATCCATAATAAGATCTGCAACACCTGTAGTATTATTTATGTAAAGAACTTTGTCCCAAGTCTTACCGCCATCTATTGTTTTATAAACACCGCGATCATCACTATCACTCCATAATGCTCCAAGCACACCTACGTATACTGTATTACCATCATTAGGATCTATCTCAATGCCAGAGATGCGCTCACTATTTTCAAAGCCAGGTATTTTTTGCCAGTTATTACCACCATCTTTTGTGCGGTATAGGCCATCTCCTACAGAGACAGAGTTACGAGTCCATATTTCTCCTGTACCTACCCATACCGTTTGATCTGGATCTGTAGGGTCTACAGCCACTTGACCAATAGACTGTATGTGATCATCAAAAATAGGAGCATAGCTAGCTCCGCCATCTTGAGATTTCCATACACCACCACCTGCGGTACCGGTGTAAATTATTTGAGCATTAGTAGGGTGAACTTCCATATCTATAATACGACCAGACATAAGTGCTGGGCCTATCTGTCTAGCGGTAATGTCACCAAAGAGTTCTTTACCCTTGAGGGCAATTTCTTGTGCCTGGGTAGGTATGCTTAAAGAAGCAATACACAGACCTAGAAGGATGTGTTTTGTTTTCATATGGGTTGGTTTGGATTGATATTTTCTTAAAAAATGCGATAAAAAAATCCCCAAGATTTCTTGGGGATTATGTTATATGTGTTTTTTATTTTCCTTCTGGAAAAGCAAACATCTCATCAGATACTTCGGGATTAATTTCAACAGATTTAATTACAATCTCTTGTCCTCCAGGTTGCCCTTTTGCACCAGCTACTATAGAGAAAGGAAAGTATATTCCGCCAGCTTCTTGATAGTCACTTAATTTGGTCTGTCCTGTCATTCCTTTACCTGGACCCGTAAGTAGATCTTGTTCTATTACAATAGGTACAAAGTTGTCCATATCAAAATAGTAGTATGCTACGGTAGGTACTTCTGCACCATCTACCATTGTAGGTTCTTTTGTGAGTTTAATTTTATAAGTTTCTGTCCCTTCAATAGTCTCGTTACCTAAAAGTTCTACGGTATACCCTTTATCTGCATAATTTAAAAATGGATCACCAAAGTCATTCATCTCTAGCTTTGCATTTGCAGTAGTCTCTGCATCACTCTTTTCGGCAGCCATTGTCATTTGGTTTGTATTCCACATAGTCTGACCGTCAAAAACACCTTGGTAAAACTTCATTCCTTGAAATTCTGCAACAGAAAGTTGTTTTCCTTCTTTAGTCTGTATCATTGTCATAGGTAGTTCCATACCTTGAACTTTCACCGCTCCTTCAAATTTTAAAGCTTTAAGAGAATTCCAAGCATCCATCCCGCCTGTGTTTTCAAAATAGTTTGCAATGATTTCTTCGGCTGTTTGAGCCTGTGCCATTGTGGTAAAACTTACGATAACGGCAACTAGTAATAATTTGATAGTTTTCATATGATGTTGTGTTAATGATTCTTGTTTGCACATAAGACTATTAAGAGCGTATAATGTTACAAGTTATTTAATAAAATATCATCTTTTGTGTACTTACATTATCTTTAAACCCGTAGTTCTTTAGATATGATAATTTTTTAGTTACAGTGAAGAACATATTATAAAAATTTAAGAGTATGAAATTTGGCGCAGTAGAGCAACCAGAGTTAATTGATTTTACCTTACCTCCAGATCACCCTGCAACTAGAGGTGTGATTGAGGACGCTTTCGCGAAAGCGCAAAACAAAAATCTAGAAGTCTATGTAGGTTGTGCAAAATGGAATAAAGCAGAGCTCAAAGGTTTTTACCCCAGAGGAACTAAAGACGAGCTTTCATATTATGCAAAGCAGTTTAATAGTATAGAGCTCAACGCTACATTTTACAGGCTGTTCCCAAAAGAGCAATTTGAAAAGTGGTATAATAAAGCGCCAGAGGGATTTAAATTCTTCCCAAAAATCACAAATATGATAAGTCACCGTAAGCGACTTATAGATGCTCAAGATTTTATCCCAGAGTATGTAGATCACGTGGCGATGCTCAAAGAAAAGCTGGGTACGGTGTTCTTACAGATGCACAATAACTTTCAACCCAAAGATTTTAACCGTGTAGATAATTTTGTAAACCACTGGCCAGAAGCGCTTCCCATCGCGTTAGAGTTTAGGCATACAGACTGGTTTAATAACCCAGATACTGCAGAGCGATTATATACCCTTCTAGAAGAGCATAATATGGCAAATGTTCTGGTAGATACTGCGGGTAGGCGGGATATTATGCATATGAGATTAACAAATGGAGAAGCTTTTATACGTTATGTAGGGGCAAACCATCCTAGTGATTATGCACGACTAGATGCTTGGGTAGAGCGGCTTACGTACTGGGTGAGTCTTGGCTTACGTAAAATTCATTTTTTTATACATCAAAACATCGAGCAAGAGTCCACCTTACTATCTGCCTATTTTATAGAGCGACTCAACCCTGCGTTAGGGATTAATCTACGCGTACCACAAAGTGCAAGTAGTACGACAAATACCCTTTTTTAATGAGTGTAGTATATATAGTTATGGGTGTTTCTGGGTGTGGTAAAACCACTATAGGTAAAAAACTTGCGGCAACTCTAGATCTACCATTTTATGATGCCGACGATTTTCACCCACAAGTAAATATTGATAAAATGGCATCTGGCTCACCGTTACAAGATAATGATAGGTGGCCGTGGCTTGATAGTCTGGCTATGGAGATAAAGCAATGGTCAAGTGGTAATGGAGCAGTTCTTGCCTGCTCTGCTCTCAAGGAGGTATATAGAGAACGATTGTATAGTGATAACGCTTTCGCGAAAGCAAAACAAAACTTTATCTATCTTGATGCAAATTTTGAAACCATAAGCCAGCGACTGGCATCAAGACAAAATCACTTTTTTGATCCAGCATTATTGCAATCACAATATGACACACTTGAAGTTCCGACATACGGCATACAAGTATCTGTTGCCCAAAGTACAGATCAAATACTTACAGACATTTTAAAAGAAATAGAAGCATAATTTATGGATTACCAACTACTCTTTGCTGTTATAATAGGCATCTCAATATTACTATTTCTTATTTTAAAATTAAAAATGCAAGCCTTTCTTGCATTGCTTATCACGTGTATTGCCGTAGGAGTTATTGCTGGTATGCAACCATCGTCTATACTAGATTCTGTAAAGAATGGAATGGGCGGAACCCTTGGTTTTGTTGCCACTGTGGTAGGTCTAGGAGCTTTATTTGGAGCTATACTAGAACGTTCTGGTGGTGCTCAAAGGCTCGCAGCATCTTTGTTAAATAAGTTTGGAATAGAAAAGTCTCCTTGGGCAGTAATGCTTACAGGTTTCTTTGTGGCGATACCCGTATTTTTTGATGTGGCATTTATTATACTCATCCCTATCATCTACGCATTACAAAAGAAAACGGGGAAGTCATTGCTGTTATATGCCATACCCTTACTTGCGGGGCTGGCTATCACACATACGTTTATACCACCCACGCCAGGTCCCATAGCTGTCGCCGAAATTTTAGGGGCAGATTTAGGTTATGTAATCATCTTTGGTTTTATAGTGGGTATACCTTCTGCCATTATTGCTGGGCCTATGCTTGCAAAGTATTTATCAAAAAGAATGCATATCGAGACACCAGAAGATATGGTTTCTGAGATGAAAATCCCAGATAACGCTCCTAGCGCTGGAACCATATTACTCATCATAGCAATCCCCATATTTTTAATAGTATGTAATACGGTACTTAATAGTCCGTTATTTGCAGAAGGGGAGTTACCAGCGTGGCTTATCTATGGGGCAGATCTTCTGGGTCACCCATTTGTGGCGCTTATTATTGCAAATCTAGTTGCTTGGTACTTTTTAGGAATAAAGAAAGGATTTACTAAAAGTGAATTATTAGATATATCTACAAAATCACTGTACCCAGCAGGAGTTATTATATTACTTACGGGTGCCGGTGGTGCTTTTAAACAGATATTAATAGACACTGGAGCCGGTAAAATGATAGCAGAAAGTTTGAGCAGTGATATCTTTCCTCCTGTAATTTTTGGGTTTATAGTGGCGGCTATTGTTCGTGTTTTACAAGGGAGTGCCACCGTTGCAATGATTACCGCTGCCGGTATTACCGCGCCACTGTTAGGTCTCTCTGAGACTAGCGCACCACAACTAGCTGTGCTTGTCATAGCCATAGCCTCTGGAGCCAGTATATTTTCTCACGTAAATGATAGCGGCTTCTGGCTTGTAAAACAGTACCTTGGCCTTACAGAAAAAGAAACGTTTAAATCCTGGACGGTAATGACCTCACTTATTGCTATTGTTGGGCTTGTGGTGTCTACAGTGCTTTGGTTTATAGTATAAAAAAAGAGATGACTTATAGCCATCTCTTAGATTGTTTTAATTCCGCTTTCGCGAAAGCGTATTTTAAAAACTATATACCTGTATAATTTTGGGGTGTAATGGCTTTAAGCTCATTCTTGATATCTAAACTTACCTCAAGTGTATCTACAAACTCTGCCATAGACTGTTGTGTGATTTTACTATTTACACGTGTAAGTTCTTTAAGTGCCTCATAAGGATTAGGGTAGCCCTCACGTCTTAAAATGGTCTGTATTGCCTCTGCAACTACTGCCCAGTTATTTTCAAGATCTGCAGCGATTTTTGCTTCGTTTATAAGAAGTTTATTTAACCCTTTTACCGTAGACTGTAAACCTATAAGTGTGTGTCCTAGCGGTACACCTATATTACGTAAAACCGTACTGTCAGTAAGGTCACGCTGTAGTCTCGATATAGGTAGCTTTGCAGAAAGGTGTTCAAAGATTGCATTTGCAATACCTAAGTTACCCTCACTGTTTTCAAAATCAATAGGGTTTACTTTGTGTGGCATTGCACTAGATCCTACCTCACCGGCTTTAATTTTTTGCTTAAAGTAATCCATAGAGACGTATGTCCAGAAGTCACGGTCAAGGTCTATTAGAATAGTATTAATGCGTTTTAACCCATCAAAGAGTGCGGCCATATGGTCGTAGTGCTCAATTTGAGTAGTAGGGAATGAGTGTTGCATCTTAAGTGTATCGTGCACAAAAGACTGTCCAAAGGCTTTCCAGTCTATATGTGGATATGCTACTTTGTGTGCATTAAAGTTACCTGTAGCTCCACCAAATTTTGCTGCGCTAGGGATATCATTAAGCAAGTTAAGTTGCTCTTCTATACGTACTACAAAGACTTGTATTTCTTTACCTAAGCGAGTAGGAGAAGCTGGTTGCCCGTGCGTGCGTGCCAGTAATGGTACATTTTCCCACTCATCTACTAGCTGGCGTAAATGATCTACAACTTCCAGTAGTTGTGGGATGTAAGATTGATTCATTGCATCCTTAAGTGATAAAGGAATTGCAGTGTTGTTTATATCTTGAGAAGTAAGTCCAAAGTGTATAAACTCTTTAAACTCTGACAGCTCAAGAGCGTCAAATTTTTCTTTTATAAAGTACTCAACCGCTTTTACATCGTGGTTTGTAATCTTTTCAATATCCTTTATAGCTTGTGCATCTTCTATTGTAAAGTTTTGATAGATATCACGTAGGTCTGTAAATATGTTTTTATTTACACCGGTAAGTTGCGGTAGTGGTAACTCACAAAGAGCTATAAAATACTCTATCTCTACTTTTACTCTGTATTTAATTAAAGCAGCTTCAGAAAAGAAAGGAACTAAGGCTTCAGTTTTTGAAGCATATCTACCATCTATAGGTGAGATGGCTTGAAGTGGTGACAACGACATTTGTTGTGGGTTTAGTTAAGGGACAAATATAAAAATTAGACTTTGCCTGAACGAATTATGAGAGATAAATCACAGTATTATAATATACCTCGTGCTTTAATCTCTAGATATTTATTAATCGTATTTACGGTGAGATCATCTGGTTTTGTTAATATGGTTTGTATTCCATATTGTTCTAGACGTGCTACCATTACTTTTTTATCATAATCTGCTTTTTGAGCAATGGTCTTATGATAGACATCAGGTAAGGAGGTTGCGGGTTTTGTAATAAGTTGATCTAACTCTGTATTCTGAAAGAAAATCACGACGAGAATGTGCTTTCGCGAAAGCGCTTTTAAATAAGGTAACTGTCGCTCTAGCGCAGTAATATGTTCAAAGTTAGTATACAATAATAAAAGGCTGCGCTGTGTAATCTTACGTTTTACTTGATTATATAAACCACCATAGTCACTATCTAAAAATTTAGTGTTTATATTGTAAAGTACCTCTAGTATGGTTTGTAGGTGGGTTTTCTTGCTACTAGCAGGTAAGTGATTTTTCACCTCTTCGGCAAAGGTGAGCATACCTACTTTATCCTTCTTTTTAAGCGCAATGTTGCTAAAGGCAAGCGTACTATTTATGGCATAGTCTAGTAAAGTGAGACCTTTAAAAGGCATTTTCATCACACGGCTAGCATCTATTAATGCATAAACGGGTTGTGACTTTTCATCTTGAAATTGATTTACCATAAGGCTACCTCTCTTTGCCGTAGCCTTCCAGTTTATTGTACGAGCATCATCACCAGGTACGTAATCTTTAATCTGCTCAAACTCCATAGTGTGACCTATACGGCGTATTTTTTTCATACCGTGTAAGGTGAGTCTATTGTCTAGTGCGAGAAAGGCATATTTCTTCATCTGTATAAAAGAGGGATACACCTTGACCATCTGGTCTTTCTCAAAGCGGTAACGTCTTCTTACTAATTTTAGTTTTGTGCTAGCGTATAAATTAAGATGTCCAAAAACGTACTCTCCACGCTCTGTAGGTCGTAATGTATAGCTAAATGAACTAGACTCCCTGGCTGGTATCTTAATATGCTTACTAAAGTCTCGCTTTTGAAACTGCACTGGGATCTCATCTATAATATCAAGAGATACGGAAAATGGATATTTATTTTCTAGTGTGACCTTAAGTTCATTAACGTCACTATTAGAAAACTTTTCTGGAAGCGCACGTGTTGCTTTAATTTTTCCGCTTCCGCGAAAGAGGACTAGAGCATCTATAAATACCACAAGCAAAAACACCAATAATAAAATGTTTGTAATTCCAAAAAGGCCGTGAAACCAGTAGGAGAGAAGGTATAGCAAAGCTAGTACAGCTAGCCCATAAAATAGGCGCTGGTGTAAAAATAATCCCTTTATGAATCTAATAATGGCCAATACTATCGAGGTATTTCAACAGATTGTACAATCATATCTATCACTTGCTCTGTAGTCATTCCCTCCATCTCACGCTCAGGAGCCATAATAAGACGATGTCTCATTACTGGTACTACAGCACGTTTTACATCTTCTGGGATAACAAAGTCTCGTCCAGCGATTGCAGCAAATGCTTTTGAAGCATTCATTATAGCTAGTGAGGCTCTAGGAGAACCACCTAAGTATAAATGAGGGTGTGTACGTGATTTTACAACAATCTCTGCCACATAGTTAAGAATCTTCTCTTCTATAATCACCTCTTGTGCTTGTTTTCTAAAGGCTGCAAGTTTTGCAGGATCAAGTACAGATGCAATAGCAGCTTGTGGTGCACCTCCCTTACGGTCGTGATGACTCTGCAAGATGGCTACCTCTTGCTCAAGGGTAGGGTAGTCTACTTTTATTTTAAATAAGAAACGATCTAGTTGTGCTTCTGGAAGCGCATATGTTCCTTCTTGCTCAACTGGGTTTTGTGTTGCTAGCACCATAAATGGTGGGTCCATCTTATACTTTGTACCATCTATAGTGACCTGGCGTTCTTCCATCACCTCAAAGAGGGCTGCTTGCGTTTTTGCAGGAGCACGGTTAATCTCATCTATAAGTACAATATTTGAAAATATAGGCCCTTGCTTAAACTCAAACTCACTAGTTTTCATATTAAGGATAGAGGTACCTAGTACATCACTAGGCATAAGATCTGGTGTAAATTGTATACGTCCAAAGGCGGTATCAAGTGTTCTGGCAAATAGCTTTGCTGTTACCGTTTTTGCAATACCAGGAACACCTTCTATGAGTACGTGACCATCACTAAGCAATGCCACAATAAGAAGCTCTATAAACTCGTGCTGACCTATAATAATTTTACCTAGCTCTGCTCGTATTGCCTCTACAGCAGTTCGTAATTCTTCTAGCGGTATACGATTCTCAAAAGCCATACCTTCACTTTGTGGTACGTTTTCTTGTGGAAGTCCATCTGTATTTTGCTCAGAATCTTGTGGTGTGATATCGTCCATTAGTTTTGTTTTTTAAATGCTTCAATGCGTTTGTTGAGTTCTAAAAGTTCCTCTTGAGTAAGTGCTTGTCTAGTGCGTAAGGATACTATGTAATTAATGAGTAATCTCGTTTCTTCAAGAGTATTATCACTCTTAAGCGCCAGTTTTTTTATAAACTCATCGTTTATAAAATTGGTATCTAGATTATAGGTACTTCGTACAAATTCTAGAAAGTGATTAATTTGATGAAGGGCTATGCTCTTATGGTCTTTTTTATCAAAGTACATACCAGCAATAGTTTTTGTAAAAGTAAGCGTCTGGTTAGGTAATGGTTTTACAATAGGTATTGCACGTTGCTTGCGTCTTCCCTCAAAGATTACCCAGAGCACCGTACCTATAAGTAGGATGTAGTATGCCCACTTCAAATATCTATTTTTTAAGAAAATGTATAACGGACTCGAGTAAACGGTCTTACCATTTTTATGGTGATTATCCCATAAAAGATCTTTCTCTTGATCTATGTATGAAAGTACGTTCTGAGTGTATTTATAATTGTTTTCTCTTAAAACAAAGTAATTCGTAAATACTTCTGGCATTAAGTGT
This sequence comes from Dokdonia sp., assembly GCA_020628615.1. Taxonomy (GTDB): domain Bacteria; phylum Bacteroidota; class Bacteroidia; order Flavobacteriales; family Flavobacteriaceae; genus Dokdonia. The sequence goes on from JAHDEV010000036.1 coordinate 18,700, forward strand.
ATGAGAATCTCACCATCGCCAAAGGGCTGCTTGACAAAATTTACTCGAGGCTCCTCCATATGCAGCGTGTCTTTATCTACCATAAGGCTAAACTCTCCTAAGGCTACTGTAGCAAGTGTATCTACTTGGTCAAAGTAACCTGCTGTAGTTTCTCTATCTAGGTAAAATGGGCGCTCGCGATGTAGTGCAGGGTTAACTAAGTTTACAAGAGGCTTACGTTGTAGATTATCTAGATCATAAAATAAATCTGTGCTTAAATTAAGTGTATCTAGTATAGTCTCGCCTATACCTCTTGAGCCTATAAATAGCGTGTTACCTTTACTTACCCACGAGAGTAGTTTTTTTGACTCGGCTTCGTCAAAGAGTATGTATTGATTTATAAATAAATAGGTGCCAGAGACCGTCGTACTATCATCAAGAAACTCATAAGGTGGTTGTCTCACCTCCTTAAAATTATCTTGGGTTCGGCTGTTTGAGAGCAGGTCGTGCAGCACGTATGTACCGTAAGGTATTTTATCTGTTTTAGAATAACTCTGAAACCAGTTTACTTCATCTTTCTCCCCAGACTCCATATAAATCACCAGAGCAAGAGCAAGGAGCAGCACACCGGCTAAGACCTTATATTTATTACTCATAACTGATTTTTTATAGATTTAAAATGGGTTTCCGCTTTCGCGAAAGCGGTCTTATCTACCTCAAAATTACCGTACCAGATATAATCGTAAATATCTGTTACTTTTCTAAAATCACCCTGAAGCTGCGTGTTTTGAATCTCAAAGATATAGTCGTGGTTAGTCTTTTGAACCTGCCAGTCTATAAGGTCTTTTGTACTCAATTGCTGAAGGATAAATAAGTAATAAAACCGTACGGCGAGTCTGTAATTACCATCTTTTATGGCTTCGTCTATAAGGTCAGTTAGGTCTTGGCGCTGTATGAGTTCTTCATCATCTGAGATTAAAGCTTCGGGAGCTTTTACATTTTCCATTAATAGTGAACCACTATCTATCTTCATAAATATATAGACAAATAAGGCTAGAAGCCCTGCCATAAGTAGGTAGGGAAGTAGCTCTACTACAAACCTCCATACTCCAGATGCTTCATCACCACCAGTGAGCCATCTTATAAAGCTGCTATAAATATCATTGAGTTTTTGTTTAAAGCGAGTCCACCAGGTATCTTCTGGAATCGCTTCTTTGTAATTAAACTCATCGTCGTTTTGATAGTCTCTTACTGTAGCTTCATCTATGGTAAAGGGTGTGACTTTTCCTTCATCATAGATTATGACGCCTCTAGGGTCATTATAAACTTGTTCTGGTCTATTTATTTCTTCTATAGCTATTTCTTCGGCGGTTGTCTCATCGTCATTTTGTTGTACGATGGTTGCTTTCGCGCAAAGCGAAATAAGGAAAAATGTAATAAGAAAGAGCTTTCTATGCATTAGTGCGACCTATACTGTCTATTTGATCTAAGCTTCCAGACTGGTCTTTGCGCTCATTAAGATTAAAGTAGATAAGATTTATCGCAATAGCAAGTATTACGTATAATATATAGTTCATAGAAGAGGCAAGTGTTTGAAGCACTATAGAAACGGTATCATATAGAGACGCAGGATCGTTAAGAGAACCAGCACTTGCGGCTGTAAATGTTTTTATCATAAGGTAGATAACCGCAGGTATTTGAAATACAAACCCTATAATACCGATTAAAAATGCAATGATGAGTACGGTAAAAAAGGTAATCCACCACTCATCTTTTACAAGTCTCCAGCTTTCTTTTAATGAGGCTACAACGGTAAGGTCTTTATTTACCATTGCCGGAAAAATAACCATAAGCTTTGTGTAAATATATAACAGTGGGAAAAACAAGAGTAATAATAAGATAACGCCCATTGCATTAGATCCAGAGGCAATTAAAAAACCTCCCAGCGCAGCGGGAATAAGTGCAACTCCAAATACGATAAGGAGATTTACAAAGCCTAGAGCAAGAAAGTTTCCGGTTTTCTTTTTTATAGTCTCTACGATTGCATCTGTCTCAGGTGCCTCACCACTTGCGACATATGCTTTTATATATTCAGAAGTACTGCCATATAACATCGAGTTGTATATAATGCCAGCTATTGCAAGGCCACAACCGGCTAGTACAAAGCCTATTATATCGCTCTCAGTACTTAGTGCCGCAATTAAGTTTGCCCCAGAAGACTCGTTTGTATAAAAACCTATTGCAACGATGAGTAGAATAAATGGGATGATACAAGTGCGTACAAGTACTTTAAAAAGTGGTTTTGCATTAGTCCTTAAGAACTTAAAGGTGTCACTTATAACATCACCTAGTTCACGTTTTTTTCTAAACTCAACGT
>JAHDEV010000037.1:0-4314 GCA_020628615.1 Dokdonia sp.
AGGTTAGGGTGTTTTGGTTCATCTGGAGTGTCTTTATGCGTTTTTGCAGAGTCTTGTACAAGTCTATGTATCTCCTTCATCTCACTATCTGTAATATATCGCCATTTACCCACAGGTACATCTAGCTCAATATTCATAATCCTATTTCGCTTTAAGCGAGTAACCTCATAATCTAGCGCCTCACACATTCTACGTATTTGCCTGTTAAGGCCTTGGGTGAGTATGATTTTAAAAGAAAATCTACTCAGTTGCTCCACGTGACATTTACGCGTCACGGTATCTAGTATAGGTACACCGTTACTCATTTGCTGTATAAACGAGGGCGTGATGGGCTTATCAACCCACACTTCATATTCCTTCTCGTGGTTATTACGAGCTCGTAGTATCTTATTTACAATATCACCATCATTAGTTAGAAAAATGAGACCTTCAGAAGGTTTATCAAGTCTACCTATAGGGAAGATACGAGAAGGGTAGTTTATAAAATCAATGATATTATCCTTTTCAACCCGAGTATCTGTAGTACAAACGATACCTACAGGCTTATTAAGAGCGATATATACAGGCTTTTCTGTAGAGCTTGTAATAAGTTCACCATTTACGCGCACTTCATCACCTTCTGTAATTTTTGTACCCATTTCTGGTACCTTACCGTTTATGGTAACGCGACCTTGGTCTATAAGCTTATCTGCAGCACGGCGTGAGCAATAGCCAGCCTCGCTGAGGTATTTATTGATGCGGGTTTGTTTTTTCTCTTCCATTAGGAACAAAAGTACTATTTATAGAACAAAAAAATGCCAGTCGTGAGACTGGCATTGCAAGTTCAAAAAAGTGAACTAAAAAGTTATATGTGCTTAGTCAATTACTTTGACGTTTACTGCATTTAATCCTTTCTTACCTTCTTTTAATTCAAACTCAACAGCATCACCTTCTCTTACCTCATCGATAAGTCCTGTTACGTGTACGAAGTGCTCTTGGTTTGCTTCTTCTTCATTGATAAATCCAAAACCTTTAGTGTCGTTGAAGAATTTTACTGTTCCTTTGTGCATTATAATAATTTAAATATGTTAAGTTGCAAACTTACTGCTATTTAATACAGAAACTCACAATTGTATGTTATTGTTTTAAAATACTTTTTTTACGCTTTCGCGAAAGCGTAATCACCTCTCATCCCATTGTTTATAGTATGTGACAATTTTATGACATAGTCTTATGAGGGTGTGTTGTGATGTTTTTGTAAATAATAAGTAGGGATATTTTGTTTGTTAACCCGTAACTTGCGCTCAAAACCGATACAAATGGCACTTACAAACAACGATATCTTTAAAAAATTACGAGTTGCGCTGCAGTTGAGAGATGATGAAATCATAGAGATATGTAAGCTTGTAGATTTTCAAGTTTCTAAGAGTGAGCTAGGAGCTATTTTCCGTAAGCCAGATCATCCTAAATTTATGGAGTGTGGTGACCAGTTTTTACGTAATTTTTTAAATGGTCTAGTAATACACAAGCGAGGACCTATGCCTCCTAAAAAGAAGTAGGGCTATTGTGCCACTTTTTTAGTCGAGATAACTACTTTCTTACCATCATCTAGCGTGGTAAAAAATAGGTATACGTCTCCACCATCTTTTATCTTTAACTTTTTACGTATCGCATCTACTTGCATAGGGAAGTTGCGAGTGGTGATATTTGCCTTTGTGATTTCTAATTCCTTTGCAATTCTTTTTGAGTAAGGAAGAATCTGCTCTATCACAAAACGACGGCCTGCAAATGAGATGAGCTCTTGCGAGGTATATAAGTGTGAGTGCTCGTGTAGTTTTGAAATATTAAAATATGTACTCACCCAGTTAAAAGCGCCACTCTTCATAAGCGCACTATTAGGCTCATAAAGATACTTTTGAGGACTATCTATAACCGCTTGTGCATTAAGAGCGTCACTATGAGAGAAACTCACCACAGGGTCTGATGATTGTAAGTTTACAATAGTAAACTTTATGTCTTTACAGCGCTGTGAGGTAACTTTCCATAACAATTCTTTTACCTCATTTTTTACAGCTACAATGTGTATTTCGGTGACGCTGCGCAATTCTTCTATACCGGCTGCTATGTCTAGTATGGGAGATGTTTTTATCCAGAGGGTGTTACACTTTGACAATAACAGGTTTTTGTAAAGCGGTACATTAGGTAGACAATCTTTAAGCATAAAAACTTTGCCCTTAACATCTGTACGTCTCCCTGGGTCTAAAAAAATGGTATCAAAACGAGTATCGCAGTTTTCAAAATATTGCATTGAATCACCTACTATAAACTCTATGTTTCCTTGCTTGAAAACTTCTGCATTAGACTGTGCAAGTTTTGATAAACTGGTGTCCATCTCTATGTGCGTTACCTGCTTGTTAGTCTGTGCAAAGTGATAAGCATCTATGCCAAAACCGCCTGTACCATCTGCTAGGGTAGTACCTTGCATAATACTGGCTTTGTAACTTGCCGTTGCCTCAGAGGAGGTTTGCTCCATATTGAGTTTAGGCGGGAATAAGATATCAGCGGTATTATGCCAGTTTGGTAATTTTCCTTTTGCATTACGTTTACCCTCAAGTTGTTGTGCAAGCTCTTGTACTGTAATATCTTTAAAAGGGCTTCCTTTTAAGATAAAAGCGTGGAGTGGTATATGCTTGTGCTCTTGTAAATAAGCACGCACTTCGGGCTGTAAAAGTGCGGTGTTCATTATAAGTCTTGTGTAAGTTTTTGTACAATCTTATACTCGCTCAAAAATTCTTTTGAGATCACTTTAAGTGCAGTATAAACAGGAACGGCAAGTATCATTCCAAAGACCCCAAATAACAATCCAGCAATAATAATAGCTAAGAATATCTCTAGCGGGTGTGACTTGACACTGTTACCAAAAACAAAAGGTTGTATTACAAAATTATCTACCATTTGTGCAGCACCATAGCATAAGGAGATCCAGAGTAATTTAGGTAAAATAATGGTTCTAAAATCCATCTCAATATTACTAGAGGTTACAAGTAGTAACATAACCACACCGCCTACAAGCGGACCCAAATAGGGAACCAGGTTTAGTACAGCACAAAAGAGCGCTATGGCAAGCGCGTTTTCTATACCAAATGATAAGAGTATTATAGCGTATAAGACAAACATTGTAAATACCTGGATTATGAGCCCTATAAAGTAACGAGAGAGTAGGTATTTTATCTTTTCAAACACGCGTAAGAACTTGCCCTCGTTGCCCTTTTTCGCGAAAGCGAGTAAACTATTAACCAGCAATCTATTATCCTTTAAAAAAAAGAAAGTAATAAATATAATGGCAAATGTACCAATACCTGCGGCACCTAGATTACCAATTATGCCGTTCAAAAATGCAGGAATGATACTAAAATCAAAGTTTTTAACCAGTTCTGCCTCTTGAACTCCTTGTATGATAGTCATCTTATCGAGGCCAAAATATGTTGCAATCTCACCAAATAGCCTATTTATATTAACTTTTACCTCTTCAAAATCTATCTGACCTAGATGCTGACTTTGATCTATCACAACAGGAATAAAGAGCATAAATATGCCTAATATCACAAGTAATAAGACAAAAATGGTGACTATTGCTGCCCAGGTAGGACTAAATTTAAGTGTGTACCTTAAAAACTTTACAACAGGCCTACCCACTAGTGATAGTACAGCTGCAACGGCAAGATAAACAAGTACACTTTGTATGGTATAAAGAAGCCAGAGTAAGATTAAAATACCCACTATCACACCTACGGCGCGTAAGATTCCATAACTTATTTCTTTTGCTTTAAGTGGCTTCATATAAGTTTCAAAGATACTGGTTTTATTATCGTGTGAGCTCGTAAAGTGCAATACCCGCGGCTTGTGCTACATTCATACTACTATTAATACCGTGCATAGGTATATGTGCAATCACAGCGCATTGTTCTAAAGCTTCTGGAGTAATGCCAGTACTTTCGGCTCCTATCACAAGCGAAATTTTTGACATATTAGCAATATGAACTTCGGCAATGGGAATACTTGTAGAATCTATCTCTAGTGCGATAGTGCTAAACCCTTCCTCTCTAAGATTAATAAGTGTAGTAGTTATATTCTCGCTTTCGCGAAAGCGGACTGTGCGTTCTGTATTGCGAGCCGTCTTACGTAGTCTACTACTAGTAACATCGGGAGCGTTGCCGCAAAAAATGATCTCTTGTACACCAAAAGCATCTGCCAGCCTAAAAATGCTACCCGCATTTGCCGGACCAGAAACGTGATCACATACAATGATAATCTCTTTGTTATGAGAAGCTGGGG
>JAHDEV010000037.1:4414-21019 GCA_020628615.1 Dokdonia sp.
GGACCAGAAACGTGATCACATACAATGATAATCTCTTTGTTATGAGAAGCTGGGGTGTGATGTGTATGAGTTAATTGCAAGGGTAAAAATTATTAATAATGGTTTATTTATCGTCAACCATAACTTTGTTGAAGTTGCTAGCCATATTATTTGCATATGAAAATGCGAGTATTGGTATTGTAAATGTAAGGGTAGCTATCCAGCCTAGGTTCCATAAAAATACTGTAGTAATAACCCCAAGAGCGAGACCTGCTAGAACAATACCTAGGTTTGGTTTGGCGTGCACTCGATTTACTCTTCTTTTAACTTGAGACCCACACGAGTTACAGCGTTCGTTTATGTGGTTTCCTCTTTCTTCTTGAAGCTCAAAGCGGTTTGTAGCTTTAGTCTTAAAACTATTTTCTTTTTTACAAGAACTGCAGTAGTAATATAATCTCAATTTTACTGATTTATTGGTTGTTAATTTTCAAAAGCATACTTAACAATGTTTGCACCCATTTGTAGCGCTTTCTGTCTCACGCTCTCTGGGTCGCCGTGTACTTCTGGATCTTCCCAGCCATCACCTATGTCTGACTCTGTTGTAAATAATACGACGAGTCTATCTTCATAAAAGAGCCCTAAAGCCTGTGGGCGCTTACCATCGTGTTCGTGTATTTTAGGCAATCCCTGCGGGAATTTATAAGCACTAGAAAATATAGGATGGCTAGCAGCAAGCTCAGTAAGTTCTTGATCTGGAAATATCTTTTTAAGCTCCTTGGGTAGATACTCAGCCATTCCATAATTATCATCTATGTGTAAGAAGCCGCCACTAGTGAGGTAATCCCTAAGGTTCTCTACATCATCGTCTGTAAAAAGTACATTACCGTGCCCCGTCATATGGAGCAGTGGGTATTGAAACACGTCGATACTACCAGCATCTACAGATTCTGGTTTGTCATTCATCTTTGTGTTTATATTTTTATTACAAAAACGTATGAGATTAGGTAGGGCAGTGGGATTACTGTACCAGTCACCACCTCCTTTATATTTTAGTACTGCAAGATCTTGGGCAGTTATAAACCCGCTGGTAAACAATAGTATAATGACTGCTAGTAAGGTGCGATGCATAAATGAATTTATAAAAATTAAAAATACTGATAACTTAAATTATGAGTGTACTAAATTATATTAAAGTTAAACAGAAATCATAAAGATCTAAAAACCAGTTCCCAGTGAGATGATAACTACAGCCTAGGCTTGCCTTGAGTACAATGAGTTCTTAAATTTACTCTAGTAAGTTGTAACAATTTACAACCATTGCGACTTACGTACTAACACTAATTTTAATTTTTAATATGAAAAAGAAAATGTATGCTTTGGCAGCTTTTATGTTGAGCGGCGTAGTCCTTACAGCACAAGAAGTTAGCTTTGAAGAGTATGATCTTGATAACGGTATGCACGTTATTTTACATCAAGATAACAGTGCACCTGTGGTGACAACCTCTGTTATGTATCACGTGGGAGCAAAAGATGAAGATCCAAGTAAAACAGGATTTGCTCACTTTTTTGAGCACCTTCTTTTTGAAGGAACAGAAAACATTGAGCGTGGTGAGTGGTTTAAAATAGTTACTTCTAACGGAGGTAAAAACAATGCAAATACAACCCAAGACCGTACTTATTATTATGAAGTCTTTCCTTCTAATAACTTAGAGCTTGGTCTCTGGATGGAGTCTGAGCGTTTACTTCACCCTATCATAAACCAAATAGGGGTCGATACTCAAAAAGAAGTAGTTCAAGAAGAAAAGCGTCTTAGAGTAGATAACCAGCCTTATGGTCGTTTTCAAGAAGTAATAGGGAAAATGCTTTTTAAGAAGCACCCATACCGTTGGACTACCATAGGCTCACTTGACCATCTCGCTAGTGCAACACTAGAAGATTTTCAAAAATTTAGTGATACCTATTATGTGCCTAATAATGCCGTGCTCGTAGTAGCTGGAGATATTGATGTTGCAGAGACTAAAAAAATGATTGACACGTATTTTGCACCTATACCTAGAGGTAAAGACATTGTACGTAATACATTTAAAGAAGATCCAGTCGTACCTGTAAGAGAGACATTTTATGATCCTAATATACAGATACCAGCTATTTTCCTAGCTTATAGAACACCTGCTCAAACAGAGAAGGATGCTTATGTGCTCGATATGGTTTCATCTGTTTTGAGTGATGGTAAGAGTTCTAGACTTTACAAAAAATTAGTAGACACTAAGAAAAAGGCGTTACAGGTTTTTGCTTTTAGTGGTGCTCAAGAAGATTATGGATCATATTTAATAGGTGCTTTACCATTAGGTGATAACTCTCTAGATGATTTAATTACAGAAATGGATGAGGAGATTGTAAAGCTTCAAACTACATTAATTTCAGAAAGAGATTACCAGAAGCTTCAGAATAAATTTGAAAATCGCTTTGTAAACTCTAATAGCAGTGTAGAGGGTATTGCAAACTCACTGGCGCGCAACTATATGTTATATGATGATACTAATCTTATTAATACTGAGATTGATATTTATAGGTCAATAACTAGAGAAGATATTAAGGCAGCTGCTATTAAATATCTTAAAGCAAATGAGCGTGTCATATTAGAGTACTTACCAGAATCTCAAAAAGAAAAATAATGAAGAAGAATATAATAATAGGTGCAATGTTATTGCTAGCAACAGCTAGTTATGCACAAGTGGACAGAAGTAAACAACCTGAGCCGGGTCCAGCTCCTGAGATTAATCTTAAAGACCCAGCATCTTTTGAGCTCAAAAATGGCCTAAAAGTTTTAGTAGTAGAAAATAAAAAGCTACCTAGAGTATCTATACAACTTACTATAGATAATCCTCTCATTGTAGAAGGAGATAAAGCAGGTGTTGCTGCCCTTACATCATCTATGTTAGGTAAAGGGTCTAAGAGTATTGCAAAAGATGTTTTTGAAGAAGAGGTAGACTACCTGGGAGCAAACATAAGCTTTGGTTCTCAAAGTGCTTTTGCAAGCGGTCTCTCTAAATATTTTGCGCGTCTAGTTGAACTTACGGCAGATGCCGGAATAAATCCAAATTTTACACAAGTAGAGTTTGATAAAGAAAAGGAACGCCTTATAGAAGGATTAAAGTCAAACGAGAAAAGTGTGACAGCTATTGCTGGACGTGTGCAAAGCGTACTAGCTTATGGTGCAGACCACCCTTATGGTGAGTTCACCACAGAAGAGACTGTAAATAATGTAACCCTTGCAGATGTTGAGAAGTTTCATTCAGACTACTTTAGACCTAATAATGGATACTTAATCATTATAGGTGATGTAAATTTTGATACTGTAAAGAAGGTAGTAAAAGACAACTTCAAGAAGTGGAAAAAAGGAACTATACCAGAAACACCATTTTCAGAAAAGCAAAATGTGGCCAGTACAGAGATTAACTTTGTAAATATGGACAATGCTGTTCAGTCAGAAATTGCAGTTCAAAACACTGTTGAACTCAAAATGACAGACCAAGATTATTTTCCTGCTCTTATTGCAAATAACATCTTAGGAGGTGGAGGAGAAGCCCGTCTTTTTAATAACCTACGTGAAGATAAAGGTTATACGTATGGTTCTTATTCTAGAATAGGTTCTAATGAGAAGACAGTAACTCGTTTTAGTGCTACAGCAAGCGTGCGTAATGCAGTTACAGATAGCTCTGTGGTAGAGATAGTAAAAGAGATTAACCGTATAGGGTCTGAGCCAGTTTCACCAGAAGAGCTTGCAAATGCAAAGGCTAAGTATACTGGTAGTTTCGTACTCGCCTTAGAGCGACCACAAACTATTGCAAACTATGCATATAATATTGAGAGTAAGGGTCTCCCTAAGGATTTTTACAAAAACTACCTTTCTAACATAGATAAGGTGACACAACAAGATGTACAAAATGCAGCTAGTAAACTTTTTAAAGGAGATAACGCAAGAATCGTTGTGACTGGTAAGGGTAGTGAGGTAATAGATAATCTCAGTAAGGTTGTTATAGACGGTAAGACCATTCCTGTAAAGTACTTTGACGTATACGGTGAAGGAATAGAAAAACCAGAATTCAAAAAGGAACTACCAGCAGATCTTACGGTAAATAAAGTGCTAGAATCTTACATTGCTGCTATAGGTGGTAAAGATAAGCTTGCTGCGGTAAACTCGGTTTATATCAAAGCACAGGGAGTTATGCAAGGTATGACACTTGATCTAGAACTTAAAAAAACTACAAAAGAGCAATTTGTACAAAACATTATGATGGGAGGAAACTCAGTTTCAAAACAAGTACTTGATGGAGATAAAGGATATGTAGTTGTACAAGGGCAACGCAAAGATCTAGAAGGAGAAGATGTTGAGAAGGTAAAATCTGAATCATCTCCGTTCCCAGAAGTAAACTGGTTAAACGGTGGAGCGAGCTTAGAAGGTATAGAAAAAGTAAATGGAGAAGATGCTTATGTCGTTAAAGTAGGTGATGGTAAAATGAATTACTACAGTACAAAAACAGGGCTTAAACTTCAGGAGGTAACTATACAAGAAATGCAAGGTCAGACTGTAAAAACGTCTATTACCCTTAGTAAATATCAAGATGTGGGAGGAATCAAATTTCCTTTTGTATTAAGTCAGTCATTTGGCCCACAATCTATAGATTTTAATGTGACAGAGGTTAAGGTAAATGAAGGCATCACAAATGCAGATTTTGAATAAGCTCTATAGCACATAAATCACCCATAAAGGTCAGCTACTGCTGGCCTTTTTTTATTTAATCCAAAATCAATTTCTATTACATTTTTAAAGTAATTAAGATGCTTATAGGGATTTGTGTTACGCTTTCGCGAAAGCGTCTATATACCTAAATAAAATAATGATTAGATAAAATGAAATGAAATTGCTCAAAACATATCTCAAATAATACATAATAAAATAAAGCCCCTTCTTTTTTATCATATCGCCAAAACTGACTTTGCTAAGCGTGCGATACTTGTGGTTTACGTATTTTTAGTAAAAATATTAACAGATGTCAAGAGAGCCGAAAATAGAGCGATTTAATGCAAATGTAAAGTCAAAATATGAAGTCTATAATGGGATATTTATGACCCTTCCCTTTGATGGTATTTCAAATACGGGAGTACTTTTGCCTTTGTTTCATTCTATATGTAAAGAAGGATATAAAGAAAATAAAAACCCAACAGAGATCATTGAGTATTTCTTTGAGCGTTATATGCGTGATGCTACAGAAAAGGAGCGCGAAGACATATTGTTTAAATTCATACAATATATCGAGCGACAAGTGGTTCTTTTTGATGCGATAGAAGATGCCTCATATCGTATTGTAAATAATATGGATGGTCGTGGTACCCTACGCAATATAAAAGAAGAAGCAGAGGCTACAGGTAAAAAGGAAGAGCTTATCTCGTATCTCAATAAGTTTACCATACGCCCCGTTCTTACAGCACACCCTACACAGTTTTATCCTGGGGTTGTACTAGGTATTATAAATGATTTAAGCACGGCAATACGAGAAAACCGTCTAGAAGATATAAAGACTCTACTCGCACAGCTAGGTAAAACGCCATTCTTTAAGAAAGAAAAACCTACTCCTTATGATGAGGCGGTGAGTCTTATTTGGTATTTAGAAAACGTATTTTACCACAGTGCTGGTGCGATATATGACTACCTTCATAAGCACTTAATACAAGATGAAAATTTTAGTAACACACTGGTAGCTCTTGGTTTTTGGCCAGGTGGTGATCGTGATGGTAATCCATTTGTTACTACAGCCATTACACTTAAGGTTGCTAGAAAGTTGCGTAGCTCTGTACTTAGAAATTATTACAGAGAGCTTAGACAACTGCGCAGGAGAATTACCTTTAGAGGTACAGAGGCACCACTTGCAACTTTAGAAAGTGAATTATACACAGCTATTTTTTCTGAAGAAAAACCAGCAATCTCACAAGATTCTATTCTCAAAACACTTAAAGATATTCGAGATATTGTAAGAGACGAGCACCAGAGTTTATATTTAGACAAAATAGACAGTCTTATCCATAAAGTAGAGCTCTTTGGGCTTCACTTTGCATCACTCGATATACGTCAAGATAGTAGTATACATAAGATAGTATTTGAGCAGATTGTAGACAATGCGACTATAGATGGTAAAAAGATTTTTCCAGAGGGTTATCTCGCTTTAAGCGAAAGCGAGCAAATAGACTTCTTAAACAATGTGCACGGAGCTCTAGATCCAGAAAGTTTTGAAGAGGAAGTAGTGACTAAGACTCTTGGTTCTATCTATGCGATGAAAACCATTCAAGATGAAAACGGTGAGCGCGGTTCAAACAGATACATAATAAGTAACTCACAAAGCGCACTGCACGTGATGCAAGCCTTTACATTTTTAAGACTATGTGACTGGGAATCGCCTACAGCAGATGTAGCACCACTATTTGAGACCGTACCAGATCTTATTGCTGCGCCTGCTGTGATGGAAGCACTGTATACAAACCCCACATATAGTAAACACTTAAAAAGTCGCGGAATGCGACAGACCATAATGCTAGGCTTCTCTGACGGTACAAAAGATGGTGGTTACCTTATGGCAAACTGGAGTATCTTTAAGGCAAAGGAGGCAATGACGGCTATGTCTAGAAAGTATGGTGTGACGGTAATCTTTTTTGACGGTAGAGGAGGACCACCAGCACGTGGAGGTGGTAAAACACACCAGTTTTATGCATCATTAGGACCTAATATTGAGGCGCAGGAGATACAAATTACGGTACAAGGGCAAACTATAAGTTCTAATTTTGGTACAGTAGACTCCTGCCAGTACAACCTTGAGCAACTACTTAGTAGTGGTGTTAATAATGAGGTCTTTAAGGGAGCACACAATGATATCTCACCATCAGATAGAGAAACGCTAGAAGCGCTCGCACAAAAGAGTTATGAGGCTTATACCGCTTTTAAAGGGCACGATAAGTTCTTACCATATCTAGAGCGTATGTCTACACTTAAGTATTATGCAAAAACTAATATAGGTAGTCGTCCTAGTAAACGCTCTCAAAAAAGTACCTTAGACTTTGGAGATCTTAGAGCAATACCTTTTGTAGGTAGCTGGAGTCAGCTCAAGCAAAATGTACCAGGTTTTTATGGAGTAGGAACAGCACTTGCCTCTTTTGAGGATGCTGGTAAACTAGAGGATGTAAAGCAGCTATATAAAAATAGTTCATTCTTTAGAACCTTACTTGAGAATAGTATGATGAGTCTTACAAAATCATTTTTTGGACTTACATCATATATGCAAGAAGATCAAGAGTTTGGTGAGTTCTGGAAGTTGCTTTTTGAAGAGTATAAGCGCAGCAAGCGATTAATGCTGGAAGTGGCGGGACTTACGGAGTTAATGGAAAACGAGAAAGCAGGTAAAGCGTCTATACAAGAAAGAGAAAATATTGTACTGCCATTATTAACTATACAGCAGTATGCGCTTAGAGCCATACAAGAGATGCAACGTTCTGGAGAGCAAACAGATAAGACAAAAGTATACGAGCGTATGGTTACAAGGTCACTCTTTGGAAACATAAACGCGAGTAGAAATTCGGCTTAAACTTGTAATGATAAGGGAGTACTATTGCTCCCTTGTCATACTTAGGTTACCTTTGCGCTAGCAGGCCGCCTTATTGATCCAGCAATGGATAGGAAAGTCCGGACACCATAGGATAGCATAGCGGCTAACGGCCGTCACGCTAAATTTATTTTTAGTGGAGGACAAGTGCAACAGAAAGAATGTACAGGTAATGCTGTAGCGAACCCAGGTAAACTCTATGCGGTGCAATGTCAAGTATACTCACAGTTAAGTGCGATCCGTGCGTTGTGGGAGGGTAGACAGATAGAGATTATTAGTAATAATAATCCCAGATAAATAATAAGGAATTTCTAGAAACATCTAGATTGAACAGAATCCGGCTTATAGGCCTGCTTATTTTATGATTGCAAATAAATCTATATAACAATAAATCCCGCAGCCAGCGGGATTTATTAATTTTACGGTATGTTGTTACGCTTTCGCGAAAGCGTTCTTACTCTTCTTCATCACTTTCTGGTAGTTCAAAAAAGCTAAAGGCATTACCACCATAATGACGAGTTTGTACGTAGTTTATAAAGCTATCAAGCTTTGTATACTTGCCGTGCTCTATAATGAGTACGCCGTCTTGGTCTAAAAGTTTATTTTTAAAAACCAAAGTAGCAATGGCTTCAAATTCTTTTATATCTACATCGTACGGAGGATCTGCAAATATGATGTCATAGGTTCCTGTAGCACGTTCTAGATATTTAAATACATCGCTTTTTATAGCGTTTATAGAAAAGTCAAACGCCTCTGAGGTTTTATTAATAAACTGCACACAGCCATAGTGACCATCTACCGCGGTGATTTGGTCTGCACCGCGAGAGGCAAACTCATAACTTATATTACCTGTGCCAGCAAAAAGGTCTAATACCCTAAGCTGACTTATGTGATAGTTACTTCTTATAATGTTAAAGAGGGCTTCCTTTGCCATATCTGTAGTAGGGCGTACGGGTAGCTTCTTTGGTGCCGCGATTCTTCGGCCTTTGTATTTTCCAGATATGATACGTGTCATAATAAACTGCCAAGTATAGCTTGGTCTTTTGATATTTGTGTATGTACTGCTTCTAGAACGCTAAGGTGTCTTACATAAGTGTGTGCTAGCTCATAATAAGGGTCATCCTTTGTAATAGAACCTGTAAGAACTACTTCTGTAGTTTCTGGACTCAATTCTAATTGCTCCATTGTAAAGAGCATATAGTAAATGAAGTCTTCCTTAGTCCTTATTTCAAAACGGTTCACAAAAAGCAGTTTCTTGTTTGCTACAACACCCATTTCGAAGTATGATTCTTGAAAGTTTATCAAGATTTTTGGTTCTGTGCTATTTACAAACTTATTTAATAGAAATTTTGTAAAAACTGTTGTACTATGGTAATAATCAAAAGAACCAAAGGTGTCAAAAAGAAAATTATTTACACTGGTGTATGGCACATATACGTTTACAAGGTCATAAAAGTCTATCACATCGTGCGAGATGTGATCTGTACTGAGAATTTTTGTATTGAACTTTAAATAATCTGCACTTTTTTCGGCATCAAAGAGTGCCTTTGGAACCATTGTAAATAGCTCGTTAGAATAGACTACAATTACCTTTGCAAAATTTTGGGAGAGTATCTCATTATTTTTAAAAGCCTTTTCTACCTCATTACTTAATGAAGTAGGATTTACATTACTTGTAAATTTTATAGTCTGTGTGGCTATTACTTCTTTGCTATGGCTGTTTTGAGTAAAAAAAGAAAGTCCATCCAAATGTATTTGGATGGACAGACTGTATAATGAGTTTGTATTGTCTTGACTAGTCATTAGCCCCATAGCTCTTAGGCCAGTTACCATTTGTGTTGATAGTTTCCATAGATCCTACAGTAAGAGCATCTCCATTAACACCATCTACAGATACAATTTGCTTTTCTTTAGCAACATAATCTTTAGGTTGGTCTGCGAGTAATACATCTTTCTTTACAGAGATAAGAAACACAGGATACATTGTGTTACTCTTTTCTATCTGACCAGCGTCCATAGTGTATTTTGCATTTACACCTTCTACAGGTACGTTAATCATTGTTTTGTAACGATCAGACCCTTTAAAAAGAGAATCCTTAACTGGGCGAGTACCTAGTGTATCTATAACAACTATTTCTTTAAAAGTGTCAACACGGAAACGCTTTGTTTTTTCTTCGTCTAGTACTGTAGTATCTCTACGTTGAGTAATAGTAAACTCTGCAGTATCAATAAAACGCACTAATTTATCAAAATCTTTTTGGTAAGTACCCGTAACTGTTTTATGAGCTAGTTGCGCCTGTCTTAGATCACGCATATTTTTTATCGCAGCACTATAACGCGCTTCCTTAACTTCATTAAATTTTACTTCTCCCCAAATTGCGTTAAAAAGAAGGTAACCTAATGCGGCAATTACTACCCAAAGTACAAGCTGTAATACTAGTTTCATGTAATGATGTTTAAATTAGTTATGGTGAACAACAAATCTACAATTTTTTTTTACTTACAAAAATTTATTATCTCATTTTTCGTTTGCTTAATTTCGTTGTATTCTAAGCCTTCTATGATTAAAGACGCACGAGCATTTTATAAGCTATTAGTTAAAGATTTTGAACATCAACCTACCATAAAACAGGATAGGCTACTTGAGCAGTTATCTAACTTTTTATTTGATGATTCTAAAGATAAAGTATTCTTACTTAAAGGGTTTGCAGGTACCGGTAAAACTACAGTAATAGGTACGGTTGTAAAAAATCTATGGCACGCAAAAATGTCATCAGTACTTATGGCACCTACGGGTCGTGCCGCAAAGGTTGCTAGTAACTATAGTAAAAAACAGGCTTATACTATCCATCGCAAAATTTATTTTCCTAAGAAAGAACGTGGCGGAGGCGTCTCTTTTACGCTACAGCCTAATAAACATAGAAACTGTCTATTTATAGTAGACGAGGCATCTATGATATCTGATAAGGCAACTAGCTCCAAGTTTTTTGACAATGGATCTCTACTAGATGATATGATGCAGTATGTGTATAGTGGTTACAAATGTAAACTTATATTAGTAGGTGACGAGGCGCAGTTACCCCCAGTAAAGCTTGAGATGTCCCCAGCTCTAGATATTGATATGTTGTCATTGCAGTTTAATAAAACCGTAGAGACTATACTGCTAGACGAGGTAATGCGACAAGGTGAAGATAGTGGTATACTTATGAATGCAACCGCTCTAAGAGAACAACTTTCTGAAGGTTTTTATGAAGATTTTAAATTTGAGTTGAGTGGTTTTAAGGATA
The DNA here is from genome assembly GCA_020628615.1 of Dokdonia sp. Taxonomy (GTDB): domain Bacteria; phylum Bacteroidota; class Bacteroidia; order Flavobacteriales; family Flavobacteriaceae; genus Dokdonia. Next base: position 15,333 of record JAHDEV010000037.1, read on the forward strand.
TAGTACGTCTCATAGATGGACACGAGATTATGGATGCTATTAATGATTGTTACAGTAGCGTGGGTACGGAGGAGACAGCCATTATTGTAAGATCAAACAAGAGAGCAAACCTATATAACCAGCAAATAAGAAATCGTATTCTCTTTCAAGAAGAAGAAATATCTGCAGGAGACCACTTAATGGTGGTAAAGAATAATTACTTCTGGCTAGATGCAAAAAGTGATGCTGGATTTATTGCAAACGGTGATATTGTAAAAGTATTAGAAATACTAGCTATTAAGGAACTCTACGGCTTTCGCTTTGCAGAGGTAAAAGTACAAATGGTAGATTACCCACAAATGCAACCATTTGAGACTGTAGTTATGCTAGATGTGCTCACACTAGAGACACCAGCACTACCTTATGAAGATGGAGATCGGCTCTATAAAGAAGTTCAAAAAGACTATGTAGACGAGAAGTCTAATTACAAGCGATTCCAAAAAATAAAAAACAACAAATATTTTAATGCCCTACAAGTAAAGTTTTCTTACGCTATTACCTGTCATAAATCACAAGGAGGCCAGTGGGAAAATGTTTTTATAGAGCAGCCCTACCTTCCGGACGGGATGAATAAAGATTATTTAAGATGGTTGTATACAGCGATAACTAGATCAAAAAGTAAGTTGTACTTAATAGGTTTTAAAGATGATATGTTTGTAGAAGAAGCTTAGTATGATAGTTTTTTGGAGCTATTTCCCGCTTTACGCTACAATTCCTCATCGCGGCTACGCCAGCTCTTGCGGGATTTTCACTACAATCGGGGCTAGGTAGTAGGTAATTATATATTTATGGCTAGTTTTTTGATTAGTAAGGACTGTATATAAATAAGTAAGTTTACAATTATGAGTTTTGAATTAATAGTAAGTATCATATTAGGATTTTCACTTGCCGCCGCCGCTGGTTTTAGAGTATTTGTTCCTTTGTTAGTTTTAAGTTTATCTGCCCACTTTGGTTGGTTTCCAGTAAACGATACTTGGCAGTGGGTAGGTAGCGTTCCGGCGCTAGTTTTACTTGGTGTTGCTACATTATTTGAAGTAGGAGCCTATTTTATTCCTTGGGTTGATAACTTGCTAGACACTATATCAGTACCACTAGCTGCAATCGCGGGTACATTACTTATGGTAGCAACTATGGGAGATATGGATCCCACAATAACTTGGGCACTGGCAATTATAGCTGGAGGCGGTGCTGCAGCGGCAGTTTCTGGCACCACAAGCGCAACAAGATTAGGAAGCACTGCAACCACGGGAGGTATTGCAAACCCACTGGTAGCAGGTACAGAAACTGTGGCTGCGACTACGGTTTCTGTCGCAAGTATTTTTTCTCCCATTCTTGCATTGATTCTCGTGTTAATTCTCATAGGTCTCGCTTGGAAGATAATTTCTAGGCTAAGAAGAGCTTAAGTTTTACATTTCTTTTTAAGTAACTTTGCAGCTTGTTTTAAGGAGTTTTATGCTTTCGCGAAAGCGTAATTAAAACCAATCTAAGACATAAAAAACGTCCAAATATTGAAAGAAAATCTTAAGATTATAGCAATGATACCCGCACGATACGCGGCGTCTAGATTTCCTGGTAAGATGATGAAAGATCTTGCAGGTAAGCCTGTTATTGTGCGCACCTATGAGAGTGTTGTAGCCACAAAGTTGTTTGACGAAGTATATGTAGTTACAGATAGCGATGTTATTTATAAGGCAATAGAAGCCGAGGGCGGTAAGGCCATAATGAGTGTTAAAGAGCACGAGTGCGGTAGTGATAGAATTGCAGAGGCAGTGGCTTCTCTAGATGTAGATGTTGTTGTAAACGTACAAGGAGATGAGCCTTTTACAACACGTGAAGATCTTGCTCCGGTGCTCGATGTTTTTTATGGAGACGATGCCTCACAAATTGACCTAGCAAGTGTGATGATGCCTATGAGAGAGGAGCAAGAAATTGTAAACCCAAATAATGTAAAAGTTATTGTAGATAATAATGACTTTGCATTATACTTCTCTAGGTCACCACTTCCTTATGTACGTGATAAGGAAACAGCAATAGTAACTTATAAACATAAGGGTATATACGCATTTAGAAAGCAGGCTATTCTAGACTTTGCATCTATGCATATGACACCTCTTGAAAAGGCAGAGAAAATTGAGTGCATACGATTCTTAGAGTATGGTAAAAAAATTAAAATGGTGCGTTCATCAAGACTTGCAATAGGTATTGATACCCCAGAAGATCTAGAAAAAGCAATTAAAATTTATTTGAATAAGTAGCACATATGGGACTTGCAAAGTTTATATACAAAAATATTTTAGGCTGGAAGGTAAGAGGTGACTTTTCTCAAGACACAGTAAAGAAGGCTGTAGTAATCGCCGTACCCCACACCAGCTGGCACGATTTTTATATGGGTATTTTACTTCGTACAATGCTTGATGTAAAGATTGGCTTCATCGGTAAAAAAGAGCTATTTAAATGGCCTATGGGCCCTATTTTTAAAGCAATGGGTGGCGCTCCAATAGATCGTACTCCAGGTCAAGATAAAGTACAAAACATTGCAAAAGTTTTTAAGGATAAAGAAGAGTTTAGACTCACGATTGCCCCAGAAGGAACACGTAAAAAAGTTGATAAACTCAAAACGGGTTTTTATTATATTGCTCTTGCAGCAGAGGTGCCTATTATAATGGTTGCTTTTGATTTTGGTAAAAAGGAGCAACGTATATCTAAGCCTTTATATCCGTCAGGTAATATAGATGAAGATCTTGCACTTATACACGAGTTCTTTAAGGGAGCTGTAGGTAAGGTGCCAGAATATAGTTTTACTCCAGATGAGTAAATCTAAGTTCTCATAAAGCTTGAGCTATCCTTTTGTTTTATTTTAATAGGCTTTTTATGGCCACCAAAAAGTAGTGGTGTACTCGAAAAAGTAGTTCCAAAAGTAATTGCCGCCATATGTACCTGCTCAATGGCACTTATAACTTCCTTTTTTGTAAGAGGGCTTAAAGGGTGGATGTATACAGACCACAAAATACCATTAGACAAGGCATATTTTACATCTAGCGCGGCGTGATAATTTGCGGTAAGACAATCTTTAAGTAATTCCTTATCAAGATTATTCTCTTCTACGATGGGGCTCATTATACGCATACGATCGTTTATTGAGTCTGTAAGTATAATAAGAGGTGTGTCATTATAAATAGCTTTCCACCTTCCATTTTCACCTTCAATTAATGAAACTTTCTTTGCTATTGTATGCTCTAAAAGCTTGTTGCTCATTTGGGCATTTACATTGTGTATTAATAAAATCGCAAGCAAACAAAAAAAGTGTTTCATAACTAAGATATAGGATTATATCTGTCGAAACACTTTTTTATAACTTTCAATAGCTTAGAGAAATACTAGGCTTCTTTATAAGTACCTGCAGTCTTCTTTCTCCAAGCGTCTAGCATCCAGCTTGTTTTTTCTAGTTCACGTATGTAAGCTCCTATAAGGTCTATGGTACCTTCGTCACCGGCATCGTCTGCTTTTTTCACAACAGCGCTTAGTTGTTTGAGAATTTTTCCGTGATCTCCAAGTATCGTGTCTACCATATCTCTGTCAGACAGATCAGATTTTGACTCTTTGATGCTAGATGCTTCAAGATAATCTGAGAGATTACTTACCGGTGCAAAACGCAATGTTAGGATACGCTCTGCAATCTCATCGATTTTAATTTTGGCATCATCATAAAGTTGCTCAAACTGCTCGTGTAAGTCAAAAAAGTTCTCACCAGAAACGTTCCAGTGAAAATTGCGAAGTTTTTGGTAGTATACGTGATAGTCAGATAAAAGTATGTTGAGCTCTGTAACTGTCTCTTTGGTTTTTTTTGTGTCTAAGTTTAAATAATTCATAGTTCTTTGGTTTTTATATAAAATTACAAAGGCTTAGAGGTCTGTGGGTTATTTGAGAGTTGGTTTGGGATAAGTTTAACCCGATATGCTAAGATTGTGATAAAAAAACAATGTTCTGACGGCATAGAAAATACTTTATATTTGCCAAAAATTAGACGAATGTTAGAGAGTATACAGTCTCAAGTAAAGGATAAGAAAATTTTAGTGACAGGAGGTGCTGGTTTTATAGGTTCTAATATATGCGAAGTTCTTATAAATAATGGTGCAATTGTAACTTGTTTAGATAACCTTGCTACAGGGCATAAGCATAATTTAGATGCCATTATTGGTCATTCAAATTTTACCTTTATAGAAGGTGATATAAGAGATATAGAAACTTGTAAAAAAGCAGTGTCACAAAGTGACTATGTATTGCATCAGGCAGCATTAGGATCTGTACCAAGATCAATAAAAGATCCTGCAACGAGTAATGAAGTTAATGTAGGTGGTTTTTTGAATATGCTCATCGCATCTAAAGACAAAGGTGTAAAACGTTTTGTGTATGCGGCAAGTTCTTCGACTTACGGAGACTCTCAAGGATTACCAAAGCAAGAAGATATCATAGGGAAACCATTGTCTCCTTATGCAATAACAAAATATGTAAATGAGTTGTATGCAGATGTGTTTCATAAAACTTATGGGATAGATTGTATAGGGCTTAGATATTTCAATGTTTTCGGTAGAAAACAAGACCCTAATGGCGCCTATGCAGCTGTGATACCTAAGTTTACAAAACTGTTAATGGATCACGAATCTCCTGTTATGAATGGAGATGGAAGCTATTCTAGAGATTTCACGTATATTGATAATGTTATCGAAATGAATATACGCGCAATGCTTACTGACAACAAAGACGCACTTAATACTGTTTATAATGTTGCATTCGGAGAGCGCACAGACCTCAATGAACTTGTAAATATTTTAAAAGAGGAATTAAGTCAATTTGACGAAAAAATTGCACAAGTAGAGGTTAAGTACGGTCCTAACAGAGCAGGAGATGTACCTCATAGCTTAGCAAGTATCGATAGAGCTAGAGAAAGGGTAGGTTATGATCCAGAGTTCAGTATTAAAGATGGTCTCAAAGAGGCAATGGCTTGGTACTGGAAGAATTTAAAATAATTTTTTTTGCTTTCGCGAAAGCGTAAATACAACAATATATGACAAAAATTAAAGTAGGGGTAATTGGTTTAGGCTATGTAGGTCTACCGTTAGCAAGATTGTTTGGAACAAAGTATAATACGGTAGGTTTTGATATTAATCAAGAGCGTATAGATGAGTTAAGATCTGGTACTGACAGTACATTAGAAGTATCTGACGAGGTTCTTCAAAGCGTATTAAAAACTGAAGTCAATGATGCTAATGGACTTTTTTGTAGTGCAGACAGTAAAGATATAGAAGATTGTAATTACTACGTAGTTACAGTACCTACTCCAGTAGATAAGAATAATAGACCAGTTTTAACTCCTCTTTATAAAAGTAGCGAGACTGTAGGAAAGGTTTTGAAAAAAGGTGACATTGTTATATATGAAAGCACTGTATATCCTGGGGTAACAGAGGATGAATGTGTACCAGTTTTAGAGCGTGTGAGCGGACTCAAATTTAATGAAGATTTTTATGTAGGCTATTCTCCAGAAAGAATCAATCCAGGAGATAAAGAGCATACAGTAGAAAAAATTCTTAAAGTAACTTCTGGAAGCACACCGGAAATAGGTAAGAAGGTAGATGAATTATATGCTTCTG
>JAHDEV010000226.1 GCA_020628615.1 Dokdonia sp.
CTACCATTCCATATTTGGGTAGGTGCGTTGCATATATTGCATATCTGAAAGTATATATCCCATATGCTCTGTATGTATTCCTTGCTTACCTCCCTTGTGCCAGTACTTACTTTCTGGAATAGGTAATGTAGCTTCTTCAAGCACGTCTCCTATCATTTTATAATAGGTTTCTTTAAGTGCTAAGGTATCTACGCCTATGCCCTGGGCTATCATAGCCTTATCTGCCTCTGTCTGGTGAAAAAGCTCATCTGTATACATCCACAGGTCATTTACAGCTTCGAGCACGCGCTCGTGACTCTCTTCTGTGCCGTCGCCTAGCCTGCGCACCCAGTCTGATGAGAAGCGCCAGTGATAGCTTACTTCTTTTATGGATTTTTTTGCAATGGCTGCCAGCGTCTCATCTTTGCTATTTTCTAACGCTTTGAGAAACAAGAGGTGAAAGGCATCAAAGTAAAACTGGCGCACAATTGTGTATGCAAAGTCTGTATTAGGCTGTTCAACCAGAAGCACGTTTTTATAGGCTCTCTCTATACGTAAAAACGCAAGGGTATCTTCTGTTGCATTATCATCACCCGAGACTTGTGCCGCATACTGAAAATAACTGCGCACTTGTCCAAACAAGTCTAAAGAGATGTTTGTACCTGCAATATCTGTCTCTAGGCTAGGGCCGTGACCACATAATTCTCCCAGACGCTGTCCAAGTATCAAGCTATTATCTGCAATACCGATGATGTAGTTATATAAATCTTTGTTCATAATAAACTTTTAAAAATAAAACTGAAATTGAAACTATGATCGACCATCTTAAGTAGATGTCTTCATTTTTTTGTTTCAATTTCGATTTCGATTTCACTATTACATATGTTTTACCTCATCTGGCAAATCGTAAAATGTAGGGTGACGGTATACCTTATCTGCAGCTGGTTCAAATAGCTCTCCATTATTTTCTGGATTGCTTGCTGTGATATTATTGCTTTCTACTACCCATATGCTCACTCCCTCACTGCGACGTGTGTATACATCGCGCGCGTTCTCCATTGCCATTTCAGCATCTGCAGCGCGTAGACTTCCAAAGTGTCTATGCTCCAATCCGTTCTTGCTTCTTACGAAGACTTCCCAAAGGGGCCAATTCTTGCTCATACTAGACTGCTTTCTTAGTTTGATTTTTTCTTTCTTCTTTCTTTTTGGCGTGTGCCATTGCTGCATCACGTACCCACTCACCACGTTCCCAAGCGCCTACTCTATCTTTCATACGCTTTTTATTACTTGGCCCGTGACCTTTTACTACTTGCCAGAACTCATCCCAGTCTATTTCTCCAAAATCGTAGTGTCCTGTCTCCTCATTCCATTTTAAATCTGGATCAGGTATGGTAAGTCCAAGCAACTCTGCTTGTGGTACAGTTTGATCTATAAATTGCTGGCGTAGCTCGTCATTAGTTTTACGCTTTAATTTCCACTTCATAGATTGGGCTGTGTGCACAGACTCTGCATCTGTAGGACCAAGCATCATAAGTGACGGCCACCACCATCTATTAAGGGCATCTTGAGCCATATCTTTTTGCTCTGGAGTACCATTTGCAAGTTTGAGCATAATCTCAAACCCTTGACGCTGGTGAAAACTCTCTTCTTTACACACTCTTATCATCGCTCGTGCATAAGGACCATAAGAAGTACTACAAAGCGGTACTTGATTTATAATGGCTGCACCATCTACTAGCCAACCTATCGCTCCCATATCTGCCCAGGTAACCGTAGGGTAATTAAATATAGAAGAGTACTTTGCCTTACCAGAGTGTAGTTGCTCGTATAACTCCTCACGAGATACACCTAGGGTCTCACAAGCCGAGTATAAGTATAAACCGTGACCTGCCTCATCTTGCACCTTTGCAAGCAAGGCCACCTTACGGCGCAGTGATGGTGCACGTGTGATCCAGTTACCTTCTGGCAACATCCCTACAATTTCAGAATGTGCGTGCTGGCTTATCTGGCGTATGTGTGTTTTGCGATACTTCTCAGGCATCCAGTCTTTTGGCTCTATCTTTTCGTCACGCGCAATGCGGGCTTCAAAAAGATCTTCTAGGTTTTTTACTTCTTTATCACTCATAGCAATTTGTATTAGATTTCCGCTTTCGCGAAAGCTTAAACATCAAAATTTACTTTTACACGCTCTGTTGTAGGTACTGCCTGGCAACTTAATACTAGGTTTTGTCTCATCTTCTTCTAGCGCATAATTAATTTTCATCTCTACATTTCCTCCCTCTACCTTACACTTACAGGTAGAACACACTCCTCCTTTACAAGCAAATGGAAGATCTGCCCCAGCACCTAGTGCTGCGTCGAGTATATTATCATACTC
>JAHDEV010000227.1 GCA_020628615.1 Dokdonia sp.
GCTTTCACCTCTTCTTCAGTAATCATTTCTTTCTGTTTATTGCCCCAGCTGTTCATAATGTAGTTCATTACATCTGCCACCTCATCTTCATAAAGCTCAAGGTTTGCCATCACGCCATTATATGCAACACCATTTACGGTAATAGGACCTTGCTGTCCATATTTTACAGCTTTTATGGCTTCTTTATAGCGATCTTCTGTGAGCCAGTCTGATCCAGCAAGCGGCGGGAAAGTTCCTGCCACTCCTTCACCCTTACCTAGGTGACACTGTATACAAAAGTCTTGGTATACCTCTGCACCACGTTCTATAGATTCTGCAAGTGGGTCTTGAGAGGTGTAAACTTCTTTTTCCGCTTTCGCGAAAAATAAAAAAACACTAACTCCTGCCGTACATAAACTTATAAGTAGCTTCATTATTTCTTAACCAGTTTAAGGATTCCTTTTCCCTCTACACCTACATAGATAGTGCCATTGTGATTAATCACATTACGCACACGACCTACATCTTCTAGTAACTTTTCACGAGCAACTACCTTGTCATTTTCTAAAATGGCAAGCTCTAGGTATTCAAATTTAAGCGAACCTATTAATAAGTTACCATCAAGTTTTGCATCACCAGTATTGTTTGCAAAAGCCATCCCAGAAGGAGCGATAGAAGGAACCCAGTAATACACTGGCTGCTCCATTCCCTCTTTTTCTGTAATTTCTGTAAACGTAGTTCCGCTGTAATTAATACCGTATGAGATTACTGGCCACCCAAAGTTTTTACCAGCCTCAGGGATATTAATCTCATCCCCACCACGAGGTCCGTGCTCGTGTATCCATATCTTACCTGTCTCAGGATGCACAGTCATTCCTTGCGGATTACGATGTCCATAAGAGAAGATAGCTTCTTTTGCTCCGTCTTTACCTACAAAAGGATTATCTGCAGGGATGCTTCCATCTGCATTAAGTCTATAAATCTTACCTCCATCACGAGTAATATCCTGCGGATTTTCATCTCTCGCACCACGATCTCCTATAGAAAAGTACACATAACCATCTTTGTCAAAACGCACGCGGCTGCCAAAGTGATGTCCCTTTCTCGTATTTGGGCTTCCTTTATATAACACCTTCTTTTCGGTAAGCGCGCCGTCTTTTAATTTTGCTCTCATAAGTGCTGTCATCGCCCCATCTTCTTCGCCTTCTGGTGATGAGTACGTGATGTATATCCAGCCATTAGTCGCATAATCTGGATGCAAGCGTATGTCAAGTAAACCACCTTGATTACGCGTCACCACCTCTGGAGCTCCAGTAATCATTGTTTTTTTACCATCCTTAAAGTGTATGAGTTCTCCACTTTTTTCAGTGATGAGCATAGACTCATCTGGCAATACAGCTAGTCCCCAAGGGTTAGTAAGTTCTGGAACAATAACCTCATAAGTATAATCTAGGTTTGAGGTTAGTGTGACATCATTTTCTCTAGTTTCTTGCGCGCAAGCCACACTTGCAACAAGTAATAATAAGATATAAGTAAAACGACTTTTCATAGTATCAGATTTTAACGGCAAATTACAGAATTATCACCACACTCTATGATGTATTAACAATTTGAAAACACGTGTTAGAGGTTAGAATCTTATCTTTAATCTATGCAAGAGTAAGCTCGTGGTCAGTTATATCACTTTTGGTGATAAAGCCATTCGTTTTCTTGATAACTTGATTGTAAGGTTTGGCTTGTAAAACCTACTTTTGTAAGGAAGATATAAATAAGAATTGTGCGATTGTAAAAGTGTTTATTACGCTTTCGCGAAAGCTTAAAAATAATACAGTATGTCAGTAGAAAAAGTAAAATGCCTTATCATAGGTTCAGGACCAGCGGGATATACCGCAGCAATTTATGCAGCACGTGCAAATATGGCACCAGTTCTTTACCAAGGGCAGCAGCCAGGAGGACAGCTTACCACGACTAACGAGGTGGAGAACTTCCCTGGTTATGTAGATGGTGTGACTGGACCAGAAATGATGGTGCAGTTAATGAAACAAGCACAGCGTTTTGATACAGATGTACGTGACGGATGGGTGACTAAAGTAGATTTTTCTGGAGATGTGCACAAAGCGTGGATTAACGGAGAAAAGGAAATACACGCAGAGTCTGTGATTATATCTACAGGAGCGAGTGCAAAATATTTAGGATTACCTTCTGAGCAGAAGTATTTAAAAATGGGTGGAGGTGTATCTGCCTGTGCCGTTTGCGACGGATTCTTTTACCGTGGGCAAGAAACCATAATTGTAGGTGCTGGAGATAGCGCTTGTGAGGAGGCACACTACCTTTCTAAATTATGTAAGAAAGTAACAATGCTCGTACGTCGTGA
>JAHDEV010000228.1 GCA_020628615.1 Dokdonia sp.
ATATTTGCCCTTTGTATTCGTAACTAAACCATATACGGATGAAAAAGATCCTATTCTTTGCGATAGCAGCGCTTTGTACTGCGATGAGTTTTGGGCAAACATTTACAGTTTCTGGGACGGTAACAGAACAAGCTGGCCCTCTACCTGGGGTTAATGTTATTCAAAAAGGAACGACAAATGGAGTTCAAACTGATCTTAACGGAAAGTTTTCTATTCAATTAGAAAAAGGAACACACATTCTTACGTTTTCCTACATATCTCCAGTTGAAGAAAGAACTATCATAGTTAAAGGAGATATGACCTATGATTTTCAGTTTGGGTCTAAAGTAGAATCACTAGATGAAGTTTTAGTGCGTTCTGTACGTGTAAAAGCCGACTCACCTATTACGCATTCCAACCTTACAAAAAAACAAATTGCAGAGCGCAACTTAGGCCAAGACATTGCTACGCAACTTAACTTTTTACCAGGCGTAGTGACTACCTCAGACGCTGGTGCTGGCATAGGTTACACTGGTTTCAGAGTGCGCGGTACGGGTAATCAAGGTATCAATGTTACTATAAACGGAATCCCATACAATGATGCAGAGAGTGCAACTACGTTCTTTGTAAACCTTCAAGACTTTAGCTCTTCTGTTGAAAGTTTACAGTTACAACGTGGAGTAGGTTCTTCTACGAATGGACCTGGAGCTTTTGGAGCAAGTCTTAATATTCTTACAGATGCAATTTCTAATGAGGCATATGGTGAGATTTCTAACTCTTTTGGGTCTTTTGGGACGCGACGTCATAATGTGAAATTTAGTACTGGATTACTCAATGACCATATTGAGATATCTGGTCGTTTATCACAAATTAAATCTGACGGTTACATCGACCGTGCATCGTCTGATCTTAAATCTTACTTTCTACAAGCAGCCTATAAGGATGATAATACGCTTATCAAGCTTATCAACTTTGCAGGATCTGAGGTCACATACCAATCTTGGTTTGGGATAGATGCAGAGACGCTAGCCGAGGATAGAACCTTTAACCCTGCAGGACAGTTTACAGATGAGAATGGTGAGACACGCTTTCACGAGAATCAAGTAGATGATTATAAGCAAGATCATTACCAACTGCACTGGAACCAGCGTTATGACAATAACTGGAGCACACAATTGAGCCTAAACTACACCTATGGTAGAGGCTTTTTTGAAGAATATAAAGAGGATGAAGATCTTGCTTTTTACAGTATTTCCCCTGTAGTTATAGGGAGTGAAACCATAGAAACATCAGATATTATAAGACGTCGCTGGTTAGACAATGACTTCTATGTGGCAAGTGCAACGGCAAATTACAAGGACAACAACATTGACTTTGTAGGTGGTGCTTACGGTAGTATTTACGATGGAGACCATTTTGGCGAAGTGATTTGGGCGCGTTTTGCTAGTGATAGTGAGACTGGAGACAACTACTACTTCGGGACTGGAAAGAAAAAAGAATTTTCAGCTTTCGCGGAAGCGAACTACCGCATCAATTCAAAATGGAGTGGATACTTAGACCTACAACAACGCTTTATCTCATACACCACAGACGGAATCAACTCTGACGTTGCCGAATTTATTGTAGACGAAAACTATAGTTTCTTTAACCCGAAAGCAGGTCTTTCTTATAAAATAGACAGCGAAAACCAATTATACGCATCTTTTGCAAGAGCAAATCGCGAACCTAACCGTACAGATTTTGAAAACGGAGCACCGCGTCCAGAGCGTCTTAACGATTGGGAATTGGGGTGGAGATACAACACGAGCCGCGTATCGCTTAACGTAAATGGATATTATATGGGATATCGTGACCAGCTAGTTCTTACTGGAGCGCTAGATGACGTAGGAGCACCTATACGTGCAAATAGTGGTGAGAGCTATAGAGCAGGTATCGAAATAGATGCTGCAATTGCGATTACAGACAAGTTGATGATACAACCTAACCTGGCACTAAGCACAAATAAAAACAAAGACTTCGTTTTTGAAAGAGATGGTGTGTTAACAAACCTAGGGGACACAAATATCTCTTATTCTCCAGATGTAGTAGTGGGTAACACCATAAGCTATAAACCTGCTGAAAATCTAAGATTGAGCTTCTTATCAAAATATGTAGGAGAACAATATTTAGGAAACATCGATAGTGATTTCTCAAAGCTAGATAGCTACTTTACAAATGACCTCAACATAAGTTATGAGATAAAAGATGTGTCTGTTTTTAAATCTATTATCCTTAATGGATTAGTAAACAACATCTTTAATATAGACTATGTATCAAATGGATATTTCTTCACCTATGATGATGATTTCTCAGTGCCTAATGAGATTA
>JAHDEV010000229.1 GCA_020628615.1 Dokdonia sp.
TCCATCGCTGGCGAGCGGTTACACTTTCTAAAGCAACATCTTTAATGGTGTCGCTATTGCTAATATTTCCGTAGCTGCTTGTACTACCGCGTGGTATTTGCATACGGTCTCCATATAACCAAACCACTAAATTACTACGTTGCCCGCTTGTAATGGGGTGCGTAGCGTGTGGCACATTCCCTCTGTGGATGATTGCTTTTCCAGGCTCAAAAATAGCTTGTACCGTTTTTCCTGAAGCTTTATCATAAAAATCAACCTCAGATCCTGTAAACTTTTCATCTGGTAAGTTGATATTGATATTCAAGGTAGCTGCAGAGGCATCGGTATGTGCGTGTAAATCCTTGTCTTTATCTGGATTGTACTGGATTGAAAAACCAAAAGTCTGATTGTCATAACCGTAAGTTCCTAATAACAAACGCGCTATAGGACGCATAAAACGGTCCATCATATCATTATAAAATGCCTGAAAATTAGGTGCTGCCAGATGACCTTCAGAACGAGGGTCTAACATCATTCCATATCGGTTTAATTGTATACCATAAGGTGCACGTTTTGGCACTCCTGAGTTTGCTACAGCTTCTAGATAGTTACGAAAATCTGCTAAACGATCTAGATCAAAAAACTGTGCTACATAAACACCAGGTATAATTTCTTCCCACAAATCGGCAACAGCAGATTCTTTTTCTGGGTTTTCCCACGCGTCTTTAATGGCTTGACGTAATCTTGGGTCTAGCAAGGTTTCATCAGGAACTAGTACATCATCTTTGTTTTCTATTTCCCATTCTGCCCAAGCAGCTTCTAGTAATTTACGATTTTCGTTCCAAAATTGAGAAACAGATGGATCGCGTCTTAATGATAATTCTCGTGATGGTACTTCTAAAGCACGAGCTTCTGCAAGTGCATTTGTATGTTCTATGGTACTCATAATATTATGTTTTTCATATAGCTACTGCTATTATATTTTAAATTTATAACAGAACTACGCACAAATGGCTGGTGGCTTTGGTAATTAAAATGGGGGTTGTTGTAAAAGCAAAGTTCTGTATTTTTAAACCTTAAATGCCTATAAAATAGGTATTTAAGGTTTAATTCCTGCCATAGTAAGCCTATGGATGAGGTCTTAGTTAGTTACAACTACTTTACCTATTGCTTTACCACTCTCTAGTCTTGCATAAGCATCACCTACATTATCTAGCGCAAATGTGCTGTCTACTAGAGGTACTAGTGCTTTATCTTGTGCGATGTTGCTTAGCTCTTTTAAAATCGCTCCGTGCTCTTCTCGCTTGTAGTTGTGTAACATAGGGATGAGCATAAACACAACGTGTAGTGATAATCCTTTAAAGTGTGCTGGGGTAAGATCTAGGTTGCACATAGATACTGTAGTAGCAATTTGTGCATTAAGTGCTGCTGCCTCAAAAGACTTCGTAAGATTATCTGCACCTACGGTATCATAAATAAGGTCAAAACCTGCACCATCTGTATACTTTGCTACGTATGATTCAACAGTTTCTTCTTTATAGTTAATTGCCGTTGCTCCATAGCCTTCTATAATTTTTTGTTGCTCTGGTCCTCCACAAGTAGCATATACATCTGCCCCAAAGTGAATAGCTAGTTGTACCGCTACGTGGCCTACACCTCCAGCACCTCCGTGTACGAGTACTTTCTGCCCTTTTTTAATCCCTGCGCGTATTAATCCTTCATAAGCCGTAATTGCTACAAGTGGTAGTGATGCCGCCTCTGTCATAGATAAGTTGGCAGCTTTGTGAGCAATAAGTTTACTGTCTGCCACGATATATTCGGCTAGCGTACCTTGTAAGTCGGCAAGGCCACCTACACAACCGTATACCTCGTCACCAACTTTAAAGTCATTTACACCTTCACCTACTGCTTCTATCACTCCTGCAAAGTCCATTCCTAATATAGCTGGTGCTGCTGGTGATAAAGGTAGGTCTGACCCCATCTTGCGTATCATTGTGTCTACCGTATTTACACTAGAAGCTGCAATCTTGATACTCACGTGACCTGGAGTTACTGCTGGTTTTGCTACTTCGCTTGCTGTGAATGCGGCATTCTCACCGTATTCGTTGATAATCATTGCTTTCATATATGCTTTCTTTTATAGTTTGTGGTTTTCTTTGATGATACAAAGGTAGTGGGATAGGTCACTGGTCTATTTGTACATAAAATGGTTAATTAGGTATAAATAGAGGTTATTGGGTGTATTATGATAATTTTAACGCTATAAAACCCTAAATTTGTCCCTAAATCATACTATTGTGCAAGTATTAGAAGCTTATAAACCTTTTGAAATACAAGAAATGGAGTTGTCTGA
>JAHDEV010000038.1 GCA_020628615.1 Dokdonia sp.
GAGGTTATGGTGAGACACAACTTACTAATGCTTGTGGTAATGGTATAGAATGTACTGAAGAGGAACACCAACTTAACAGAAGATCTGAATTTATTATAGTGGCAAAATAAAAGTCATTTATACATAATTAAAAAAGCCTCGCTCAGAAATGATCGAGGCTTTTTTATGGGTAATGTTTACCTAGTCTAGTTAATTCTCTTGAGTCTTACGTTGTTACTGCTTATATATTAATCCATCTTTCATAACAAAAGAAACACTTTCTGTGGTTGCTATGTTTTGTGTAGGGTCATCATCTGTAGCTACAATGTCTGCTAGGTAGCCTGCGGCTAGTACACCTAGTTTACCTTGCATATCTAAAAGCTTCCCGTTTGTAATAGTTGCAGACTGTATTGAAAACATTGGGCTCCATCCATAATCTACCATATATCTAAACTCCTTTGCATTCTCACCGTGAGGAAAGACGCCTGCATCTGTCCCAAAAGCAATATTTACACCTGATTTTGCAACCATTGTAAATGTCTTTTTGAGCGTAGCATCTACCTTTTCAATTTTAGGTATGATGATGTCTGGGTAGTAACCTTTTACTTTTGCCTTGGCAGCAACATACTTTCCTGCAGATAGGGTGGGTACGAGATAGGTATTGTGTTTTTTCATAAGCTGCACGGTTTCTTCATCCATAAATGAGCCGTGCTCAATAGTCTGTACGCCCGCCTTAATAGCACGTTGCATCCCTTCTTTACCGTGTGCGTGTGCAGCTACGTGCATTCCGTACTCCTTTGCAGTGCGCACAATCTCATTTACCTCTTCTTGTCTAAATTGTGGGTTATCTCCATTTTTTGCAACACTTAGAACACCACCAGTAGCTGTAATTTTTATAAGGTCAGCACCATTTTTATAGCGTTGTCTTACTGCTTTTCTGGCATCATCCACACTATTTATAACACCTTGAGCTGGGCCAGGGTCGCCCATATTAACTTTTTTAAAACCATTAGTAGGGTCTGCGTGGCCTCCTGTGGTTCCTATGGCCTTTTCGGCAGTATAAATACGAGGACCTCGAGTGGTTCCTGAGTTAATGGCATTTCTTAAGGATACATTTACTCCAGAGCCGCCTAGATCTCTTACTGTTGTAAAGCCTGAGAGTAACGTTCTTTCTGCAATTTCGGCGGCTGTAAAGGCTATGTCTGCTTCATTCTTAGTAAAGGTCTCAAGATACTGTTTTGGGTTTGTCTCGCCTTCTATGTGCACGTGCATATCTATAAAACCAGGCATTACAGTTTTGGACTTAAGATCAATTATACTTTGTCCAGCTTTCGCGGAAGCGTATCCCTTCTCAACACTCACAATTTGATTACCCAGTACGGTAATAGTTTGCTCTTTTAAAACTTTGCCATTTTGAGTATCTATTAATTTACCACAATGTAGTAACGTTTCTTGTGCAAAAGTGGTCATACCCACAAGGCAAGCAAGTAGAAGGGATAGCGTATATTTCATAGATTATTTATTTACAAAGTCAATCACGGTTTTAGTTATAAAAGCAATCTGGTCGTCCTCTAGTTCTGTGTGCATAGGTAGAGAGATACAGTCTTTTACAATGGCATTAGTCACAGGGAAGTCTGCCTCATTATATCGCTCATCTTTATAAGCTTTCTGGCTGTGTAGTGGGATAGGATAATATACGCCGCAAGGAATCCCATTCTCATTAAGATGTGCTACAAGAGCATCACGATCCGTATCTACTACTCGTAGTGTATACTGGTGAAAAACGTGGCAATCACAACTATCACAAACTATAGGTGTAATAATCTTTTTATTACTCATAAAGGCTTCTGTATACTTGCGTGCAGCATCGCGCCTTGCTTTGTTATATGAGTCTAGATGTGGCAGCTTTGCTCTTAAAACTGCTGCTTGTATAGAGTCCAGTCTACTGTTTACCCCTACTACATCGTGGTGGTATCGCACGTACATACCGTGATTTACAATGCCTCTTATGGTATGGGCAAGATCATCATCATTTGTAAATATTGCACCGCCATCACCGTAGCAACCTAAGTTTTTTGAAGGAAAAAATGACGTAGTCCCTACGTGACCTATTCCTCCAGTTTTTGTTTTCTTACCATCACGGCCTGTGTAGTTTGAACCTATACCTTGTGCGTTATCTTCTATAACAAAGAGGTTGTGCTCTTTTGCTAGATCTATAATAGCATCCATATTTGCTGCCCTACCAAAAAGGTGAACAGGCACAATAGCCTTCGTTTTTGGTGTGATAGCTCTCTTGACAGCTTCAATGTCGATATTAAAATCTACCGGGTCTACATCTACAAGAACCGGTGTGAGTT
The DNA here is from genome assembly GCA_020628615.1 of Dokdonia sp. Taxonomy (GTDB): domain Bacteria; phylum Bacteroidota; class Bacteroidia; order Flavobacteriales; family Flavobacteriaceae; genus Dokdonia. The sequence continues at coordinate 2,337 of JAHDEV010000038.1, forward strand.
TTAAAAGGGCAATCACCTCTACAGTAGCTGCAAAAGTAAAATCTGCCGTGATGACCTCATCTCCTTGTTCTAGACCCAATCCCATCATTGCAATTTGAAGCGCATCAGTACCATTTGCACAGGGTATTACGTGCTTTACGCCTAGATATTCTTCAAGTTCGGTTTGAAATTTTTTAACCTCAGGACCATTTATAAAAGCGGTATTTGCAATCACCTCTGCAATACTATTATCTACTTGTTCTTTTATCGTTGCGTATTGGCCTTGAAGATCGACCATTTGTATTTTTTTCATCCTAGATGTTTGAAAGGCAGGTTGCCTTTTTATGTTAAGTTATTAATAAATGTCATTAATTTTACAGAAAACAAAAATACAAAATCTCCATCTCCTACTCAGACCTATTTAATTACAAAGTGTATTTTTGAACCTATGCATATATTGTATTCTTTATTGATAAAATTAGTCCAGGCTGTATTACCGCTTGCTGGAAATTTTAATAAGAAGCTTCAAAAGTCTATCACAGGTAGAAAGGATACCATTAAGATTTTAAATGCCGAGCTCATAACCGGCAAAAAGACTTTGTGGATGCACGTCGCTTCCCTAGGAGAATATGAGCAGGGAGTACCTATATTAAAAGCCATTACTGAGCACTATCCAGACCACCAGTGGGTGATAAGCTTCTTCTCTCCCTCTGGCTATGAAATAAAAAAAAATAACGCTTTCACGAAAGCGACCATTTACCTACCACTAGATACCACATCAAACGTTTGTACCTACTTAGATACCATAAAACCAGAGTTAGTTTTTTTTGTTAAGTATGAATTCTGGCCTAATTACCTACGAGAACTACAACGCCGAAAGATTAGAACCTTTTTAATTTCTGGGGTCTTTAGGGAAAGTCAGCCGTTTTTTAAATCTTATGGCAAATGGATGATCAAATCATTAGAGAGTTTTGAGTATTTCTTTTTACAAAATCAAAACGCTGCCGAAGCTTTAGAAAAGCTAGGATTTCAAAATTATACAATAAGTGGAGATACTCGCTTTGACAGAGTGAGCCAGCAGCTTACAATGGATAATACGCTTGATTTTATCTCAAAATTTAAGAATGATAATCTCTGCGTGGTATGCGGAAGCACTTGGCCAGAAGATGATAAACTAATTATAGACTACATAAACAATCACAAGGGCAAGGCGAAATTTATTATCGCTCCACACGAGATTAAAGAAGAGAAAATATCAGCATTTATAGGAGCTTGTACCGCTAGAGTCGCTCGTTACTCTACAATGGATGTCCATACTCTAAAAGATTATGATGTACTTATAGTTGATACGATAGGACTTCTTACTAAAATCTATAGTTATGCAGATGTAGCTTATGTAGGCGGGGCTATGGGGAATACGGGATTACATAATATTTTAGAACCGGCGACCTTTGGAGTGCCTATTCTTATAGGGCCTCATTTTGATAAATTTCCCGAGGCAAAAATACTCCAGCAGCTTGCTGGATTATATGCGGTGGCGAGTCAAGATCAATTTGACGAACGACTTAATAAACTACTCAATGATGATAAGTTTAGAGCACAGACGGGTATGATCGCAGGGCATTTTGTAAATAGTAATACTGGGGCCACGCGAGCTGTCATAGATTATCTCAAAGTGAGTAATTAAGGAAGCACAGATACGGCTTCTCTTAAGTATCTTCTAAAAGGGAGCATCTCTTTATACATTTCAATAAGTAGTGCGTCAAAATCTTTTGATAAAACTTGCTTTCGCGAAAGCGTAGTCTCCACCGCAAATGTTTTGTATTTAAGTAGGTCTATATGTGGATGGTCTTTAGAAAAACCCTTTGGTGCGGTTTTTAATTTATCTTGATTCCAAAGGTTCCCAAAGGTTTTTATAAAACTTGGTTTTTCTAGTATAGCTTTGAGTTCTTCGCCGTTATAATCTATCGCATCGCGTATGCTATCTAGTATTTCTTTTTTAGGCTTCCAGTAACCACCGGCTACAAGATTGTGTTTAAGACCTATCTCTATATAAAAATCCCCTTGTTTAGTTCTTTGATCCAGTCCTGCGCCTATATGGTCTTTATAAATAGGCTTGTTAGGGTGGAACATTAAGTTGTTATTGATACGGTTTATAGCCTTTTTTCCAGGTGTGTCGAAATACGCTCCATCTATCTCCGCCAGCTTTGCATTAAGTTTATTGAGCCAGTTTATATGGTTATCTCTAATATGGTGATACTCTTTGCGATGAGCATCCATCCACTCTTTGGAGTTGTTTTGTTGAAGTTTTTCGAGAAAGTCATAGGTATCTTGAAAGTTCATTTTTACTTTAAAATTAACAGTTTTGGGTTATATAGTAAGTATGTGCGGCAAATGTTAACGTAACTTTAGAGCTTATTGGTAAAGCTTTGTGCATAAAGCCTTATTAATCAATCTACATTTGTATTGTACTAAACCAATATGATTATGAAAACATTAAAAATAGGAGCAATTGCTCTAGGTATTATGGCTGTATCATTTACCTCTTGTAAAGAAAAGAAAACAGAGGCAGAGCAGGCTATAGAAGAAGCAAAAGAAAATGCCGTTGAGATAAAAGAAAAAAATACTGACGACGGTTATAAATTAAAAACAGAAAATGCAAACGGTTCTGAGACCAAAGTAAAGGTAGACGAAGATGGGGCTGTTAAGATAAAGACAGACCATTAATCTTTTTTATAACAAGACGTAAAAAGGATAATACAAGTGATTGTATTATCCTTTTTTTATGCTTTAAATTCTGTCATTTGTGCTTTGAGTTCAAGCATAGACTGTTGTAGTTCTTTAAGTAAATTGTTGCTACTACCTTCATCTAGATTAAAAGTGAGCTTACTATTTACTTGCCATATTTCTTGTATGTCGCTTACAGCAACCTCATAAGGTGCATACTCTTCATTACTTGATATAAGAAGTACACGCGATGAATCTGGAAGTTTTTGTAATTTTTTTACCACTACAGCATCCTGCATTACAATGACATATACTTTATTATCACTAGCATACTCAAGACTTTCTACACCTTTTGCAAGTACCCAGTCTTCCGGTCTAAAGTTAGGAAGCATACTGTCGCCCTCTACTTGAAAACCTCTGTAAGTAGCATTACGGTATTGAGGTATAGGGAAGTCAAAGGCAGGTAGGTTTTGATACCACTCTACATCTGAAATATTATTAGGATAACCCGCGGCGGCTTTTTGATTTACTAAAACCATATTTTCATTATCCTCCTTATCTACTATGACAACCTTAGGACTTATGTCTCCTTTATCTGGGTTAAGGTGCTTCTGGTTACTGTAACCGTAAATCCATAGTGGGTTTATTTGAAAAAGGCGCAGTAGCTCTGTAATAACTTGTCCAGAGAGTTTTGTACGGCCGCGCTCTATATCTGCCGTACTGTTCTTTATGCCTAATTTTTCAGCAAACTCTGCTTGTGTGAAGTCGTGATCTTCACGGACTTCTTTAAATCTACGTATTTCAGAAGGTAAGTCGTTTGTTCCCATACGGTAAATGTATGAAAATTAGGAATAATTCCAAATTTTATTTATTTGTCATAAAAACATCTAATTCAACACTTTGAACGTATAATGATCATAACATTTTAAAAACAAAAGTTGTAAGTGACTATTAATCGGTTATTTTGTGTTTTTTGTCGGTTTAAGATTACAGTTAAAGTCAATAATTGATGATTAAATGTGAAATTATGTTAAATTTGCACCTCACAACTATCTAAACAAATTTCTATTATGAAAAAATTATTATTAAATGTTGCTGCACTAGCCCTTATCGTAGGAGCTGTTTCTTGTAGAGAAGTACAAGAGAAAGCAAATGAAGCTGGAAACGCTGTTGAAAATGCTGCAAATGATGCTGCAAATGCAACTGGTGATGCTGTAAACAGTGCTGGTGATGCTCTTGAGAGCGCTGGTAACTCTGTAAAAGATGCTGCAAATGACGCTGCAAACGCTGCTGGAGATGCTGTAGATGCAACAGGAAATGCTATCGAAAATGCTGCAGATGCAACAGTAGAAGGAGCAAAAGATGCTGCAAATGCAACTAAGGACGCTGCAAACAACGCTATTGATGCAACTAAAGATGCTGCAAACAATGCTGTAGATGCAACTAAAGACGCTGCAAATGGAGCTGTAGACAAAGTAAAGAAGGCAACAGGTCACTAAGAAGATCTTTAACCATCATATATTAAAAAACCAGCTACAAGGCTGGTTTTTTTATGCTCTAAAATAAATAGAATCTATTCAGGTAAAACTGCGCCGCTTGCAGCTACATCTCTATTTATTTTTCTCATAAGTCCTTGTAACACTTTACCAGGGCCTACTTCTATAAATTCTGTACCTCCATCTGCAATCATTTGCTGTATGGTTTGTGTCCACCTTACTGGAGCGGTAAGTTGTGCTATTAAGTTAGCCTGTATTTGGCTAGCATCTGTAATAGCAGTCGCTGTTACATTCTGGTATATAGGACAAACAGGGTTTTTAAAACTTGTTGCCTCTATAGCTGCCGCTAGTTCTTCTCTAGCTGGCTCCATCATAGGTGAGTGAAAAGCTCCTCCTACAGGAAGCACAAGCGCTCTACGAGCACCTTTTTCTTTCATACTCTCACAAGCTTTATTTATGGCTTCTATCTCTCCAGATATTACAAGCTGGCCTGGGCAATTATAATTTGCCGCAACCACAACTCCTGGTGTTTGCTCACACACTTCTTCCACCACGGCGTCTTCTAGACCTAATACGGCTGCCATAGTAGATGGCTGTATCTCACAAGCTTTTTGCATAGCTTGGGCACGCTGGCTCACAAGCTTTAATCCATCTTCAAAACTTAATGCGCCACTTGCTACTAGGGCAGAAAATTCTCCCAGTGAGTGACCAGCAACCATTGCCGGTGCAAAATCTGTCATTACAGATTTAAGCGCTATAGAATGTATAAAGATAGCAGGCTGTGTTACTTTAGTTTCTTTAAGATCTTCTGCAGACCCTTCAAACATTACATCAGTAATATTAAAACCTAAAATATCATTTGCCTTTAAAAAAAGATCTTGAGCATCTGGGTATTTTTCAAAAATGTCTAATCCCATTCCTGAGAACTGAGCACCTTGACCCGGAAATATATATGCTTTCATAAGTTTATGTTCGTTAGTAGGTGCAAAAGTACAAAATGAGAGAGACTCAATGAGGAGATATACGCTTTCGCGAAAGCGTACTAAAAATTACTTATAAGTTCTTTGCTCTACTTTCTTTTCCAGCTTTGAAAAGTAAAGCCGCTTTTATGTTTATCATCTACATCGTGAAAGGTACTGTTTACAAGTTCCCACTCACTCTCTGATATTTCTGGAAAAAACGCATCTGCAGCATACTCGCTATGCACTCGGGTAAGTTCTATGTGTGTTGCATATGGCATACCTAGTTTATAAATCTCGCCACCGCCTATAATAAACGTGTGAGCCTCTTGCTTACAATATGCAAGCGCATCTTCTAGAGAATGTACAACGGTAGCACCTGGCGCTTTGTATTGCTTATCTCTTGTAATGACTACGTGTGTTCTGTTAGGTAGCGGTTTTGGGAAAGACTCCCAGGTTTTACGCCCCATAATAATATGGTGACCTGTGGTTAGTTTTTTAAAATGACGAAAGTCATCTGGAAGATGCCAGGGTATATCGCCATTTTTACCCAGTGCATTATTTTCGGCAGCAGCTGCTATCATTGTTATCATAGGGGAGTATTCTGGTTGTCTAGTGAGGTGTTTGGGTCTGTTAAGATTGGACTTTTTTTTTCTGGTAACGGGTGTGATATTTGCACACTCTCTTCTAGCTCTGCGATGCGTAGTTTTTGTTTGGCTACTAGTCTGTCTAGGTGTTTTTGTTCCCATTCTTTATTCATAAACTTACTCATTACAATGACGTTTATAAGATGTATGAGAAAGAAGAATGTCCAGATAAGAATTGCCCATACAAACCAAGGAGTTTCAAAAGGCTTAAACTCTTCACCTACATTGAGCACTTGATTAATTACAATAAGAAGTATGGCTCCTGCGAGAAAAGCGACGAAGTGCCTGTATAGGTTTTTCTTTTGCCTTATGCGGGCTTGTGCGTTTTCTATAAGCTCTTTTTGAACCGGATCTATAGATGTTGTTGTTTTCTTTGAGAATAGTGCCATAAAATGCGACCTTTATATGATCATATAAAATTAGCCTTTTAGAACGTCATTTTAAAAATAGCTTATGAAAAATTTTGCCAAACTCTTCCCAATCCTGAGCCAGTATACCTATCTCAATACGCCATCTTCTGGTTTACTATCTGTGCCAGTAATGGAGTGGAGGCAAGAACACGATCTTGATTTTCTCGTACAAGGTAGCTTGCTCAAAGAAAATCAAGGTAAGATACTGGGAAGTGTGCGTGAGAAGGTAGGCAAGCTTTTTTCTTGCGAGGCAAATAGAGTAGCCCTTGTTCCTAATTTTTCATACGGTTTTAATACGCTACTTGAAGGGATTAAAAAACACAAAAAAGTACTGTTGCTAGAAGGAGATTACCCATCTATAAACTGGCCTTTCGAGAGTAGAGGTTTTGATATTAAATACACCCAGATTAGTTCTAATCTTGAAGAGGTCGTTGCAGAAGCTTTTAAGAAAGATACGCCAGATATTTTTGCATTCTCACTTGTGCAGTGGCTGGATGGGTTAAAAATAAACCAAAGGTTTCTTAAAGATTTAAAAGCGCTATATCCTGATACATTATTTCTTGCAGATGCTACACAGTACGTAGGTACAGAGATGTTTGATTTTGATAACTCTGCACTAGATGCTATAGGTGCGAGTACCTATAAGTGGATGAATGCTGGGTATGGTAATGGCTTTTTCTTGTTTAAAGAAAGTATTGTAGACCGTGTCGCACCTAGCACAACAGGTTTTAATTCTGTACAAGGTAAATATAAGCCACAAGAAGGTAACTTTTTAGGTCGTTTTGAACCGGGACACCAAGACACGCTCAATTATGGAAGTCTAGGAGTTGCAATAGATGTTATAAATCAACTTGGTATGAGTGTTATAGATGCGAGAATTAAGGACATAAATCTCAAGGCCAAAGAGATGTTTTTAGAAAATGGACTTCTTTCAAAAGCAATTGCAGAGCGCGAGAGTCACGGTACATTTTTTAATATAAATGGAGACGACCAAACTATAATAAAACTAAAAAACCAAGATATACTTACGATGGTGCGAGGTGAAGGAGTGAGGGTAGGCTTTCATTACTTTAATACAGAAGATGATCTAGCACATTTACTTGAAGTTGTTAAGTCATAATTCCCTTGTTTTGTGGTTTTTACTGTAAATTTTATGTGAGTGAGGTGTTAATTAATCGCCATATTATCAATTTATGATGTCTGCAAACGTTTTCGATTTACTAGATATCAATTTTAAGAGGTGCAATATTATTAAATCGTGAATAATGCACTCAATAGTCTGATTATCTGTTTTTTATAATATGCTAATCCTATCTTTGTACTTTATCAAAAACAAAGAATTATGGCGCTTACTAAGAAATTTTTAAAAACAAAGCCTGTTTGTAAAGTAACCTTTGCGATTGCTGCTTCAGAGGCAGATACGGTTGCCGTAGCAGGTGATTTTAATAACTGGGATACCACAACACCTCTTAAAAAACTTAAGAACGGAACCTTTAAAGGAACTTTTGATATCCCTACAGAAAAGTCATACGAGTTTAAATATGTAGTAGACGGAGAGTGGGTAAATGAAGAAGCTGCAGATGGTTACCAATGGAATGATTATGCCGCTGCCGAAAACAGTGTTTTAGAATTATAAGGTTAAGTTTTCCCCCAACTTATAGTGCAAAAAGCCATTTTCGTTTAGAAAATGGCTTTTTTTACATTACAGAAATATAGAATTACTCTACTACCTCGACACCACGCCAGAAGGCAACCCTATTCTCAATACTTTTTGCTAGCTCACTTACTTCTGGATAGTACCAAGCGGCATCTGTATTTTCTTTTCCATTTACCTCTATTGAGTAATATGATGCTTTCCCTTTCCACGGGCAGGTACTGTGTAAATCACTAGATTTAAAATACTCTTTCTTTATAGCCTCGTGCGGAAAATAGTGATTGTTTTCTATCACTATCGTATCATCACTCTCTGCTATTACTTCGTTATTCCATATTGCTTTCATAATTCTCTTTTTTTAGATGTTGTTACGCTTTCGCGAAAGCATACTCTTATTTCTTTTCAAATAAATAGTTCTTGTAATATCCCTTACTATCTGCAAAGTCGTTTATAATATTAAGCCCAGACTCATTTGCAAGCCACTCTACAATGCTGTCGTCATACTTCTGGCTTATCTCTGTATGTATGGTCTCCCAGGCATTAAAGTGTACATCAAGATCTAGCGCGTTAATACGTACCTCTTGATCTTGCTTACTCACGAGATAGCTCTTTGCAGTGCCTGTTTCTGGGTCGTAAACCTCCCAGTGCTTAAACTGGTCTGGATTAAAAGTGCCATCCATCTCATCATTAATGCGGTGCAGTAGGTTTTTATTAAAAGCAGCGGTAATACCTTCTGGGTCATTATAAGCATCAAGTATCACCTGTGGATCCTTTTTCTGGTCAAACCCCATAAACAGTAAATCTCCCTCGCTCATTGCTTTTTTTATATTTGATAAAAAGTCTATAGCCTGTGGGTGCAAAAGGTTCCCTATGTTTGAGCCTAGTACTACAATCACTTTTTTACGAGAGTTGTAGTTTGCTAGCCCTTCTAGCACGTCAAAGTAGGTGCCCTGTTGAGGTTTTATATCTACTTGCGGTAAATCGTTATTCATACTTTTTTCTAGACCGTCTAGTGCATTCTGGCTAATGTCTATAGGGAGGTAAGTAAAAGTGTCTCCGCGAGTTACTAGGTGTTCTAGTAAAATCTTTGTTTTCTTGCCGTCACCAGCTCCTAGTTCAATAAGCTCAAAACCACTTTTGCTTGTAAAAGCCTGTGCAATGGCGGTTTTATGTGTTTCAAAGATTTCATACTCACAATCTGTGAGGTAGTAGCTAGGCATTGCCATAATATCTTGAAAGAGCTTGTCTCCCTTTTTATCATAAATAAACTTTGAAGACAGATATTTTGGAAATGCCGTAAGCCCTTCTTCAACTTCTTTATGAAATGCGGTTGCTATAGTTGGTTTAGTTTGTGTCATATATGTAATGGTCGTGTAGTATGGTAAAAACTTACTATTATTTTGCTAGGCGTAGGCCTGTAAATTGCCATCGCAATCCAGTTTGAAAAAAGTTACGATAGGTGTGTCGTGTATGTCTACTAGGAGTAGCTACAGAGCCACCTCTTAAGACCTTCTGGTTTACCATAAACTTACCGTTGTATTCTCCCAGTGCTCCCTCTTCTTTTTTATAGCCTGGGTAGGGTAGGTAGGCGCTCTCTGTCCACTCCCAGCGGTCTCCCCAGTCTAGATGTTTACTTGCTACTTCCCACTCAAATTCTGTAGGTAAGCGTAGTCCTTTGTGTTGTGCATAAGCAAATGCCTCATAGTATGAGATATGAGCTAGAGCGGCACTCTCGTCTATTTCTTGTAAGCCTTTTTCGAGTGTGTAGTGATACCATTTATCTCCTACTTTATGCCAGTACATAGGGCATTCTATATTATTTTTTTGAACCCAGTCCCAGCCTTCGGCGTGCCAGAGTAATGTTTTATTATATCCTCCAGCTTCTATAAAAGCTATCCACTCACCGTTTGTTACCAGAGTATTAGATATTGCATAGTCGTGTAGATATACTTTATGACGACCCAGCTCATTATCATAACAAAACTCTGTAGTGTTATGTCCTATTTCATACACACCTTCGGTTATATGAGTCCATTGAGATTGCGGGGTTTCTTTTACGCTTTCGCGAAAGCTAATATCTCCTCCATAAACAGGCATAAGTGGGTTGTTGCCTAGTATATATTTTATATCTGTAGCGAGTAGCTCTTGATGTTGTTTCTCGTGATGTATGCCTATGGTAAGTAACTTAGTCACCTCTGCCGAAACGTCTCCCTCTAGAAGATCTTTAAGAGCCTCTGTTACATATTTTCTGTAAGCATATACTTGGTCTACCGTGGGTCTGGACAGATTACCTCTGTCTGTGCGCACAACGCGCTTACCTACACTCTCATAATAGCTATTAAAAACAAAAGCAAAGTCATCGCTAAAAAGTGTGTAACCTTCTTTATGGTGTTTTAAAATAAACTCTTCAAAAAACCACGTAGTGTGACCTAGGTGCCACTTAGGTGGCGAGACATCTACTATGGGTTGTACGACATAGTCTTCTATCTCAAGGGGTTTACACAGACGCTCTGTGTGCTGTCGAGTTTCAAGAAAAAACTCAAGTAAATTTTCTGTAACAATCATAGCAGTGACAATTATAAGTCACATAAAGTTACGGGTTTTTAAGTGCGTGTAAAATTTTATGACCTCATTTGGCAAAATGTTAATATTTAAGCCTAGTGATGCATAAGGTCTAATTCGGTAAGTATGTCGTGCTAATAGGTAATGGGTATTGTATATTCTGCAGCTACTTTTTTGCCACCTAGTTCTCCGGGTTTAATTTCTGGAATAGATAAAATGACTTTTTTGGCAAGTTCTTTTATTTCTGGTAATCCTCCCTTTATACTGCGTATTCTAATAGATCCATCTTTTTGAATATAAAAGTTTACTGTAACCTTCTTATATTCTAGTTTTTCCATAAGATCATATGGAATTTTAAAATTGGCCGCTATATGCTCACTTAAAGATTCGTCAAAGCATCTTCTCAGTTTATGTATGTTCTTAAAATTACAGCCGGGCCAGATGGGAGGGCGCTCAAAGGCTTTTACACCAGCTTGTGAACCATAAAAATATTCTTTGCTGTCTGAGTAAGATTGTGCCTGTAAAGAGGTGGCACATACAAGTAGTACGAGTATAGTTATCAAACGATTCATAAATGTTGTTTTGATGATGAGTGTTAAATATATCTATTAAAGTACTAGAATATGGAAAACACCGATAACTATTTACTATTGAGAATGCTATAAATAAAGCGAGGAGCAAAATCTCTTTTGCTCCTCGCTTTATAATAGTATATGTTCTTACAGTCTTACAATGTAAATGCAAGTTTAAGATCGCTATCCTTTTTTGTTCCCCCCATATTGCCGGGAATTACTTGAGGCATCATCATAATCACTCTTTTTACTTCTTTTTGTACTCCTGGAGAGCCTCCTTTTACAGAACGTATTACTGGTTTGCCTTCTTTGTTTATAAACATATCAATTGCCACCTTCCCTTTTACATAGTCTGATGGAAATTTAAAATTTTTAACAATATGTCCTGCTAGTTTCTGGCGTAAACAGTTGTTTTTTTGATTGATAGACCCAGTACATCCTGGCCACGTAGGTGGGACCTCTGTAACTTTAAGAGTAGTAGACTTTCTCATAGTCACACCTTCTTGTGCACTCATAGTTGTAAACGCTGCAAAAAAAGCAAGGGCAAATAATAATTTTTTCATTGTTGTAAGTAGGTTAATTTGAGGTTATACCGCAACTGCTCCTTTAATATGAGGATGCGGATTGTAATTTTCTAAAGTAAAGTCATCAAAAGTGAAGCCAAAGATGTCTTTTACCTCAGGATTTATTTTTAAAGTAGGTAAAGTACGAATTTCTCTGGATAATTGAAGTTCAACTTGTTCCATATGATTACTGTAAATATGGGCATCGCCAAAGGTGTGAATAAAATCTCCGGCCTCATAGCCACACACTTGCGCCATCATCATTGTAAATAGTGCATAGCTAGCTATATTAAACGGAACCCCTAAAAATATATCTGCACTGCGCTGGTATAGCTGGCAACTTAGCTTTCCATCTGCTACATAAAATTGGAAAAATGCGTGACAAGGGGGTAAAGCAGCCTTGCCATTTGCAACATTTTCAGAAAAAGAGACAGAGGTATCTGGCATTACAGATGGGTTCCAGGCGCTCACAAGCATCCTGCGGCTATTAGGATTTTTTTTAAGTGTTTCTACTATATCTTTTATCTGGTCTATCTCATCACCATTCCAGTTGCGCCACTGGTAACCATAAACGGGACCTAGGTCTCCATTCTCATCTGCCCACTCATTCCAGATGCGCACACCATTTTCTTGAAGGTACTTCACGTTAGTATCACCTTGTAAAAACCATAAAAGCTCATAGATGATAGATTTAAGGTGTAGCTTTTTTGTAGTAACCATCGGGAAGCCTTCTGAGAGGTCAAAACGCATTTGATACCCAAAAACGCTTTTTGTTCCTGTACCGGTACGATCACCTTTAAAATTCCCTTCGGCGAGTACGTGCTTCATTAAGTCGTGATACTGTTTCATACATCTAGTTTACTAAGTGATAATTGTAAGGTGCCTATGCTGGTGGTGATTACGCTTTCGCGAAAGCGTAAAAAGTCTCTTGCAAAGTTTAAGCAAAATAAAAACACCCGCCGTCTTCTACAACGAAAGGTGTTTCTAGTTATTATGAGTTATTAACCGAGGTTATTTGCCGCCTAGTGAGGCGCGATCTTCTGAGCGTTCTAGCCTGCGCTGTATTTTTTTTATCGCAGACTCTATAGACTTTTCTGGTTCAATCACGTTGTATGTTCCCCAGAATTCTGGGTCACCAAAACCTAGATTTTGATCTGCCATAATGATGTACTCATCTATCTCACCTTTGCCTTCCCAAGAGGTGTTTGATGTGGCGAGTTGCCAGTCTGTGACAGCCATCTCACAAGAGAGCGTGTATATAGACTTAAAAAGACGGCGTTTTCTCTTGACCTCAAAAGAGAGGTCTGCTTTACTATAACCATAAACCCACCTGCCATTTTTCTCGCGATAATTTACCTCATAAGATATGTTGCGAGGTTTTATTTTTACGTCACTCGGTTTGCGGCGCACAAACATCTCGTTTACCTCATTTGTATTGTCTAGCTTGAGAGCATAAGTGGCTTTGACAAGAGCGAGACTGCTTGCGCCTATATATAAACTCCCTTCATATAGCGGTGTAAGCACTTCTCCACGTTGTTTAAAACGGACGACAAAAACATTCTCTCCATTAATTTCTGATACTTTGCCAAATCTAAAGGTGTAAGCATCCATCGTTTCTGGGCTAAAGATATATTCTGGATACTTCATTACGTCTACATATAACGTGCTAAAAGGACCCCCTTGTAGCTTAAGAGCAATGGTGTCTAGTTTTGAGTAGTCTGTGTCTTTTCTAGATTTAACGAGTCGTATTTGGTCTTTTTTGTTGTTTGCATTAGGTTGCTTATAGATGTTTACAACGGCTTCTGCTAGCGATGCATTTTTGCTACGTTTTTTTATAGTCTCTCTGTAAAAAGCAGTCATTACGGTTTTATCACCTAGGTAGTTGTCTTTACGTTTATTGAGTACTTTTTTTACAAGCGCTTTTGCATCTGTATAAGCGACTAGGTTTGCAGGGTCAAGACTTATGATGCTGTAGTCTAGTTTAATTTTGAGTGGCTTTTTGAGATTTTCTGGTAATAGAATAATCTTTTCATTAAAGCCCAGAGCGGTAATTTTAAGTTGCTTCTTTGTGTCTGTCGCTGGTATTTTTAAGGCAAACTCACCTTCATTATTTGATACAGTACTTAAGTTAGTGCCCATAAGAGTAACGGTTGCCTTAGCGACGTCATCTTTAGAATCAGACTCGGCTATTGTTCCTTTTACTTCTACATAATTTGCTATGTTTTGAGCATAGGTACTTGGGATAAAAGCAAGTATTATGCATAGAGCAAGTAGCCATCTGAGCTGGCTAGTGAGCGGTTTTTTGTGCGTTTTCATAAGCGGTTTTTTAGTATGCAATCTATTCTACCACATTAAGATACGACAAAAATTAATGTAGGTAGTACACTTTTGTCGGGTGTTGTAAAGATTGCTTTCACCCAGTAGGCTGTTTTACGAGATAAACAAGGGTGATTACGCTTTCGCGAAAGCGTAAAAATCTAAAAAAAGAGTGGTGCTAGGTAAGGATCTATTATCCTATAATCATACCGGCAATGGTTGCAGAGATAAGTGAGGCTATAGAACCTCCTATAAGTGCTTTAAGACCAAAACGTGATAATTGCGTGCGCTGCCCTGGAGCTAGAGAACCTATACCACCTATCTGAATACCTATTGACGCAAAGTTTGCAAATCCACAAAGCATATATGTTGCCATTATGATAGACTTCTCATAGTTGAGGTGTACAACGTTTGTGGTGTCTTTAAGCTCTGCAAGCTGTATGTAACCTACAAACTCACTTGCTGCTAGTTTTATACCTAGTAGTTGTCCCATCATCGTGGTGTCTTCACTAGCTACACCTATAAGCCACATAAGTGGTGCAAAAATGGTTCCTAAGATAGCTTCTAGCGATAATTGCGGGTACGCAGAGTGTGTAGCTATCCAGCCGTTAAGTGTCGTGATTTCACCTATCCAGCCTAGTAGGCCGTTTGCCATAGCTATAAATGCTACAAAAACCAGAAGCATTGCCCCTACATTTACAGCAAGTCTTAATCCTTCTGTTGTTCCGTTTGCAATAGCATCAAGTACGTTTGCTCCTATCTTATCATTAGATACAGATACGTCTGTATTTACTTCTTCGGTTTGAGGATAAAGTATTTTTGAGATTACAATTGCTCCTGGTGCTGCCATTACTGAGGCTGCAAGGAGGTGTTTTGCAAAAATAAGTCTGAGCGCTTCGTCTTCACCACCTAAAAAACCTATGTAGGCTGCAAGTACAGCTCCTGCAACGGTAGCCATACCACCTATCATAACAAGTAAGATTTCTGACTTGTTCATTTTTTCTAGGTACGCTTTTATAAGAAGCGGTGCTTCTGTCTGGCCTAAAAAGATATTACCCGCTACACTTAAACTCTCCGCTCCAGAGATGCCTAACAGCTTTGATAATAACCATCCAAAGGCTTTTACAACCTTTTGAATTACTCCAAAGTAGTACATCACAGAGGTAAGCGCAGAAAAGAATATGATGGTAGGTAGTACTTGAAAAGCAAATATGTACCCAAAAGTTGAGGTGTCACTCACGAGACCTTGAAATAAGAAATCACTTCCGGCAAGGGTAAACTCTAGTATGCTTACAAAGATGCTTCCTATAAAATCAAAAATACTTTCTACAAAAGGAACTTTAAGTACACAAACAGCTATGATAAGTTGGAAAGCGAGTCCTATACCTACTGTTTTCCAGTTTATTGCTTTTCGATTACTGCTAAATAAAACAGCAATGACAATAAGAGTAACCATACCCAGTACACCACGGCCAAAACTCTCAAAAGTAAAACCTTGAGAAGGGATAACATCTGCCATAGCCTGTGATTGCTCCTGCGCAAATGTTGTAAGTGAACTCATTAATACTAATAGGGTGAGTAGTAGCTTGCGCATATAAGATTGTTTAGTTGCGTTTTGAGATTTCATCTCGCACTTGTGCAGCAGTCTCATAGTCTTCACTATTTACGGCTTGCTCTAATTTATTGTGTAGTTCTTGAAGTGACATTTTTTTATAATCATCACCGCTTGATGTAGGCTCTTCTTCCAGAATAATTTCATCCATTAGGACTTCATCCTCTTCTGTAAACTCCTCTGGGTTTGTGTTTCCTTTGAGAAAGATACCTGCTTTATCAAGTATGTTTTTATAAGTAAATATAGGTGCTTGAAAACGCAGGGCTAGTGATATAGCATCACTTGTACGTGCATCTATAATTTCTTCTATTTTGTCTCTCTCACAAATTATACTAGAGTAAAAAACACCATCTACAAGTTTGTGTATTATTACTTGTTTAATGACGATATCAAAACGATCTGAAAAGTTTTTAAATAAGTCGTGTGTGAGAGGTCTGGGTGGTTTTATTTCTTTTTCTAATGCAATCGCAATAGACTGTGCCTCAAAAGCTCCTATTACAATAGGTAACTTACGTTCTCCATCCTGTTCAGTAAGAATAAGGGCATACGCGCCATTTTGAGTCTGGCTGTAGGAGATTCCTTTAATGTTTAAACGCACTAAGCTCATAAGCTGCAAAAATAGGAAAAGTTATCTAGTAAATAATTTAAAATATATGTATTCTTAATGGTCATTGTTTAGTTGTTAGTTTGGTTGATGTTAAGTTTCTTTTTATGCTCTTCTCTTGATGCTTTAATATAACTTTTGAGTCAAGTTAGTTTTTTAACTGTCTTATTGAGTTAAACTGACTGAGCTGATGGTGATTTTCTTTTTATAATGTTGATTTTTTATTTTCACAAAAGGAGTGAAAGTTTTTATTGATTGCTATCTTTTGAGTACTTCAGACGATGTAATGGACATTTAGTAAAATTGGAATATATTATCTTTTATGGGGTTAAAAGTGGTAAAATACCGGTGAACTGCAAAGCCTCTGGAAATCCTTGCGAGTTTAAGTCAATTTCTTATATGAAGTTTAAATTGCAAGTCCTAATCATCTGTGAAATTTAGTAAGTTTTGAAGTATATAATTATTCTTTTTTTTATAGCCTTATCTAATGGCTTATTTGCTCAGACAGTTGTTTGTGAAGGATCACCTTGTACTTCAAATGATTTTACACTAGATGATTTTTATTTAGGTGATGTTGATGGATTGCCTTTTGGTCCAGGGTATTGTGAGCCAGGAGATCCAGTAACTGCGTATCTCTGGATTGATTTTGTAGCCAATACAGCAGCCTCTAGATACTCTATGTACGTACATTTTAATGTTTACATAGATGGTGTCTTTTCAGAAACAGTAGATGAGTGTTACTTTGAAGATAGTCCTGTGCCAGTTAATGTTAGTTTAAACCCTTATTCATTTTCGTGGACTTGTGGCTCAGAAATTACTCTAGAAGATTTTTACGTGTCTTGGCAGCCTAATTCCAATCAGGATTGTGATTGTTCGCAAGCAAGCTGCTTCAGTGATCCTAGCTTGATAGTTGCATCCCCTTTAATAGCAAATTATGAATTTGCAGTTAATTGTTCAGAAGATTACACAATAGACTTTGTTTCAACAACTTCTGGTGGAGCGCCTCCTTATAATTACTTATGGGATTTTGGTGACGGGACAACAAGTGTAGAAGAAAACCCAACCCACATATTTCCTAATTCAGGGCCCTTTACCGTATCATTAGCTGTATTCGATGCAGAAAATACTGATTCTTTTGAAGTGACAATAGTCAATTTTCCAGAATTAATTGAAGTCACTATTAATGACTTCACAAATGAGACTTGCTCTGGTTCTAATGATGGTTCAGCAACCGCAACAGTCTCTGGTGGAGAAATGCCTTATACTGTTTCTTGGAACACGGTGCCTGAGCAGACGGCTGAAGCTATTACTGGATTATCTAGTGGTACTTATACAGTAACCGTAGTTGACGCTAATGGCTGTGAAGCGACTGATTCTATTTTGATTGGGGTTGATGATGTTGCTCCCCCAACTATTACTGCTCCTGCGGATCTATTAATTGAGGGTTGTTCAATTAATGATATAGTTGGAGCTTTCCCATATTCAGATTCTATCTCTATATTAGCAGAAGCACAATTTGTTATAGCCGGCGGAACTGTTGGTGATGACGTTGCCATAGTTAACCTAGATTATGTGGATGTTTTTTCGGGTGATTGTACTATAGTTGTTACCAGAGTCTATACCGTTGAGGATGCTTGTGGTAATACGGCAAGCGATACTCAGTTAATTACAATAGAAGATACAACGGCTCCCACGGCCTCTAATCCAGCAATGATTGAGGTGTCTTGTATTGCAGATGTACCTACTTCAAATATTTCTGTAGTGACCGATGCTGCAGATAACTGTAGTGTTCCTGTTGTGACTTTTGTGAGTGATGTATCAGATGGTGGGAGTTGTGCAGAGACTATTACAAGGACCTATCGTGTGACAGATTTGTGTAATAATTTTATAGATGTTACTCAGACGATAGTGATTAATGACACGATTTCACCCACCGCTTCCAATCCACCGAATATAGAAGTTTCTTGTGTTGCCGATGTTCCTACACCTGATATTTCAGCGGTAACCGATGCTGCTGATAATTGTAGTGTTCCTGCGGTTACTTTTATTGG
>JAHDEV010000230.1 GCA_020628615.1 Dokdonia sp.
CTATCGCGTATCTCTAGTAATTGTCTAAAACGGCTATTTAAAAAGTAAATCTGCAGGTTAAAAGACCAGCGCTCCATCTCGTTATAAAAATCATCTAGGTAAGGGTTATCTACCACGTCTTCAAACTGTGGAGTCCACTTAAAATGTTTTGCGAGAAGTTTAGTCAGTGTCGTTTTACCGGCACCAATATTACCGGCGATGGCGATGTGCATAGTTAAGGTTGTTTAGCTAGTTTGAGACGGAAAGCAGTGAGCTTTTTATCACTGTAAATATAGAGACTTTCCCCTTTTAAAGAAAGCTGTTTTATAGATAAATCTAATGTTTCTATAACTCCTACAGCAGCAGTATCATTAGGTTTGTAATAGAGCTTCTTATCTGCATAAAGTATAAAAGCACCTTGGTCTTGTGACATAAGCTGGCTTTCAGGACTTTCTATCTTCTCTATAAAACTCCCATAATTATTGTAGTAAAAAACACCATCTTTAGTACTCACCCAGGCAAAGTTAAAGTTGGTCATAAGCGCTGTGGCATTATGTGCCATAGGGGGAAACTGAGTAAGAACCTTTTGAGTATTCCAGTCAAAAATTTCTAACTGTTGTAAATCTGTATTAAAAATCCAGAAGCGCCTATCACTTGCCGTACGCACGTGGCTTACATTTCTAAAGTTTTCTATCGTAGAGAAGTTTACACGTGTGATCTCGTTAAGTGTGTTGTCAAGAATGACAGCTGTGTTTGAGCTTTCATAAAACAAGGTAATTCTAAGCGGGTTGAGCACATCTACCGAAGTTAACGCACCCAGTTGCAATGCCGAATATTGATACTCATTTTGCACATCAGTCTTATATAATATATCACCTTTAATGTGGTATAATGCATTAAAAGCATCTACAGCTATAAAGGTGTCTGTGTCTAGTGTGACCTCATTGATCTTCTCTAGGGAGTAGCTCTGGCTTGTAACTGTGATAGAAGCAAGAAATAATAGTATGTAAATCAGTTTGTGCATTAGTAAGCAAAGTACAAAAATCTAGCCGTTATAGTTAATACCTTTGTAATGTGAGAAAAGAGATTAAAAATAGAGAAGACGTATATAAACTGGTTACCACTTTTTATGGTCGCATACGTAGTGATGTTTATCTGGGACCTATTTTTAATAAACACATTACAGACTGGCCACATCACTTTGAGCATCTCACAGATTTTTGGGAAGGTAACCTGTTTCAAAAGCGCATTTTTACAGGAAGACCTTTACAAGCTCACAAACGTGTAGATAGAGATGAGGGTTATACTATAAATGAGCAACACTTTGGCGTGTGGCTCAATCACTGGGTGCAAACGGTAGATGAATTATATGAAGGAGACCTTGCAGAGATGGCAAAATTTCGTGCTCGTAAGATTGGAACTTTCTTTCTTGTAAATATGTTTCAGGCTAAGCCTAAAATGGAGTAGTTTTCCGCTTTCGCGAAAGCGTAACACAGCAACTAATACTTTGCGTTAAATATAAATCTAGCACAGCAATTTATAACCATAGCCACGCACGTTTACAATCTCAACCTGAGGGTCGTCTTTGAGTTTCTTGCGAAGTTTTGTGATAAATACATCCATACTACGTGCGTTAAAAAAGTCGTCATTGCCCCATAGCTTTTTTAAGATCAGGCTACGGTCCAGCACTTGATTCTTATTTTTTACCAGATTAAAAAGAAGATGGGCTTCTCTATGTGTGAGACGGGTGACGTGATTATTGTAATGCAATTCTTGCCTCGGAAAGTCGAAGCTGTAGTCACCCACCTTAAGCACCTCTGACTTTTTTTGTTGTGCAGAGCGATTCAATAAGTTTTTAATACGCACGATGAGTTCTTCCATACTAAAGGGTTTCTTTAGGTAGTCATTACCACCTATGCTAAACCCCTCTACAACATCTGCTGGTTGAGACTTTGCTGTGAGAAATATAATGGGGATTTCATCATTTACGGCTCTTACTTCTTTGGCTAGAGTAAAACCATCCATCTTAGGCATCATTACATCGAGTACAAGTATGTCTGGAGTGTCTTGTTTAAATTTTTCAAAAGCAATCTCACCATCTGGACATAGTGTGACTATAAAGTCCCTAGTCTCAAGGCTCTCTTTTACAATCTGGCCTAGCGCAGGCTCATCTTCGGCGAGTAGTAGATTTATTTTAGACATAAGGCAGTGTGATTTTAAAAGTGGTGGGTTGGGTTTGTACCGTGATATTACCACTGTGTTTTTCTATAATGGTCTTTGTATAGTAGAGACCTATACCAAAACCTTTTACGTCGTGCTTATTTCCCTTTGGCACTCTGTA
>JAHDEV010000039.1:0-2867 GCA_020628615.1 Dokdonia sp.
AGGAGCTGGTTGTGTAGGACTTGCCGCTGCAAAGATATAGCTTCTTTGAGAAGTCACAAGGTTTTTTAGCCCGATTTTTTGTTTTAAATTGCTATAAAATTCAACAAAAAATGACAGCAAAAGCTAAGCACCTCATTCTATTCATATTACCGCTACTTTTAATCGCTTGTAGCGACACAGGTTCTCTAGATGGAAACTATACTATTACTACAGATGCACAAAAAAATGCTATCAAAAATGGTGGAGAAATAACCGTCTCGCTTAAAGCGAAAAAAAATATTGCCTTTGACTCTGTTTCATACGCCTTTGACGGGAAACGCATAGGTTCAAGCAACAGTCTGGAGGGTGTCACCACTACCCTATCTTCTCAAAAACTGGGGCAACGCGAGTTGAGCGCTACTATTTATGCCGGAGGAGAGCGTACGACCACCACACAAAAACTAAACATTTTACATACCAAAGCGCCAAAAGTATATGGCTATAAAATCATAAACAGATACCCACACCAGACAGATGCCTATACACAAGGGCTAGAATTTGTAGGAGACACACTGTATGAAAGTAATGGTAGTTATGGCCAGTCTAATTTGAGAAAAGTAGACTATAAAACTGGAAAAGTACTTAAGGAAGAAAAACTAGATAATGCATACTTTGCCGAAGGGATGACCATTATAGGAGATAATATATACCAGCTTACCTGGAAGGGTAATACTGGTTTTATTTATGACCGTAATACATTTGAAACCACCGGAACTTTTACCTATAATAAAAGTAGAGAAGGCTGGGGACTTGCAAATGATGGTAAAGTAATTTATAAGTCTGACGGGACGAGTAAAATCTGGACCTTAGACCCTTCTAATCTATCTGAGCAATCGTATATTGAGCCTACAGATAACACAAAGGTTACTAGCAAACTCAATGAACTAGAATGGGTAAACGGTAAAATTTATGCAAATAACTATCAAGTAGACCTTATCTCTATAATTGACCCTACAACAGGGGCGCTAGAAGGTCTTATAGATTTACGCACGCTTAAAGATGAAGTGCAAAAACTTACAGACCCAGCAAATGAGGTACTTAATGGTATTGCCTATAAAGCAAACGAGGGGCGCCTTTTTGTAACCGGTAAACACTGGAACACACTTTTTGAAATAGAGATTGTAGAAAAATAGGTCGTTCACTCACCACAACAGCCCGTTTACTCATTTATGATACTGGCAAGGTGCTTGATTAACTAGATTTACATCAGTTAATCAAGACATTATGAAAAAGCCTATCGCCATCACCATCCCAAAACCTTGTCACGAAGACTGGGCAAAAATGACACCTGTACAGCAAGGTAAACACTGCGCCGTATGCAGTAAAGAAGTTGTAGACTTTACAGCCTTTACTAAGGATGCCCTGTATAAACGTGTCACTAAAGGCGATCACCTTTGTGGTCGTTTTAGAAAAGACCAGCTCGATACGCCTATCTATGCAACACGTGATAAAGGTAGGAGCTTTGCTCAAGCAGCAGCGGCACTGCTTGTCCCTATGGCAATACTTTCGGTTGCAGAGGCATCTGGACAGACCACATCTGAGACTATAATTATGGGCGATATTGCACCAGTAGAACTTCCTATAAAAAAATATGATAGTTTGGGTATAGGTACGCTTTCGCGAAAGCAAAATGCACCGCAGAAGCTTATTACAATCACTGGTACTGTAACAGACTATAATGGTCCTCTTGCGGGCGTAACCATAAGCGTAG
The DNA here is from genome assembly GCA_020628615.1 of Dokdonia sp. Taxonomy (GTDB): domain Bacteria; phylum Bacteroidota; class Bacteroidia; order Flavobacteriales; family Flavobacteriaceae; genus Dokdonia. The sequence continues at coordinate 1,751 of JAHDEV010000039.1, forward strand.
AAGGAACCTCTAGAAATTACAAAACAGATTTAAATGGTAATTATAGTTTAAATGTCTTTTCTGGGGAGATAATAACTTATAGCTATCTAGGTTTTCAAAATCGAGAAATAAAAGTAGGTTCACAACTGGAGATTAATGTAAACTTTCAAAAAGAAGAGCGTGTCCTCCCTCAAATTATTATGGGCAGAGTAAGCACAAAAAGCCACAAGCAGCTAGAAAAAGAACTACGCGAAAAGAAAAAAAACAAGAAGCAATAACACCGCTCTTAAAAAGTTATATTTGTTACAAACTATAACTTAATGCGCAGTCTCTACTTTCTTATTGCGCTTGCCGGTATAATTACGGTAAGCTCTTGCCGTAATGATTTTGAAACCACTCCTAGTACAGGTAATCTAGAATTCTCAAGAGATACCATTTTTCTTGATACGGTGTTTACAAACATAGGCTCTAGCACGTATAACCTTAAGGTGTATAATCGCAGTGATGAGGCAATCTCTATACCATCTGTACGACTAGGCCGTGGTCAAGACTCAGACTATAGACTTAATGTAGACGGTGTAGCTGGTAAAGAGTTTGAAGAAGTAGAAATTCTCGCAAACGACAGTATTTTTGTGTTTGTAGAGACCACCCTAGATATCAATGAAGTAGGTAATGCTTCAAACGAGTTTTTATATACAGATGTTATTGAGTTTAATAGTGTGGGTGCCACACAAAATGTAGAGCTGGTAACGCTTGTAAAGGATGCCATTTTTCTATTTCCGGAGCGTGACGGTGCTACAGGTATGGTAGAAACACTTACTGTAAATAATGTAGAAACTACGCTAGAAGGACGTTACCTTATGGATGACGAACTTACTTTTACAAATGATAAACCTTACGTAATATACGGTTATATGGCTGTAGGTGATCCAGACGGCTCAACAGCAAAAACCTTAACTATAGAAGCTGGAGCCAGAGTGCATTTTCACGCAGATAGTGGTTTACTCATAGCAGATAATGCAACACTAGATATAAATGGTGCACTAAGCGCAGATCCCATAGCTCTAGAGAATGAAGTGATTTTTGAAAGTGATAGACTAGAGCCTGCATTTTCTAACGTGCCTGGCCAGTGGGGAAC
>JAHDEV010000039.1:2967-20384 GCA_020628615.1 Dokdonia sp.
TTGAAAGTGATAGACTAGAGCCTGCATTTTCTAACGTGCCTGGCCAGTGGGGAACCATATTACTTACAGATGGTAGTGTAAATAACACAATTAACTATGCGACTATAAAAAATGCTACTGTAGGGATATTAAATGAGGCTGCACCTACTGCCTCTGGGCCTAGCCTTACACTCACCAATACCCAAATATACAACGCCTCTGCTGTAGGTTTACTTAATAGATTTACCTCTGTAGATGCTTCAAACACCGTTATTAATAATTGTGGGCAATTCTCTATGCTAGTACAACTAGGTGGTATTTACAATTTTACGCACTGTACCTTTACAAACTACTGGACGCAAAGCTTTAGAGATACGCCTGCTGTATTTTTAGACAATACGTTACAAACGCAAGAAACTCTACTTGTAGGAGACCTCGCGCAAGCAAATTTTACTAACTGTATCGTGTACGGAAACCAAGGTGAAGAAATAGGTTTTAACCAAGATACAGACGCAAACTTTAATTTTAAATTTACAAACTCACAGATACGATTTGATGATGTTTTTGGTGATTTTATAGGGGAGCCACTTTATGATTTTACAAATGTAAATTTATATCAAGATATCATACGTGGTGAAGAACCAGACTTTTTACTCCCTACAGAAAATATGTTACAAGTAGGTGAAGATACTGCTGGTAACGGTTTTGGTTTACAGAGCGCTGCAAATGCCGTTCCTACAGATATTATTGGGACTAACAGAACACTGTCTCCAGATATAGGTGCTTATGAGAGTATTATACTTCCAGAATAATTTATAGACTCAAGCCTATAAGAAAAGCACCCTTATTTCCTCCTAGTGCACCTTGACCATACACGTAGTCTACACGCAGTAATCTAAATTTACCCCAACCTACGTTGCTTAGACCCACATTAAACTCACGATACAGTCTTTGGTCTTGAGTACTTAAAAGGTGTGCGCCGGCTACAAGATTAAAATTGAGTTTATTTATACCCGGTATTTTACCTAGAATCCATCCTTTAAAGTTATGCTCTGCGTGTGCCTCAAAGTAACCTGTATTTGTACTGCGCTCATAATAGGGCAAGACATTAAACCTATTTATAGCACCAGGCTCAAAGAGCACTGTCTCATTACCATTAAAATGCTGTCTATCTACAAAGCTTATCTCATCTCCAGTGCCTAAAAATGTGCCTGCACGCAAATCATATGACAGTCTCCCTTTATTACCCACATTAAACTCTTGCTGAGCAACAATGCGTAATTGATCAAAATTATAATCGGCAATCGAGGCTCCAAAGCCTTTCTCATATACTAGCGTTATAGCTGGATATCTTTCAGACTGTACATTAAACTTTCCGCTAGGGTAACTATAATATTTTTGCCCAAAGTTTATCGTTGCACTTGTAAAAAACTTCCCTATGCGATGTGTTGTGATTGCAGCACTCCCGTTACTTGATGGAGCTAGAGGATTATTGCTGGTAAACTCGCGATCATCACTAGGAAAAAATGTTTGATCTGTCGTATTAAAAACGGGGTTACGTTTCTCATAAGCTAGAATCGCATTTACTCGTAAACCATTAACAAGCTCTTGCCCGTAGCCTATTTGTGCAAATTCTTTTTCGTAATACTTAGCAAAATTCTTTTCTCTAAGGAGTGAGTATGCAGTATTAAATATAGGGCGTATAGGTTCGGCATTATTAAACTGTTGTAGATCTACACCTCCTGTAAGGCTTACCACTGCCCTATTTGTTCTATTAAAACGCCTTGTGACTCCTAAGGTATAACGCAGTTGGTCTTCAGAAAAGCCGTAGTTCGCTTTCGCGAAAGCGTAAAAAGTCTTTGTATAATCATCATCACTCCAGTTTGAATAACTGGCTTGCAGGCTACCATTCCAGCCCTGTACGGTATTGTACTGAATGGCCTGTAAAGGTGAAGAAACTCCCACTCTCCATCTATTATATGTGTCTGTATAATCATACCCAAAAATAGGTGAGGTTATCTTAAAACGGTTACCACGTGCATCTATACTATCTAGGTACTTCTTTGATTTTCTAATGACTTGTATGCTATCCTTTTTTACATAATCTTCTTGCTCTAACAGTGTGAGTGGTACTGGACGTCTTTGTTCCCAGAAGGTACTGTCTTTTTTATTTGCATTTTGAGAAAAAGACAAGATCTCTGCCGAAAAAGAGTTTTTGCCAAATGCCGGATTAAAATTATAATCTGAGTAAGCTGCTGTAAATCTCCCGTCACCTTTAAGCCCTAAAAAGCCAAAACTAAAATCTATGACCTGAGAGATTTTTACCCATTGCTTAAGCTCGTCCTCATATTTAAAATTCTGTTTAAAATTAAGAGATTCTATAAAAGGTACTTGTATGGCGGCACCGTCTGTATGAAGATCTACACCGTACAATTGCCAGCTATCTTCTACTATATAAATAGTGCCTGTAAACACACGGTCATTAACACGTCTAGGTGTTACAGTTATCTTATTTACGAGCTGGTTGTTTTCATAAAAGGTACCTTCTAGGGTGTATTTGTAATAAGAAAACGCATTTGAAGCGATGGGAGATACGATTTGAGCATTGAGATTTAATGTATTTTCATAAAAAGAAAAATTTGCATCACTAGCGGTATTAAAGCTAAAACCGTTGTCATCACCACTTACCTTACTTGCCACAATCACCTCACTAAAGTTATCTGGACGCTGGTATTTTATATCTGATATAGTCTCACTAAGATAGATTATACCGGTACGTGTTGAATCTAGGCCACCGCCCAGATCTCCTACTTCTTGCCCTAGTATTTTATCTGGAGCATCTTGTACTTGCCATAGGCCACGAGAGTAAAACTTTGCAGTATACTCTCCTATGACGTCAAGATTCTTCTTTCGGTTTGCTATGGTTGCACGTATTATTCTATCGGCAGGGTTGACACCTGCTTCAACTATAACTTCATCTAGAGAGGTTGTTGCCTCTGTCATTACAATGTCTAAGACTACTTGCGGCGACTCTATCTCTACCGTACGTGTAATGGTCTCAAAACCTAAAAATTGAAAAACCACGACCATCTTCTTACCTTGATCTTCTCTTTCTAGAAGGAGCTCGTAAGCCCCATCACCATTTGTGGTAGTTCCTCTATTTGAGTTTTCTATGTATACGTTTACAAATGGGAGTTGCTCTCCATTTTGGCTTGTCACAACACCTGTAATTTGTGCTGTGAGGGTTGATGAAAACAGTGTCAGGAAAATGATAAAGTAATGTGTACGCATATGTTGATTTTTGATTTGATGAAATGTTTACTCTTTTACAAGCCTAAGATACTGCTCACAGAGCCAAAGCTGTACCTGCAACTCATTTTCTTGATGAGCTTTACTTTGAAACTCTGGTAGATCTACCAGGTAATTTATAAACTGTTTAAGCTCATCTTCTGTAAGCTCAAAACGTTCTCTCAAAAACCGTGCATATTTTTCCATCATAAGGTCATATGCTGCTATTTCTTTATCTATAGCCACATATTTTTTGAGTCGTTTGGTACGACCGCTTATGGCATTTATAATAGGATCCAGCTGGAGACTACCCCCTAGAAGGCCTAGTAAATGAACTGGTTTAAAATCACCAGCAGTTTGTAGCCTGCGCTCATTTGTTGTGGGGATGGGGCGCTCTCCTTGTATAATCCCCACGCTTTGAACGGTGATTTTATCACTACTATTTAAAACTACTTCATCAAGGGTGTTCTCTTTTTCTTTGAGTATTATACTTAAAAATGGATGTGATGCCAACTCTTCAAAGATTACAACATATTGATCTCTGGCACTTAAGTGAGTAACAAGTAATACGTCACCTTTATTTACAGCCATCACAAAACGACCATCACTATCTGTAGTAATACTTTGTTGCGAGTTGAGATTATTTACTTGTGCGCCTTCTAGTCTAAAGTCGCCTATTTTTACCTCTCCTTGGGTAGATAGTGGGAACTGGGCAAGGCATACCTGAGCACAGCATAAAAAGAGAATAAAAAGCCTAATGACCATAAGAAGATTTCTAACTCAAAAAAAGCTAGAAATTTATAAAGAGCTGCCCAACAAATTGTTAAACTCTTAACCGTGGTCGTTAATTATTAAAAGCCTTTTTAATTCTATCAAGATTTTTCTTGTTGTCACGATCCTTAATGGTCTCGCGCTTGTCGTACGTTTTCTTACCCTTAGCTAGTGCAATCTCGAGTTTTGCAAAACCCTTCTCATTTGTAAAAAGTCTTAAGGGTACAATAGTAAGACCAGATTTATTGACCTCACGCTCCCATTTTTTGAGTTCGCGCTTGTTAAGAAGCAACTTGCGCTCACTCTTAGGGTTATGGTTAAAGTAAGTAGCGTGAGAGTACTCTTGTACGGTCATATTTATAACAAACATTTCTCCTTGATCATTAAACTCACAAAAACTTTCGGCTATAGAGGCTTTACCCTCTCTTATAGCCTTAATCTCTGTACCAGCAAGTACAATACCCGCAACGAGCCTATCAAGTATCTCGTATTCAAAACGAGCTTTTCTGTTCTTTATGTTTACCGTATTTGACATTCTTACAAAGATACAATGTTACACGATTAATACTCATTTACGCTCTTAAAAAATACGAATGCACAGCCCGTCTTGAGCACATTTAAAATTATGGATTGTATTTTTGCATCCCTTTCATATAAATGTAAGCACATCCATTATTTCTCGACTATATCCTCCATATAACTAGCACTATGCACAGATTATTTTATATCGCTTTTTTATTATTACTTGCTACAAGTTGTACAACGCCAGCGCCTACTGCACAAGAGATTGTAGATAAGGCAATTACCGCTTCTGGTGGTGAGGTAATTGCAAACTCTAGCATACATTTTAAGTTTAGAAAGTATTACTACAGAGCTACTAGAAAAGACGGGTTGAGAACATTAGAACGCTGTACAGACGCTGCTTGTCAAGTACAACAGGATGTTATAAAAAATAATGGGGAGTTTGTACGCTTTCGCGAAAGCGCACCTACAACCCTTCCAGATAGTATGAAAAATCGCTATGCAAATAGTGTAAATTCTGTACACTACTTTTCTGTATTACCTTATGGCCTTAATGACCCAGCTGTGCGCAAGTCTCTTGTAGATGAAACCGTTGTAAAAGGAGAACCTTACTACCGCATTAGGGTTACGTTTGCCCAAGAAGGTGGTGGTGAAGATTTTCAAGATGAGTATATGTACTGGATACACAAAAACCGCTACACGGTAGACTATCTTGCGTATAATTACCAAACCTCAGAAGGTGGGACACGTTTTAGAGAGGCTTACAATGAGCGCATTATAAACGGAATACGCTTTGTAGATTATCGCAATTACAAGCCAGAAGAGCAGTATCCACCATTGCAAACACTAGATGCACTTTATGAAAACAATAATCTTGATTTACTTAGCATTATTGAACTAGAGGATGTGGAGGTATCTAGTTGTCCTGCTTGCTAGTCTATAACTAGCGCTTCTTTTTTCTTAACCAGGCCGTTACCTTCTCCCGCAAGCTGCACGTGGTAGAGATGAAAATACTCAGACTCATCTATTTCTTTAAACGCGTCTGGCTCACCGTATACAGCATTTGCAAAGTTTGGTGTTGTATTACTGTGGCCTACTACCACAACATTAAGTCCCGTAGTCGCAAGTGTAAAAGCTTCGTCATTTAAAGCTCTGGGATCATATTTTTTTATAGCTAGGCTATTTGCCTTTGCCGTAGGCTCTGCCGTGCGCATAGTGCGTAAATAGTCTGTAGAGTAAACAGCGTCTATATCCTTATCTGTAAAAAAATCTTTCCAGCGCTCTGCACGCGCCTCTCCTTCTGGAGTGAGATCTGGATTACTGTTAGACGGATCACTTAGCACTTTTTCAGCGTGACGAATGAAGTAATAGTTAGTCACCTGCTCGGTAGTTGCTTTGTTTTTCTTCTGTCCATCACAGCTTACAGAGACGGTAATTAATACGAGTAATACTAAGAGTTTGCGCATCTTTAAAATTATTTTATACTCAAATATACATTTTTGTAAGGTCTTCTCTTTCTTAACGACTTATATTATGTCTTTCGCCCTTATATGCGTGACAGATAAAAAAATCTGCTATGAAAGAGCAAAATCCGTTTCTTATTAAGAAACGGATTTTGTGTTTTATTATATTAAGGAGTATTACGCTTTCGCGAAAGCGTAAAAAAAAAACACAGCTTGATGAAGGCTGTGTTTTTTTAGTTTGTCTGATTTAGCTCTACATTGAGAAGTACTGTAGCAATGTGTAGGCAGAGATGAAAAATGTTGAGAGGATTACATATACCCCCAAAATGGTGTTTCTTCCCTGTCTAGGATCTCGTGCTGTTGTTGTTTGTGTTTGCGTTTTCATAATATCTGTTTTTATTGATTGATACTATAAAGACGAGGCACGAGCTTAATTGTTACAATTATGCTTCAGAATTCTCTTCAGAAGTCTCATTTTGAGCATTTTCTGCTGCTTCTTGAGCAGCAGCAGCCTCCTCTTCGGCTTTTTGATTTTGAGCTACTAAGGTTTTAATCTTACGTAGTTTTGAAGTCCATACATTGAGTTCTTCTTTATGACGTGCAATGTTTTTATGCACATCTACTACCATAGGGTTATCGTCTGCCACGTGCTGGAAGAAACCTAGATTGTTCTCAAGCTGGTTAATCTCTGCTTTAGTCTCATCTATTTTCTTTCTAATGAAGAAACGTTCCTTTTCTATAGCGCGGTCATCTGCGCCGCCTGCCATAATTTGTACACGATTTTCATACTTAATGAGCTCTGCTTCTTTCTTATCTATATCAAGCTGTTTAAAAAGACCGTCTAGTACTTTATTAAAGTCTTGATCTATATTCTTTTTTGAGTAAGGAACACGACCTATGCCCTTCCACTGGTCTATAAATTCTTTAATAGTCGCAAGATCTGCAGTGCGCTCGCCTGTCATTTTTGTTTCCTTAACAGTATTCATTAAGGCTTGTTTTTTATCAAAGTTTTCTTGCTCGCCAGCACTTGCTTGCTTTTTAGAATCTTTAAGACGGTCAAAAAAGTGATTACAAGCATCTTTAAACTGCTTCCATACCTTGTCACTATCTTTACGTGGTACGTGACCTACCTTTTTCCAGTCTGCCTGTATGCGCTTCATCACATCTAGCGTTCCTTTTATGTCATCGCTGTCTTTGTGCTCTTCGGCTATTTTTACAAGCTCCTGCTTTTTTGCAAGGTTATCGTACTGCTCTTGTTTTTGAGATTTATAGAAGCCATTCTTTTTCTGGTTAAAAAGTTTTGTAGCTGCTTTAAAAGATGCCCAAGTGTCTTCATTATTTTCTTTTGGGACTTTACCTGCTTTAAAGAATTGCTCACGTAGTGCTTCTACTTTTTTAATCTTGTCTTGTACGCTCTTGTGAGATTTAATATCATCTTGTGCTACTTCATTTATTTGCGCTATGATATCATTTTTAGTCTCAAGGTTTTTTATCCATACGAGCTCTATCTCCTTTTGCTTTTCATCACGAGCATCGTGTATCTTCTTTGTAGCAGCGCTAAATTTATCCCAGATAGCATCGCTGTGCTCACGTGCTACAGGACCTATTTCCTCCTTCCACATACGGTGTAGGAGTTGTAGCTCTTTAAAAGCCTTATTAATATTAGGCTCTGCTCCTAGCTCCTCTGCTCTTTCTATAAGCAGTAGTTTTTTATCTAGGTTTTCTTTAAAGTGTTTATCTCTAAAGTCACGGTTAAGGTGCAGCAGTTCATAAAACGCATCTACGTGAAAATAGTAGTCATTCCACACAAGGTTATAACGATCTCTCGGTATGTTACCCGCATTATTCCAGCGCTCTTGTATTTCTTTAAATTTATTAAACGTCGTGTTTACACTCTCAGCCCCACCTAGCTCATTGCGCAATGCTTTTACTTCGTCAATAAGAGATTGTCGCTCTGCGAGGTTTGCATTTTGATCTTTACGCTTGCGCTCATAAAACTCTTGGCGTTTGTTTCTATACTCATAATACACCTCGTTATATGCCTTTTTAAGTGGCGAGAAGTATCTAAAATCTATAATGTTACCACCTTCTTCTAGAAAAGCAGCCTTAGCCTCTTCTTGCTCTTTATCAAACTGAGCATTTATAACGGTACTTATCTCCTCTACGTGTTCTTTTATAGCGGTTACTTTCTCACTTTTAATAAGCGATTCTAACTCCTCTATAAGCTCTTTTTTTGTAAGAGTTGCATAGTCTTTTTTAGGAATTTCTTTTACCACTGGAGCAGCCGGTGTTACTTCTGTAGTTTCTGGTGTTGCAGCAGCTTGATCTGGGGAAGCAACTTCTTCTGCATCAATCTCAGATGCTACCTCAGCGTCATCTGGAAGTTCTGTCGCATTTGCTTCTGCAGCCAGTGCTTCTATTTCATCATTCATAGTGCGATCTGTTGCTGGCGCTGTTTCTTCTAGATGTTCTTCTACTTTTGAGTCTTGAGGTTTCTTCTCTTCAGACATATCTTTCAATGTTAGGGTTCTATTTTATAAGAAGTAAATATACTATTTAGTGCGCACATAGGGCAATAATCTAGTGCTAGCTATTCCAGATGCTCCAAGAGGCCTCTGCTTGTAATTCTAACATTCTAAATCCGTTAATAATTTGAGCACCCTGTTGCAATGCTTTTTTAAGAAAAGTAGATTGCTCAGGATTATAAATAAGGTCAAAAGCTATATGAGCATCACCTATGTATTGATACGGTATCGCTGGCGCCATCTCAACCTCTGGAAAAGTCCCTACAGGTGTCGTATTGACTATAAAAGTGTGGTCCTTAATATTTTGCTCATTAAGATCTTCATATTGTAATGAGTTATTAGAACGCTTTCGCGAAACAAAAGTGCAGTCTACCCCCAGCTGTTGCATTGCATAATGAACAGCCTTTGAGGCACCTCCTGTTCCTAAAATCAAACATTTATAAGACGTAGCCGAAAGAACTGTCTCGTCAAAATCACAAAAATGACTCTCACCAAAACGCTCTAATAATGAATCTCTAAAACCTACATAATCTGTATTATAACCCGTAAGTGTGCCATCATCTTCTGTCTTTACGGTATTTACAGCACCTATAGCAGCGGCGTGTGTGTCAAGCCTATTTAAGAATGGAATGATATCTTGTTTATAAGGAATAGTGACATTATACCCTATAGCAGACTTTGCCCGCAATACTTCTTGCATAGCAGTAGCATCTGGCACATCAAAATTTACATATTGTGCCTTTATTTCTTGTTTTTCAAACTTCTCTTTAAAATACCCCCTAGAGAAGGAGTAGCCTATATCTTTTCCAAAAAGTCCGTATTTATTTTGCGTGTCTTGTTCTCTCTCCATACTTTCCTAATGCTACAACCATAAATATACCTGCAAGTATAAAAAAGATAGCTAGCACATTTTCTATATTAAACTCTGTGGGTAAATAACGATCATAATTATCTAAAATGGGTGTGCCATTACTATCTATCGCTATTTGGCCTGAGGCGTCACGCTCAAACACTTCAATCTTCCAAGGCCATACTACACCTAGTGATCCTATTATAAAACCTAGTATTGCAGCATTAGTCGCCCACTTAAATTTCTTTAATAAATAACTCAAAAAGTGTGATAAAGTGACTAATCCTGTAAGGGACCCTAATGCAAAGACTACGAGTACTGTAAGAAGTCTCATATGAGTAGGGTCATCTACATAGGTAAAATCTCCAGAAAATGTTTTTGTTATTGTTATAAATAATGCATTTACAGAATCTACAAGTAGTAACACATAATTACCTAGTAAGATAAGTATAAAAGAACCTGAGAGACCTGGTAATGTCATCCCAGAAACACCTATAATGCCGCAAATAAAGACAAAGAGAAGATTATCATTTTCTTGTGCGGGCTCCATAAGACTTATCGCCACACCAAAAATAACCCCCGAAATGAGCATTACGATATTGCGATTTGTCCACTCTTCAAAATCTTTACCTATATAATAGATAGAACCTATTATCATACCAAAAAAGGCACTCCATACAAGCAAGGGATAATTTCTTATAGCAAGATCTAGTAAAAGTGAAACACTAAAATAACTTATGAGCATCCCTAATATAAGCAGTCCTAAAAATCGTCCATTTATGTATTGCCAGAAACTACGAAAACGTCCCCCAAAAAGTAGCCGTAAGGCTTTGCCGTTTACCTTTTGAAGCGAGTATATAAACTCTTCATAAAAACCGGCAACATAGGCCACAACTCCTCCAGACACACCCGGAACTTTATTTGCTGCGCCCATAGCGAGACCTTTAAGGACGAGCCAAACCTTATCAGATAGTGATCTTGTCTCAGTCTGCATATACTTTCTTTTTACCAGCAGCTCTTTCTAATAATAATATTAATGCGAACCCTACAATAGCAAATATCACGGCATATAGCACCTGTGGATCTCCATCAAAGCTCGATGGGAGAATACTCTTTGCCTCAACCGCAACCTCATCTCCGTGCCTATCTATACGTGTAGATAAGACTTCTTTCCAGGGCCATATTTTGTTAAGTGATCCTATCATAAAACCGGTAAGTACGGCAAGTGTGATTTGTTTTTTGTGCTCAAACATCCATTTAAGAATTTTTGAAAAGAGTTTAAGTCCCACAATACACCCTAAAGCAAAAAGTATGATTTTCCAGATAGCACTTCTAAGGAGTGACCAGTCTCGAGTAAGTAATGCGTCTTGAGCATCTGTAATTGTGCCTAGCACCATCCCGTAAGAACCTAGTAAGACAAGTATGAAAGAACCTGAAACTCCAGGTAAAATCATTGCAATAATAGCAATACAACCGGAGACAAAGTAAAACCACCACGCGTTAGGCGCTTCTGTAGGTACGGCTATTGTGATAAAATATGCAACTGCAACACCTGCTATGAGAGCAACAATTGTAGCTACATTCCATTTTGTAATTTGTTTTCCTATATACAGAATACTAGCAAGTACAAGACCAAAGAAAAAAGACCATACTACTATAGGGTATGATTCTAATAGGTAAGATATAACTCTAGCGAGTGAGAGTATACTTATGGCTACTCCTAAAAATAAACTACTTAAAAACTTTAGATTGTACTGCGCTATTGCAGCTTTTATCCCTTCTTTTTTCCAAACTTTAAAAATACCAAAGTCAAGTTTATCTATTGTTTCTATAAGCTCTTGATAGATACCAGATATAAAAGCAATGGTACCACCAGATACCCCAGGAACCACATCTGCTGCTCCCATCGCCATTCCTTTTAAGATAACAAATACGTAAGCGAGTGAAGTTTTGGGCATAGGATTATTTTTAAAGTCTAAGCTAAAATACTAGCTTTCACTTTATGCACCTACTTTTAAACAAAATTTTAGAATTTACCGCTTTGAGTATTCTTCTATGAGGTCTTGTACTTCTTTTTTCGCGTAAGCGTAAGGAAAAAGTTCTTCTATAATTATAGAAAATTCGGCGTCTAGTTTTAGACCATTTTTTAAAAAATAGCGCCCTTGGATATCACTTCCTTGCATATAGTTAAGACCTGCCAGTCTAAAAGCTACCTCTGCATTTTCTGGATAAAACTCCATAGCCTGCGTTAGATTTATAACTGCAGCATTATGCTCACCAAGCTGTATAAGTATATCTGCTCTGTTTAACCAAGTTTCAAGTTCATAATTACCCAGTTCTAGCGTACGGCGATACCCTTCTTCTGCCTCTTCATAAAACTTAAGTCTGTGATTAATTTTTGCATAACGCTTCCAGTAAAGTACGTTATCACTATCTATATTAATCGCTTTGTTTATATAATACAGTGCTTTCTGAAAGTTGAGGCGTTTTTTATAAAAATCTGTAATGGCAATCCATCCATTATCCAGTAAAGGATCTTCGTGCACACAGCGCTCAAAATGCTTTAAAGCAAGCTCATCACTACCTAGTTTATCATAGCACTTACCCATACGAAGTAATGCAAAAGACGTAGGATCTTCAAGCTCTAGTGTAATCTGGTAATTCTCTAATGCTTCATTATAACGCCCTAATTTTTCTAGCACTTTCCCTTTCTCAAGGTATGCTCCTACAAAACGGTCATCACTTATGATGGCAAAATCATAGGCAGAGAGCGCTTTTTCATACTCCTTAAGTCCAAAATATTGTTTACCTACCTGATGCCAAGCTACTTCACAATAAGGATTATTATTTAAAAACATATTGAGGTAATCTATAGCCTCTGTATGTTGCTCCAAAAAATCAAAACAATAAATTACATTATAAAGCGCACTATAATCTTGATCATCTACCTCTAGGCATTTCATAAAATTAACCTTGGCATTCTGAAAATCTTCTATAAAAAGATATTCCATCCCTATGAGGTTATAAACATCTGCAGGGTCATTAGTAAGATCTATAGCCTGCTCTAGTAAGTAAATCGCCTTTTTGTGATCATCCTGTTTGCTATAAATATTTGCTTTCTGGATAAAAACTTCTTCATTATGTGGTTCTAGCTCGTGTAGCTCTGTAAGAATTTGTTCGGCTTTTTCAAATTTGTTTTCAAAAATGAAAAGCTCTGCTTTAAAAAGTCTAAGATTTGATGATGTGGGATGCTGCTCTAAACCCAGCTTTACAGCTTTTCGCGCAAGCGCAATTTTACCACTCTCGATATAGTAATTTGCAATATTCTCAAACTCCTCTGCGTCAAAAAAAAGAACATCATTAGTCTTTAACATAGACTCAAAACGAGTGAGGGATACACTATTTCCTTCTTGGCCAAAATCCATAGGCGACATTTTAAAAATTACTCTTACTATAAATGTAATAATAGTTAAGAGTGATGTTGAGTTTCTACCACTTAGTTGTCAACATAGTAATGAACAGCCAATAATCGAGCCAAACTAAATATATGACAACAACAACTCTAACCCATTGAATATAAAACAAAAACACATCTCAAAAGAGATTAACTGTAACATATTACATTAATTTGCATCATATCATTACAAGAAAAGTTATGAAAAACATCCTATATAAAGAGACACAATACTTTCGCTCGCTCATTATTATAATGATTATGATAACTGCTTTACTCGTGGGGGTACGTGCATTTTTTAGTACAGAAGCATCTAGCGGGAGCTCTGTTTACATAGCGACATCCCTACTATTTATTGTAATAATTATATTGTTTTATAAGCTAGATATAATTATCACAGAAAGGAATGCGATTTTGAGTTTTGGAGTGGGTCTGGTAAAAAGAAAACTCCCTATAACTCAATTAAATCTAGAAACCGCTCAAAATGTAAAAACAACATTGCTCTGGGGGATAGGCTATAGATTTACACCCCACGGCACGCTATTTAATACACGTGTGGGTGAGGCTCTTCACATTAAAACTAAGAATAAAAACTCAGAGTTCTTTGTGGTGACAGATAATACGGAGGTTATAAAAACTGCTATAAAAAAAGCTCAAGGCATTAGTAATACTTAGACTTGCCTAGGTAATCTTTTATAATCTCATTCCACTCAGGGCCTATGCGTAAAGCGGTTGTGTAGGGAATGGCATATAAATTATCATAATCTCTATATCCAGATTTTAATAATTCTTCTAGATAAAAAAGAGAAGCATTAATATCACCCTCGCGAGCGCTAAGTCCTATAACTTGTATAAAAGCATCTTGGTTAGACGGGGTTACTAGTGTGCGTAAGATATTTACAAAAAGTAGTTTTTCTGGCGTGCTATTTTGTGCCTTTACAATTTCATATTGCTGCTCTACACTATTTTGTACAAATCCTTTGAGACGTATAGCGGCCTTACGCTCTTGTTTACTGCTTGCAGTACTATCTATTTTTACATCTAGCTCATCCATTTGGTAACTCCACCAGCCTAGGTTATCAAAAAACGCCTTTTGCGTGTCTTCTGCTAGGTAATACTTAAAATCTTCTGCTAGTAGACCTTCACCATAGGTAATTACAGTACTCCTATCACGCTTAGCGCGAAAGGCTTTATTAAAACGTATCTCCTTTGCAAGTTCTTTCTGGCTATCTATATCCAGCAACTTCTTATACTTATCTTTAAGCGCTGTCACAAAATTATAAGCATAAACGTGTTTTTGCTTTTTGTATAATAAATCTGCAAAAGCCATATCTGTATCATAAAATTTCTGCACACGCTCTTTCTCTACATCCTCATCTATCAAAATATCTGTAAGAGCCGTGGCTAGATAGCCAGATTCTGGTAAGTCACCTCCATCATACACGTGATAACCCTTTATAAATTTACCTAAGCTATATCCTGTACCATAAGCACGTAGTTTATAAAACTGTTTGCCCTCATCTGGTGAGAGTATAGATACTTTAAGTTTTGGGTTTTTACTAAGAAGCTTCTTGTCTAAAAATGCATCTCCCACAGCTATAAGACCGTAAGTACTGTTAGACAACTGCGCGCTGGTACTCGTCACTAAACTTGCATTGCCAAAACCTGCAAGAATTATCCTATCACGATCTATAGCATACTCATTATAGGAGCGATTTATCAAATCCTCCATCTGTTTTAGCGCCGGCTTTATCGTGCTATCTAGCTCATAATTTGCTCCTATAACAATACTACTCGTGAGCGCAGCACCTATAGAAAACTGTTGAGTAATGAGATCTCCCCTTCCTTTCTCATCAAAAACAAACACTACAGGATATGTGCTCTGCACATCATAATCTCTAGGTAGATATATCGCATATGTTTTGTCAGAAGTGGGGTCTTGCTTCACCTTGGGATGCACCATACCCGGTGTAATAGCAGATTGCCCAAAAGTGATAGATGTAATAAAGAGTAAAAAATAAAAATTGCGCATACAGTATAATAATGAATATTGCAGGTATCAAAAACCGTGCACAAAATAAAGGTAGCACATTCTAAACGTACTTTTATAAAGATGTTGCAATAATTATTTCCGTATTTTTAGAAGTACAAATCAATCCAAATGAAACACAAGATTCTATTACTGACTGTGGTTTTTTACGCTTTCGCGAAAGCGTTATCACCACAACTACACGCACAAGACTACTTTACAGGAAAGTATGCTCCCTTTGATTCTAAAATACCATCACCAGCAGAATTTCTGGGGTACGACATAGGCCAGCAACATACCCGTCACGACCAGATTGTAGCTTACTTGCAAGAACTAGCAGAGTTATCAAACCAAGCTACAATAGCACAATACGGCAAATCACACGAAAGCCGAAAGCTGGTGATGCTCACCATATCTACTGCAGAAAATCTCAACAACCTGCCAGCCATTAAAAAACAGCACCTTGCTTTTGTAGACACAAACCAAAATGTGACTAACTATAATGAAGTGCCCGTATTTATTAATCTAGGGTACAACGTGCACGGTAACGAGCCCTCAAGCTCTGAGGCGGCATTGCTTACCGCATACACACTAGTCGCATCACAGCATCCAGATATTGTAAACTACCGTAAAAACAGTGTTATCTTTTTAGACCCCACCATAAACCCAGATGGTCGTGATCGCCACACACAGTGGGCAAATAGTTATAAAGGCTCACCACTGGTATCTGATAATATAGACGCAGAGCATACAGAAATGTGGCCACGCGGAAGGACAAATCACTACTGGTTTGACCTCAACAGAGACTGGTTACTTGCTATTAACCCAGAGAGCCGTGGCAAACTAGACTGGTATCACGACTGGTATCCTAATGTGGTTACAGATTTTCACGAGATGGGCACAAACAGTACACACTTCTTTGAGCCTATGTTGCCTATAGGAAGTAAGGACCCTATTATGCCTAAGGAAAATTATGAGGAGCTCAACAACCTATTTGCGCCATACTTCTCTAGTGCGCTAGATGAGATAGGGAGTTTTTATTTTACAAAAGAAGCCTTTGACGGCACCTACCCTGGCTATGGGTCATCATATCCAGATTTACAAGGAGCGCTCGCCTTACTTTTTGAGCAAGCAAGTAGCCGTGGGCATTTACAAGACACAGATTTTGGGACCATAAGTTTTCCATTTACAATAAGAAACCAGTTTACATCTGGAATGGCTACCGTTAAGGCCGCCGTAGAGAACAAAGCGAGACTACGTGAGTATCAACAAGAGTTCTTTAAAAGCGCATTTAAGAAGGGAAAAACAGATCAAGCAGCCGCATACGAGTTTGGTGATCCTTATGATGCAAATAGAACAAAAGCTTTTATAGACAAACTCTTAAAGCACCGTATTAAACTATATGATAAAGGTGATGGTCGTTATGTAGTACCTACTCACCAAGCTCAAAAAAGAATGGTTCAATCATTTTTTGAAACTTACAGCACCTACCGTGATAGTGTATATTATGATGCCAGTGCGTGGTCTGTAGGTAACTTTTACAATATGCGTTATAAAGGTTTAAACAGCACACCGAGTTTAGGAAAAGAGATCACCACAACAGATAATCTTGTAAGCATAGCTCCTGTAACAAAAACAAGTTATGCTTATCTCATAGATTATGATGACTACAATGCTCCCGCATTACTTAATTATCTACAAAAAGAAGGTCTCGTGCTTGCCACCGCTTTTAAACCGTTTACAGCAAATACTACAAGTGGTATAAGGGATTTTAATTATGGTACACTTATGCTACCAGTAAGTCGTCAAGATGAGACCGAAGATGAAGTATATGACATACTAGCAGCTGCACAGCAAAAATATCAAGTCCCTATTTATGCGGCAAATACTGGCTTTAGCATAAAAGGAATTGATTTAGGAAGTCGCAACTTTCAAAAAATAGACGCTCCTAAGGCACTTATGGTTATAGGTAATGGTACTAGCTCTTATGAGGCTGGAGAGGTATGGCACTTGCTTGACACACGTGTGCATATGCCTATCACCAAGGTGATGATGAGCAACTTTAACCGTGTTGATTTAGGTAAGTACAATACACTAGTAATGGTATCTGGTAACTACAACGACATATCAGATAGACAGCAAAAAAACCTGAAAGCTTGGATTGCCCAAGGTAATACGCTCATCACTTCTGGAACAGCGAGTAGCTGGGCTATAAAATCAAAAATTGCTACAGGTAAACTCACAGAAGATAAGAAAGAAGACTCTACAAAGACCAAAGAGCGCAAACCTTATGTAAACAAAGGTCCTAACCGTGGTAAAGAGCGCCTAGGAGGTGCCATTTTTGAAGTAGATCTTGACTTAACTCACCCACTCGCTTTTGGCTACAGATATAACACACTACCTGTTTATAAGAACAACAACGTATGGTTACAACCTTCAAAAAGTGAGTATAATACCGTTGCACAATACACAGATACACCTCATATAGACGGATTTGTATCTGATAAAAACTTAAATAACTTTATGAAAAAGAGTG